>JAKDNM010000151.1 GCA_030456445.1 Hyphomicrobiales bacterium
TCATCGATGACATGCTTCAGCCCAGCCCGGAAATAATCGTAGCCCGTATAGAGCGTGATGATGGCCGCTATCCACAGGAGCACGATGCCGATCTCGGTCGTATACGCCAGAACCTTGTCGCCGGCGGGGCCGGCGATGAGGAAGCCGAGCGAAACCATCTGTACCGTGGTCTTCCACTTGGCGAGACGGGTGACCGGCACGGAAACCTTCAGCCCGGCCAGATATTCGCGCAGGCCGGAGACCAGGATTTCGCGGCATAGGATGATGATGGCCGCCCACAGCGAATATTTGTCGATTGTGCCGTTATGGGCGAGAAGCAGCAGCACCGCCGATACCAGGAGCTTGTCGGCGATCGGGTCGAGCATCCGGCCGATATTCGACGTCTGCTCCCATATCCGCGCCAAATAGCCGTCCAGATAGTCGGTGATGCTGGCGATGATGTAGATGGCTAGCGCGGTCCAGCGGGCAAAATCGGTCGGGTGCGTCCGCCCCTCCAGATAGAAGCACAGGAGGATAAGCGGAACCGCCAATATGCGGCCATAGGTCAGCAGATTGGGGAGATTGAAGGCGCGCCGGCGCATATTCCCGCGACTCGTTGTTGCCTCAGCAGTCAAATCAGATATTTCCCTCCCGGGTCAACGGTTCTCTCAATGAAGCTCACTTACGCTTTCTCGCTTTCTATTTAGCCCTTTTCGTGGAAGTGACCATATATCTGGCGGGCCATCGCCTCCGAGATGCCGGAAACGGCCATGATATCGGCAACGGCGGCGCGGCTGACCGCCTTTGCCGTGCCGAAATGATGCAGAAGCGCGCGCTTGCGGCCGGGGCCGATGCCGCCGATCTCATCGAGCGGGTTCCTGACCAACTCTTTTTTTCGCCGCGCCCGGTGCGAGCCGATGGCGAAGCGGTGCGCCTCGTCGCGAAGCCGCTGAATGAAATAGAGCACCGGATCGCGGACAGGTAGCGAGAACGCGTCTCGGCCCTCCATGAAAAAACGCTCGCGGCCGGCGTCGCGGTCGACGCCCTTGGCGATGCCGATGACCGTGACGAAGCCAGTCACGCCGAGATTGCCGAGGATGGTGTTGACCGCCGAAAGCTGCCCCTTGCCGCCGTCGATCAGGATCACGTCCGGCCATGCGGGAAAACTTGTCTCTGTGACGATCTCGTCGTCGCTCTCCTCGGGGATCTCGGCGCCCGGCAACCCGTCTTCCTTGAGGAGGCGTGAGAACCGCCGCTCCATCACCTCGCGCATCATGCCGAAATCGTCGCCCGGCGTGATCGTCTCGGAGCGGATGTTGAACTTGCGGTACTGGTTCTTGACGAACCCCTCGGGGCCGGCGACGACCATGGCGCCTACCGCATTGGTGCCCATGATGTGGGAATTGTCGTAGATCTCGATGCGCCTTGGCGTCCGTTCCAGTTGGAAAGTCTCCGCCAGACCCTTGAGCAGGCGCGCCTGCGAGGAGGTTTCAGCCAGTCTGCGCCCCAGCGCCTCGCGCGCGTTCTGTTTCGCGTGGTCGGTCAGTTCCTTGCGCTCGCCGCGCTTCGGGACCGCGACGGCGACCCTTCGCGCCGCCTTGATCGAAAGCGCGTCGGCGAGCAGTTGCTGGTCCTCGACGGCGTGCGAGAGAAGGATGCATCTGGGCACCGGCTTGTCGTCGTAGAACTGCGTCAGGAAGGCGCCGAGCACTTCCGCCGGCTCGAGCGACGGGTCGGCCTTCGGGAAATAGGAGCGGTTGCCCCAGTTCTGCCCGGTGCGGAAGAAGAAGACCTCGATGCAGGTCTGGCCGCCTTCCTGATGGACGGCGAAGACGTCGGCCTCCTCGAGTGTCTGCGGATTGATGGCCTGATGGCTCTGGACATGGCTGAGCGCCGCCAGCCGGTCGCGCAGGATGGCGGCGGTTTCGAAGTCAAGCGCGTCGGAGGCGTGCTGCATGGTGGCCGAGATTTCGCCCTTCACCTTCTGGCTGCGGCCGGAGAGGAAGCTTTTCGCCTCGGCAACCAGATCCAAATAGCCCTCGGGGCTTATCTCGTTCGTGCACGGGGCCGAGCAGCGCTTGATCTGGTGGAGCAGGCAGGGGCGCGTTCGTGTCTCGAATACCGAATCGGTACAGCTTCTGAGAAGGAATGCCTTCTGCAGCGAATTGATCGTCCGGCCGACTGCGCCGGCGGACGCGAACGGCCCGAAATAATCGCCCTTCCGGGAATGCGCGCCGCGATGCTTGAAGATGCCCGGCGCCCGGTGGTCGCCGGTGATGAGGATGTAGGGGAACGACTTGTCGTCGCGCAAAAGCACGTTGAAGCGCGGCCTCAGCCTCTTGATGAGGTTGGCCTCGAGCAGCAGCGCCTCGGTCTCGGTGCGCGTGACGACGAATTCCATCGCCGCCGTCTGCGCCACCATGCGGCCGATGCGGTTTGTATGGAAGCGGCCCTGCGCGTAGTTGGTCACGCGCTTCTTCAGGCTGCGCGCCTTGCCGACATAGAGAACGTCGCCGGCCGCGTTCATCATCCGGTAGACGCCGGGCTTGTTCGGCAGTCGCTTGACGAGCGCCTGGATGAGCTCGGCGCCGATCGTGCCTTCCTCGCGTTCCTTGCCGGCCGTATCCCACGTGATTTCCAGTTCCGGCCGTGTAGCGGCTTCGGGAGAGGCCGAAACCTCTTCTTCGTCCTCGGCCGGATCATCGGCGAGATAGGCAAGGTCTTCGCCGGCGCCAGACGATGCCGCATCGGCCGCCGTCATGTCCTTGCCCGAAGGTGTTGAGCCGTTCATTCCCGAATTCCCGTCACATCCGGCGTCTGCCAGCCAAGATGCTGGCCGCCGTCGAGCGCGATCATCTGGCCGGTGATCGAGGGCGTATCCCACAGATAACGTATGGTCGCGCCGAATTCGGAGAGTTCCGGTCCGCGCCGGAGCAGCACCGCCTCGATCTGCGCATCGAAATCCGCCTCCGACTGACGCTCGCCCTGCAACGATGGGCCGGGGCCGATCGCGTTGACCCGGATGCGCGGCGCCAGCGCCTGCGCCATCGTCTGCGTCGCCGTCCACAGCGCCGATTTCGACAATGTATAGCTAAAGGTTCGCGGCGAGAGTTTCCAGACACGCTGGTCGATCATGTTGACAACAAGCCCGTCTTCGCCTTGGGGCAGGGCCTCGGCGAAGCGCCTGGAAAGTTCGACAGGCGCTTTCAGATGGACGGCGAAATGCCGGTCCCAGTGCTCCCAGGTGAAATCGCCCAGTTCATCCGGCTCGAAGACGGAGGCGTTGTTGACGAGGAGCCCGATCGGCCCGATCGCCGAGGCGGCATCGTCCAATAATCCTCCGACGGCGCCGATGTCGGTCAGGTCGGCGCGCACGATCGCCACCTTTCCGCCCCTATCGTTAAGGTTTTTAACCAATTCCCGCGCGTCTTCGCCCGACCCGTGATAGTGGACCGCGACGGCAAAACCGGCTGCGGAAAGGTCGCTGACGATCGCTTTTCCGATCCGTCTGGCGCCGCCGGTGACCAAAGCTGTCTTGAGGTTTTTTGCCATGTTTCTCTCTATTTAGCGCAATCGCCGCCCATTCGGCCAGCGCTCGGCGATTTCCTGGCCGACCGGGAGGGGAAAGGCACGAAAGTTTGAGTTCCAACTAAATAAAAACAGCGTGTTGGCGGGGCATCCTCGCTTCTGTTGCGAATATGCAACGTCAATTTTCCGCCTCCTTTGCGTCCATGAATTTTCACGTTTGCGGTGCGCTTCGGCCGCATTTCGGCACGACATAGGCAGGGAGGCAATTCCGGCCGTTTCCTCCCGAGCGGCGCTGGGTGTCCAAATTGGAGGGTGCGTTGTGTTTGGCCTTCCTTGGCAGGAGTTGAAAAGAAATGAACGTTAGAGCAAGCAAGATCATGAAGCCTCTCGCGGCCGCTGTCGCCGCCACCGCGCTTGTTGGTGTCACTTCCGCCTTTGCGGCGGATGCCATCAGCGAGGCACCGCCCGCCCCGGCGCCGATCGTCGAGCAGGCTGCGTCCAACTGGGCGGGTCCCTATGCGGGTATCCAGGCCGGTGGCGCTATCGCCGGTCGCACCAAAACGCAGGGCACCGGCATCCATACCAAGGGCTTCCATGGCCGCGGTTTCGGCGGCTTCAACTGGCAGAGCGGCAACTTCGTATACGGCCTCGAAGGCGACGTCGGCTATGACGGTTCGTCGGGTTCCCGCAACGGCATCAAGTCCAAGAGCAGTGTCGACGGGTCGTTGCGCGGCCGCGCCGGCTACGCTCCGAACGACCGTATCCTCGTTTATGGTACGGCCGGTGCGGCTGCCAAGCGCCTCAAGATAGAAACGCCGGTCAGCACCGATGCCAATGGCGTGATCGGCTGGACGGCCGGCGCCGGTATCGACGCCAAGCTTACCGACAAGGTCTTCGCCCGCGTCGAGTACCGTTATACCGACTATGGCAACCACGACTTCAATGTCGGCGGCGTCAAGTCGGGCGTGCGCGACCGTACGAACACGATCGAAGCCGGTATCGGTATCCAGTTCTGATCGTAGATCGAAAAAGCATGGAAAGGCCGGGTCGATTGTGCCCGGCCTTTTTCTTTGCCCGGCAGTTTCAGTGGGGTGCGCGGCTCGCCAGTTCGGGAAATTTCTCGTCGAAGCGTTTCGTCCAGCGCCTCAGCCTTGAGTGGCCGCGTTCCCACTTGCCGGGAAAGCGCAAGTCGAGATAGCCGAGGCAGGCGCGCAGCGCGATCTGGCCGGCGGTGATCTTTTTGGGCAGTTTCGGCGGCGAAGCCTCCAGATCATCGAGCGCGCGTGTCACCTTCTTCCACTGCTTGTCGAGCCAGGGCTGGTGCACGATCCCCTCCGGCCGGAAACGCCGCTCATAGACATGGGCAAGCAGGCAGTCGCAGATGCCGTCCGCCAGCGCCTCCAGCCTTTCCGCTTCAAGCCGCTTGGCGGGATTGCGCGGGAAGAGCGCGTTTTTTGAAACGCGATTGAGATACTGCGTGATGGCGCGGCTGTCGAAAATGTTTTCGCCGTCGTCGGTCAAGAGAACGGGAATCTTGCCAAGCGGATTGTTCTTCAAAAGCTGTTCGGGCTCGTCGGTGGTATTGACGGGGACTTCTTCCAGCCCGACGCCGGCATAGGCGGCCGCCATGCGCACCTTGGAACTATAGGGGGAAGCGGTTGCGAAAAGCAGCTTGGGCATTTTCCTCTCCAGAATGATGGTCGGTGCAAATTAGAGGCGCGGCCACGCCCGGGCAACACGGATGATTTGGGCCGGCGCGGCAATCTTATGAAGGCGGCATCTGGACGCTGGTGGCATGACAGCTTGCGCGTTCGAGTTCCCGGCAGGGTCGAAAGTGCATGTCCTTTGTCATGCAGATACGTACCTCGCGCAGATATTTGCGGTCGCAGTCGATACTGATCCCGTTGGCCGGCAGGCCTGGATTGGCCGCGATGAAGGCCGCCTCGATATCGGAGGGTTTTACGCGATCGCGATCATCCCTTTGAAATCCGGATGGTATCTCGACGCTCTCATAAGCCTTGCGCAGCGTGGCGAAGTAAGTCTCCTGCGAGAGGCCGGTGCACATTCCGTGCGTGCGCCATTCATGGATGATGAGGCCGTAGCCCGGCATCAGGTCCGAGAGCGCGTTCATCCGCTCTTTCGGTACCCTGCGGACGGCGTCGCTGCGGCAATCCCTGGGGTAGCCGTGTTCGTATTGCGGCCACAGCCCATGCACGACGAAACCGTAGGCCGGGCGTTTGCCGCACTGGTATCGGTTGGCCTTTTCGCCCGCCGCCGCGCAATAACTCGGCGACCAGGAAAGCGACAGGACATAGAAATCGAATCGGCTGGAACCGGAAGCGCCGCCGCGCGTGTCGTTCGAGGCGGCATTGCCCGGCGCTGCAACGAAGCACAGGGCGAATATCGCCAGACAAAGAGAAAGCCGCTCGAATATCTTGTCCGTCATTCCAGTACGCGCCGGTCAGCGCAGGACGCGGCAGCGGCCATTATAGACCTTCCAGCGATCGAAATTGACCAGACAGAACTCGACATTGTGGCCGAGGCCTGCAAAGCCCGCGCGATCCTCGATCAGGTACCACATCGCATGCCGCCGTCCGTCGGAGGTGTAGGCGGTCGCCTCGCAATAGGTCCGCGTGATCTCGCTGTCCGACATTGCCGGCTCATAGCGTTTCTGGCGGATATCGCGGAAGTCGACGAGGCCGACATCGGGCAGGTTCGGCACATGCGTCACCTGATAGCGGAACTTGCCGGCGATGCGCGACAGCACCCAATCTTGTGCACAGACTTGCGGCGCCTGCTCATAATAGGCGGGAGCAGTCGCGATGATGTCGGCTGCTTGTGCCGGCGCGTAGGTGGCGCCGAGACAGAAAACCGAGGCAAGGGCGGCGACGGCGCGCCGGGCGATAATCTTCATGACAATTGGTCCTGATGGTCACGATATTTCGTGATTCTAGCGTGCATATAGAGTGCTGTCTGCCGAAATCGCGGTCAAGCCGCTTCCGTCGTGAGACGGTCGAGCGACCATGTCGCACCTTCGTCCTCCCTTAGCAGCCGGGCAAGCACCGGCAGGATCTCCGATAATTCCTCATGGAGAACGAATGGCGGGTTGACGATGACCATGCCGCTTCCGTCCAGTCTTGCTTCGGGCGAGGCCGCGCGGATGGACAGCGACGCATCGAGTGTCTTCGCAATGCCGGCCTCGCGAAGCGACTGGCGAAACCGTTCGACGGCGGCGCGGTCCTTGATGGGATACCAGAACGCATAGATGCCGCCCGGCCAGCGGCGATGCGCTTTCTTCAGGCCGTCGACCATGCGGGCGAATTCTCCTTCCTCCTCGAAGGGCGGGTCGACCAGCACCAGCCCGCGTTTTTCTTTCGGCGGCAGTTGCGCGCCGAGCGCCAGCCAGCCGTCGAGTTCGATCACGCGTACCTGATGGTCGCCGGCGAAAAGCTCCTTGAGGCTTTGTGCGTCTTGCGGATGGAGTTCAACGGCGGTGAGCCGGTCCTGCCGGCGCAGGAGATGCCGTGCCAGCAAAGGCGAGCCGGGGTAAAGGCGGATGCCGCCTTCCGGATTGAGCGCCCGTACCGTGGCCAGATAGTCTTCGAGAAGCGTCGCGCCGCCGCCCTTCGGAGAGGCATCGAGAAGCCTGCCGATGCCGCCCCGCCACTCGCCGGTCTTTTGGGCCTCTTCGCTGCCGAGATCGTAAAGCCCGATGCCGGCATGGGTGTCGATCACGCGGAAGGCAGCTTCCTTGCGTTTCAGGTAGGCGATTATGCGCGCCAGGATGACGTGTTTGAAAACGTCTGCGAAATTCCCGGCATGATAGATATGACGATAGTTCATGGCGTGGCTCTACAACGGGGCTGAGGAATGCGGTAGAGAGGAAACATGAACACGCTTGCCAGGATCGACATCGGTCATTCGGCCTGTCCGCATGACTGCCCCTCCACCTGCGCGCTGGAGGTCGAACTTCTTGGCGGCGAGCGCGTCGGCCGCATCCACGGCGCGAAGGCCAACAGCTATACGGCGGGCGTCGTCTGCGCCAAGGTCGCGCGCTATGCCGACCGCCTGCATCATCCCGACCGGCTCCTGAAGCCGCTTATCCGCGCCGGCGCCAAGGGCGAGGGCGGCTGGAAGGAAGCAAGCTGGGAAGCGGCGCTCGACCTCGTCGCCGAGAAATTCATCGCGGCTGAGGAGAAATACGGCTCCGAGACGGTCTGGCCCTATTTCTACGCCGGCACGATGGGCCTCGTGCAGCGCGACGGCATCGAGCGGCTGCGCCACGCCAAGCGCTATTCCGGCTTCTTCGGCTCGATCTGCACCAATCTCGCCTGGACCGGATGGATGATGGGCACGGGCAAGCTTGCCGGTCCCGACCCGCGCGAGATGGCGAAGTCGGATTGCGTGGTGATCTGGGGCACCAATGCCGTGGTCACGCAGGTCAATGTCATGACCCACGCGATCCGGGCACGCAAGGAACGCGGCGCGAAGATCGTGGTCGTCGACATCTACGAGAACGCCACGATGAAGCAGGCCGACATGGGCCTGATCGTCAAGCCGGGCACGGATGCGGCGCTCGCCTGCGCGGTCATGCATGTGCTTTTCCGCGAAGGCATGGCCGACAGGGCCTATCTGGAGAAATACACCGACGACCCGAAGGGACTGGAAGCGCATCTTGGGACACGAACCCCGGAATGGGCCTCTTCCATTACCGGGCTTTCGGTGACCGAGATCGAGGCTTTCGCCCGTCTCGTCGGCACGACCAAAAAGACTTTCTTCCGCCTCGGCTACGGCTTTTCGCGCCAGCGCAACGGCTCGGTCAACATGCACGCGGCCTCCTGCATCGCCGCCGTTACCGGCGCATGGCAGTACGAGGGCGGCGGCGCGTTCCACTCCAATTCCGGTATCCTGACGCTCGACACGGATCTCGTGGAAGGCAAGCGCTTGCGCGACCGTACAATCCGCTATCTCGACCATTCGCGGATCGGCCCGGTGCTCGTCGGCCGGCCGGATGCGCTTTATGGCGGGCCGCCGGTGACGGCGTTGCTGATCCAGAATACCAACCCCGCCAATGTCGCGCCCGAGCAGCGGCTGGTGAAGCAGGGCTTCCTGCGCGACGACCTTTTCGCCTGCGTCCACGAGCAGTTCATGACCGATACGGCGAAGCTCGCCGACGTCGTGTTGCCGGCGACGATGTTTTTGGAGCACGACGACATCTACAAGGGCGGCGGCAACCAGCATATCACGCTCGGGCCGAAGCTGGTCGAGCCGCCGGAAGGCCCGCGCACCAACCATTTCGTCATCGAGGAACTGGCCAA
>JAKDNM010000033.1 GCA_030456445.1 Hyphomicrobiales bacterium
TTTTCCGGATCATGCTCTAGGCTTTCAGCACCTCGACTCCGGGAAGCGCCTTGCCTTCCATCCATTCGAGAAAGGCCCCGCCGGCGGTCGAGACATAGGTGAAACCCTCCGCGACGCCGGCATGGTTGAGCGCGGCGACCGTGTCGCCGCCGCCGGCGACCGATACCAGCTTGCCTTCCTTCGTGCGGCGTGCGGCGTGCCGCGCCGCCTCTACCGTCGCGCGGTCGAAAGGCTCGATCTCGAACGCGCCGAGCGGCCCGTTCCAGACGATCGTCGCGGCCCGGTCGATCCATTGGTTGACGGCCTCGACCGTCTTCGGCCCGACATCGAGGATCATGGCGTCCGCCGGCACGCGATCGATCGCCACCGTCTCCGCCGCCGCCCCCGCCTTGAACTCCCTGGCGACAACGGCATCGGCCGGCACGATGATGGCGCAGCCCGCTTCCGCCGCCTCGATCATGATTTGCCTGGCGGTGCCGGCAAGATCATGCTCGCAAAGCGACTTGCCGACATCGGTCCCGCGCGCGGCGAGGAAAGTGTTGGCCATGCCGCCGCCGATCACCAGCGCGTCGACCTTGTGCGTAAGGTTCATGAGCAGGTCGATCTTGGAAGACACCTTCGCCCCTCCGACGAGCGCGACGACCGGCTTGGCGGGCTTACCCAATCCCTTTTCCAACGCCTCCAGTTCGGCCTGCATGGTGCGGCCGGCATAGGCGGGCAGGAGATGGGCGAGCCCTTCGGTGGAAGCATGCGCGCGGTGGGCCGCGGAGAAGGCGTCGTTGACATAGACATCGCCGTTTTCGGCAAGGGCACGCGTGAAATCCGGATCGTTCTTTTCCTCGCCCTTGTGGAAGCGGGTGTTTTCCAGAAGCAGGACATCGCCATCCGCCATCGCGCCGACCGCCTTCCGGGCCGGCTCGCCGATGCAATCCTCGGCGAACGTCACCTTGCGGCCAAGCTCGGCCGAAACCGCTTCGGCAATCGGCTTCAGCGACATATCGGCATTCCGCTCCCCCTTCGGCCGACCGAAATGGGCGAGCAGGATCACCTTCGCCCGACCGTCGGAAAGCTCTTTGATCGTCGGCACGACGCGCTCGATGCGGGTGGCGTCGGTGACCTTCCCGTCCTTCACCGGCACGTTGAGGTCGACCCGAAGCAGCACGCGCTTGCCGGCGAAATCACCGTCGTCGAGAGTACGGAAACCGGGCATGGCTTGCTCCTGAGAGGCTTAGGGCATGTCTCCCGAAAGTGGGCCCCCATTCCGGGATAAAGACACGCGTAAAATCAAGAACCTAACGCACACCGAACGAATCCGGAAGACCGGGCGCGCTTCAAGCCGGGGGCTGCGGGACAATAATGGCCAAATTATGCGACGCAGGCGTGAAGCCGGCCTCAGGAGCGGTCTTTGGCGCTCACGGCCGGATCGTCGGGCATTTCTTCCTTTGCCGGTTCGGGCGTAGCGCTCCCGGCGGCGGCCGCCTGTTTCCGCGCTGCCCTGGCGCGGAGCCAACCGCGCAGGAAAGCGCGGATATCGCGAAGATTGAGGAAGAGGGGTATCTGCGGCTTTTGCGGTTCCGGCGTCAGCGAGATGCCGACAGAGGTGATTTCACCCTCGTCGCCGACATCGCGTACGATCAGTTCCACCGGCCCGAAGGCGACACGGTCGGCATATTCGGCGCGCCCGCCGAGGCGAGCCGTCATGAGTTCGCCGATCGTCGTGTCCTTTTCGTCGGGGGCGAGGTCAGGCCCGTAGGCTTCTTGCAATTCGTGCGCCGGACGGGATGGATCGACGGCGAAGGAGCCGAAGAATTCGGCGTCGTCTTCCGCCACCGGCGCCGGGCTGGCGAAGAGCCGGTCGAGCAGGCGCGGATAGCGCTGCGAAATGAAGAGATAGACGTAGTCGCCGGCACGCAGCCGTCCGGCGAACTGGTAGGCCATCGACTGGCCGTCGCGGATCACCAGCGAGGGCCTCGCCCAGCGCGGCAGCCGCACACCGCGCGCCACGGGGCTGCCGGGGACGACGCGGTAGGCGAGAAGCTCGTGATGCGCCGTGCCGGGCAGTTCCAGTTCCACCTTGTCCACCGGCCCGATGCGTGGCGGAACGATGAGGCCGAGGCGCCGCGCCACGGGACCGATGGTCCATCCCTGTACCACCAGCGAGATCAGGACGACGATGAAGGCCGTATTGAAATAGAGCATTCCATTGTCGAGGCGATAGAGGACCGGCAGGATGGCAAGCAGGATGGAGACCGCGCCGCGCAGGCCGACCCAGCCGACAAAAGCCGCCTCTGCCCGCTGAAAATTGAATGGCAGGAGTGAAATCCACACCGCGATCGGCCGTGCCACGAAAATAAGGAAGAGCGCCACGCCGATCGCCGGCGCGGCGATCGCAGCGAATTGCGAGGGCGTCGCCAGAAGTCCGAGAATGAGGAACATTATGATCTGCGCCAGCCAGGCCACCCCCTCGGAGAAGCGGCGGATGGTTCCCTCGGAACGGATATGGCCGTTGCCGGCATAGAGCCCGGCGACATAGACGGCGAGGAAGCCGCTGCCGCCGACCGCGCCGGTGAGCGAAAAGACAAGCAGCGACAGCGCCAGCACGAAGATGGGGGTCAGGCCGCGCTCCAGGCGCAGCCGGTTGACCAGCCCGACGATCATCAGCCCGCCGGCCATCCCGAACAGGACACCGAGGAACATCTCCTTGAAGAAATGCATGAAAAGCTCGGCGGACAGGCTCTCGAACCCCGCTCCCGAAGAGACGATCTGGACAAGCGTGATCGTCAGGAAGATCGCCATCGGATCGTTCGAACCGGACTCGATCTCGAGCGTGGAACGCACGCGGTCGCGGATATTGATGCCGCCGACGCGAAGCAGGAAGAAGACGGCGGCGGCGTCCGTGGAGGAGACGATGGCGCCGAGCAGAAGGCCCTCTATGAAGGTGAGGCCGAGGAAGTAATGCGCGGCGGCGGCGACCAGGCTGGCGGTGATCAGGACGCCGACGGTGGCCGTCGCGATCGCCGGCACGGCCGCTTGCCGGAAAGCCTGCATCGGCGTGCCGAAGCCGGAATCGAACAGGATGAGCGCCAGCGCCAGGCTTCCGACGAAATAGGCGACAGGTCCGTTGTCGAAAACGATGCCAAGCCCGTCCACGCCCGCGAACAGCCCGATACCGAGGAAGAGCAGCAACAGAGGCGCGCCGAAGCGGAAGGCGATCAGGCTGGAGAACGTGGCCAGCAGCACGAGAAGCATGCTGACCAGCGTCGCGATGTAGATCGCATCGATCATGGCGTCCCCCTCGTCGTCGGCCTTTCGCCCGCCTCATCCCCAGGCGGGCTGTCCACTCTCTCCTTCGCGAACCGGGCATGGCGCGGATCAGGGCAAAATATGCCTGGCTTCAGAGTACTATCCAAGTTGCTCCTGAATCCGGATCGACATCGGAGGACGTGGCGGCTGACCAACCACCTACCCAATCTAGAAATCGAATCCGACGAAATAAAGCTGCCGACCCGATAAATTACGCGTCACTCCTCGGGAGACCGCCGAATTTCAACGTCGTCGGATGCCGACAGCCCCTCCTCGGGAATCCGTCGCCAGGCGAGCCATGAGCCGACGGCGACGACGCCCATGATGGGGATGACGACGATCATGGCGACCACGGGGTCGGCGAAAAGCGCGGCGGCCATGCCGCCCACCATGCCGGCGCCCATCTGCATGAAGCCCATGGCGGCCGATGCCGCGCCCGCCGTCCTCGGGAACGGCGCCATCGCCGCCGTCATCATGGCCGGCTGGCAAAACGCGATGCCGACCGCGTAGCAGCCGACCGGACCCATCACGTTCCAGTAGCCCGGCTCCTGAAGGGTAAGCAGGAGGATGAGCGCGGCGGCGCCGACAATGACGAATACCGTGCCGACGCCGACAAGCCGGAAGGCGCCGAAGCGTGGCATGAGCATCCGGAAAATCACCGAGCCGATGAAATAGCTGCCGGTCTGCATCAGCATGCCGACCCCGAAAGCGGTTGGCGACATTCCCACCCGCGTCATCAGGACGAAGGGGAGGATCGTCGCCAGCGCGTAGAGCGCTCCCGACGTGCCGGCGACGACCAGGCTCGGCAGCACGAAGCGGGGGTCGGTCAGAAGCTCGCCATAGGTGCGTATCAGCACGCTGGGCCTTATGCGGGAGAGGTCGCGGCTGACCGTCTCGCGCACCGAGAAGATGGTGATCAGCATGATTGCCACGCTGGCGGCCGCCATCAGCAGGAAGATCGCGTGCCATCCGAAGAATTCCAGCGTGAAGCCGCCGAGCGTGGGGGAAATGGCCGGGCCGACCGACAGGATGATGCCGACAAGGTTGAGGATGCGCGCCGAGCTTTCGCTGGCGAAGAGGTCGCGGACGATGGCGCGCGAGACGGCGAGACCGGCCGCCGCGCCGACGCCCTGGAGGAAACGGGCGAAGATGAGGATCTCGATGCTCGGCGCGAACACGGCAAGGAAGCTGCCGACGAGATAGATGCCCATGAAAGCGATAGTGACGGGGCGCCTGCCGAAGCCGTCGGAGAGCGGGCCGCAGACGAGTTGGGCGAACGCAAAGCCGGCAAAGTAAATCGACAGCGTCAGCTTGACGATCGCTTCCGTGCTGCCGAAGGCGTGCACGATCTCCGGCATGGCGGGCGTGAACAAGGACAGCGAGATTGGTCCGATCGCGACCAGAAGGCCGCCGACGATCGAGACGCGGCGCTCGCTCATCACCGGCGGGCTTATGGTTTCCTCCGACTTGTCGCGGGGCGCCGTGGTCATGTGCCCAGTTCCTCGCGCGCCTTGCCCTGCGCGGCGCGCAGTTCGGCGAGGTTGTCACGTGCCTGCCTGAGCAACCGAAGCAGCACCGCCCAATCGGCCGGTTCCATGGAAGCGGAGGCGTCGGAACGGATTGAAGCCGCCGCCGCGTTGACGCCGCCAAGCGCCTCCGATGCCGCCTCGGTCAGCCGCACCAGCTTGGCGCGCCGGTCGTTCGGATCGGGCACCCGCACGACCAGTCCCTTGCCCTCGAGCCGGTCGATATAGGCCGACAGCGTCATGGCCTCGATGCCGAGCCGCTCGGCAAGAACGTTCTGCCGCACCATGCCGGCGCGCGCCGCATGCGCGAGCGTCCGGCCTTCGCCCGGTGTCAGGCCAAGGCCGGCATCGGTGATGCGCCGGTCCATCTCGACGCGGATGAGGCGCGAGAGGTCGGTGACGATGAAGCCGAAGGAGTTGGGATCGATTGCGGGAGGCATGGAAATTAATAAGGGAGACTTACGATAAGGTTTTCTTATTATATCACGTCAGGACCGTCAACGGCCCCTGAGCCGGTTGCGAAGCGCCGGCAGGCTCATTAAATCGGGGTGGCATCCCACCTTTTGATCCATCCAGCGCGAAAGTCCTCCAATGCCGTCCAGCGCAGCCGCTATCGATCTCGTCACGCATCCGCTTACCGCATGGAGCGGCCCGCTCGGCTTGCCCGATTACGGCAAGATCAGGCACGAGGATTTCGGGCCCGTCTTCGATGCGGCGCTTGCCGCCCATAGTGCCGAGATCGAGGCGGTCGCCGCAAATCCCGACGCGCCGACCATCGGGAACACGCTGGCCGCCTTCGAACTTGCCGGCGATCCGCTTTCGCGCATTTCCTCCATCTTCTGGTGTCTTGCCGGCGCGCATACCAACGATGCGATCCAGGCGCTCGAGCGCGAGATCGCGCCGAAGATGGCCGCCCATTATTCCGCGATCCATATGAACGATCGCCTTTTCGCGCGGATCGATGCCCTGCAGAACATGGCGGAACGCCTCGGCCTCGACGCCGAAACCGCGCGCGTGCTGGAAAGGACCTGGAAGCGCTTCGTACGCGCCGGCGCCAGGCTCGACCGGCCGAGCAAGGAGCGGCTTGCCTCCATCAACAGCGAATTGGCCTCGCTCGGCGCTTCCTTCGGCCAGAACGTGCTTGCCGACGAAAAGGACTGGGTGCTTTTCCTGACCGGGGAAGACCTCGCCGGGGTGCCTGACTTCTTGCGCGATTCGATGGCGGAAGCGGCGGCGCTGCGGGAAAAGCCGGGCGCGTTCGCCGTGACGCTCTCGCGGTCGATCGTCATTCCCTTCCTCACCTTCGCCGCGAGCCGCGACCTGCGCGAGAAGGCTTTTCACGCGTTCGCGAAACGCGGTGAGAATGGCGGCGCGACCGACAATGGGAAGAATGTGAAGGAGACGCTGGCGCTGCGCGCCGAAAAGGCGAAGCTGCTCGGCTACGACACCTACGCGGCGCTGAAGCTCGACGACACGATGGCGAAGACTTCGGGCGCTGTACTCGGCCTGCTGGGGCCGGTGTGGGAAAAGGCGCGTGAAAAGGCGGCGGCCGACCAGGCGGAATTGCAGAAGCTCGCCGGGACGGAAGGCCGGAACGAAGCCGTCGCGCCATGGGACTGGCGTTATTACGCGGAGAAGCTGCGCGCGCAGGAATACGCTTTCGACGAGGCGGAGCTGAAGCCTTATCTCCAACTTGACCATGTCATCGAGGCCTGTTTCGATGTGGCCGGCCGGTTGTTTGGCCTCGCCTTCGAGGAAAAGAAGGGCATTGCCGCGTGGCACCCGGACGTGCGCGTCTTCGAGGTCAGGGATGCCGGCGGCAGCTACCGCGCGACCTTCCTCGCCGATCATTTCGCCCGGCCGTCGAAGCGTTCGGGCGCGTGGATGAGCAGCCTGCAATCGGGCTACAGGCTCGGCGAGGGCGCGCGTCCGGTGATCTACAACATCATGAATTTCGCCAGGCCGGCGAAGGGCGAACAGGCGCTGCTTTCGCTCGACGAAGCGCGCACGCTTTTCCATGAATTCGGCCATGCGCTGCATGGCATGCTGACCGACGTCATCTGGCCGTCGGTCGCCGGCACTTCGGTGGCGCGCGATTTCGTCGAACTGCCTTCGCAGCTCTACGAACACTGGCTGACCGTCCCCGAAATCCTCGAAAAGCACGCCCGCCATGCCCGCACCGGCGAGTCCATGCCCAAGACGCTGGTGGAAAAGATGCTGGCCGCGAAGAATTTCGACGCCGGCTTCGCGACCGTTGAATATACGTCCTCGGCGTTGGTCGACATGGCCTATCATTCGCGCCCCGACGCACCGGAAGAGCCGCTGCGCTTCGAGGCGGCGACGCTCAGGAAGATCGACATGCCGGACGCCATCATCATGCGCCACCGCACGCCGCATTTCAGCCACGTCTTCTCCGGCGACGGCTATTCTGCCGGCTATTATTCCTACATGTGGTCGGAAGTTCTCGACGCCGACGCTTTCGCCGCCTTCGAGGAAACCGGTGATCCGTTCGATCCGGTGCTGGCGGAAAAACTGAGGAAACACATCTATGCCGCCGGCGGCTCCGCCGATCCCGAAGCGCTCTATACCGCCTTTCGCGGCAGGATGCCTTCGCCCGAGGCGATGATGCAACAGCGCGGCCTGACTTGAGGCGCGGCCCTCTGGCGACAACAGGATAAGCACCGCCCCCTTTCGCACGCGCAAAAAAAACTGTATGAGCGCCGCAAACGAAACGAGGCGCGCTTCAGGCCGTACCGCCTGGCGGCGCCCGTAACCCTCCCGAGCTGAACCTATGAAACTCCGCAATATCGCGATCATCGCCCATGTCGATCATGGGAAAACCACCCTTGTCGACGCGCTTCTCAAACAATCCGGCGCCTTCCGCGAAAACCAGCGCGTTGCCGAGCGCGCCATGGATTCCAACGACATCGAAAAGGAACGCGGCATCACCATCCTCGCCAAGGCGACCTCGGTCGATTGGCACGGCACCCGCATCAACATCGTCGATACGCCCGGCCACGCCGACTTCGGCGGCGAGGTGGAGCGCATCCTCAACATGGTGGACAGCGCCATCGTGTTGGTCGACGCCGCCGAAGGCCCGATGCCGCAGACAAAGTTCGTTGTCGGCAAGGCGCTGAAGGTCGGCCTGAAGCCGATCGTCGTCATCAACAAGATCGACCGGCCGGACGCGCGCGAAACCGAGGTCATCAACGAGGTGTTCGACCTGTTCGCCGCGCTCGACGCCACCGACGAGCAACTCGATTTCCCCATCCTCTACGGTTCCGGCCGCGACGGCTGGGTGGCCGAGAAGCCGCAAGGCCCGAAGGACCAGGGATTGGCGCCGCTGTTCGAGCTGGTCTTGAAACACGTTCCGGAGCCGACCGTCCATCCCGGCCCGTTCCGCATGATCGGCACCATCCTGGAAGCCAATCCCTTCCTCGGCCGCATCATCACCGGCCGCATCGAGTCCGGCTCGCTCAAGCCCAACCAGGCGGTCAAGGTGCTGCATCACGATGGCTCGCTGCTGGAAACCGGACGCATCTCGAAGATCCTCGCCTTCCGCGGTCTGGAACGCCAGCCGATCGACGAGGCGCAGGCAGGCGACATCATCGCCATCGCCGGCCTGTCGAAGGGCACCGTCGCCGACACTTTCTGCGATCCGTCCGTGAGCGAGCCGCTGCACGCGCAGCCGATCGATCCGCCGACGGTGACCATGTCCTTTCTCGTCAACGATTCGCCGCTCGCCGGCACCGAGGGAGACAAGGTGACCAGCCGTGTCATCCGCGACCGCCTGTTCAAGGAGGCCGAAGGCAACGTCGCGCTGAAGATCGAGGAATCGGCCGACAAGGACAGTTTCTACGTGTCCGGCCGCGGCGAGCTTCAGCTTGCGGTGCTGATCGAGACGATGCGCCGTGAAGGCTTCGAGCTTGCCGTTTCGCGCCCGCGCGTCGTCATGAAGAAAGACGAGAGCGACCGGTTGCTTGAGCCGATCGAGGAAGTCGTCATCGACGTCGACGAGGAGCATGCCGGCATCGTCGTTCAGAAGATGTCGGAGCGCAAGGCGGAGATGGTCGAGCTGCGCTCCTCCGGCGGCGACCGCCAGCGCCTCGTCTTCCACGCGCCGACGCGCGGCCTGATCGGCTACCAGTCGGAACTGTTGACCGACACGCGCGGCACGGCGGTGATGAACCGCCTGTTCCATTCCTACCAGCCCTACAAGGGAGAACTGCCCGGCCGCACCAACGGCGTGCTCATTTCCAACATGCAGGGCGAGGCGGTGGCCTATGCGCTATGGAACCTGGAGGACCGCGGCCCGATGGTCATCGATCCGGGCATCAAGGTCTACCAGGGCATGATCATCGGCATCCACAGCCGCGACAACGACCTTGAAGTCAATGTGCTGAAGGGCAAGCAACTCACCAACATCCGCTCCGTCAACAAGGACGAGGCCGTCAAGCTGACGCCGCCCGTGCGCATGACGCTGGAGCGCGCGCTTGCCTGGATCCAGGACGACGAACTGGTGGAGGTCACGCCGAAATCGATCCGGCTGAGAAAATTCCACCTCGATCCGAACGATCGAAAGCGCGTGGAAAGAGCCAAGACCCTCGGCGCCGCCTGATCCTGAAATGCACCCGGAGGCACGACGATGGGCGATCGCATCCGCATCCGGTCCGTCGAACTGCTCTCCGACGGCTGGACGAAGCTGAAGAAAATCGTCCTCGACTATCGCCGCCGCGACGGCGGCTTGGACACCCAGACCCGCGAGGTCTATGAGCGCGGCGAAGCGGCGACCGTGCTGCCTTACGATCCGGAGCGCGGCACGGTATTGCTGGTGCGTCAGTTCCGCTTGCCGGTCTATCTGGCGAGCGGGGCGGAAACCATGCTGGAGGCCTGCGCGGGGGTTGTGGACGGGGAGGAGGACGCCGAAACCTGCATCCGCCGGGAGGCGGAAGAGGAAATGGGTTGCCGCCTGCGCGATCTGAAGCGGCTCTACAGCGCCTATACGATCCCCGGCAGCGTCTCCGAGAGGGTGACATTCTTCACCGCCCGCTACACGCCCGACGACCGGATTTCCGGCGGCGGCGGCCACCCGGACGAGGGCGAGGACATCGAAGTGGTGGAGATGGCGTTGGACGACGCCTTCGCCGCCACACGCGACGGCCGCGTCGTCGACGCCAAGACCATCCTGCTTATCCAGGAATGCGTGCTGGCAAGAGATTAGCGGCCGGGCAGTCCGGCTCCGGCAGCCTTTTCGGCAGTGTTTTCACGAACGGCAAAGCGCCGGCCCTACCCTCCCCTGTTGTTGGCAGGGGAGGGTAGGGCCAACACCCGTGCTCAGCTTGCGGCGTTCTCTTCGGCTGGAGCTTCTGCCGGCGCTTCGGCGGGGGCGACCAGTTCGGCTGCGGCGGCTTCGGCATCGGCGCGCGCCTTCTCGATCAGGGCGGAGCGCTCCTGCGCCTTCTTGCCGGGCAGCGCCTTGACCGGGTTGTTGCGGGCATCGCGCTTGACGATGTCGCCCTGGTCGAGGAAGCGGGCGACGCGGTCGGTGGGCAGCGCACCCTGGCCGAGCCAGTGCTTGATGCGCTCCTCGTCAAGCTTTACGCGCTCGCCGTCCTTGGGCAGAAGCGGGTTCCACGAACCGACCACCTCGATGAAACGGCCGTCGCGCGGCGCGCGCACGTCGGCGATGACGACATGGTAATAGGGACGCTTCTTGGAGCCCGCGCGGGCCAGTCTGATTTTCAATGCCATTTTTATCTCCTGAAGGCGATGTTCGACTGTTGCGTTAGCGGCCGGTTTCGGCCGGGGTGGGGATGCCGCCGGGGGCGGCATTCTTGCCGTCGCCGTTTTCGGCCGCGATCCGCTCGTGATGGCGGATCACTTCCTTGACGATGAAATTCATGAATTTTTCGGCGAAGTCGGGGTCGAGATGGGATTCACGGGCAAGCCGGCGGAGCCGCTCGATCTGCTGCTGTTCGCGCGCCGGATCGGCCGGCGGCAGGCCGTGGGTGGCCTTGAGCACGCCGACCGCCTTGGTGCAGCGGAAGCGCTCGGCGAGGATATGGATCAGCGCCGCATCGAAATTGTCTATGGAAGCGCGATATTCCAAGAGCTTTGCGCGCGCCTGTTCTTTCCCGTCACTCATTGAACGCTCCCGATCATTTCTTCCTGCCTGAGCCCGGGAACCCGCCGGGGCCGCCAAGACCCGGCAATTTCGGCCCCCCGAGACCCGGAAGCCCGTTGGGCAATCCGCCGCTACCCAATCCGGGCAGGCCCTTCATGCCGCCGCCGCCGAGGCCGGATGCTTCCGCCTGCTTCTTCAGCGCCTCGAGCTGCTTCGGATCCATCTTCGACAAGTCCGGCATTCCGCCGCCCGGCATCATGCCGCCGAGCCCCATCTTCGATGCCAGCCCGCCCATCATGCCGCGCATCACGCCGGCGCCTTTGCCCTTGCCGCCCATGGCCTTCATCATATCCCCCATGCCGCGATGCATCTTGAGAAGCTTGTTGATCTCGGCGGCGTCCGTGCCGGAGCCAGCGGCGATGCGCTTCTTGCGGCTGTGCTTGAGGAGGTCGGGGTTGGCGCGCTCCTTCTTCGTCATCGAGGAGATGATGGCGAGCTGGCGGCCGAACATCTTGTCGTCCAGCCCGGCGGCGGCCATCTGGTTCTTCATCTTCCCCATGCCCGGCATCATGCCCATGATGCCGCCCATGCCGCCCATCTTCTGCATCTGGCCAAGCTGATCGGCGAGGTCGTCGAGGTCGAACTTGCCCGACTGCATCTTCCTGGCCATCGCCGCGGCCTTTTCCGCGTCGATGTTCTCGGCAGCCTTCTCGACCAGCGAAACGATGTCGCCCATGCCGAGGATGCGGTCGGCGATGCGCTTGGGATGGAATTCCTCCAGCGCGTCCATCTTCTCGCCTGTGCCGATCAGCTTGATCGGCTTGCCGGTTACGGCGCGCATGGAAAGGGCGGCACCGCCGCGCCCGTCGCCGTCCATGCGGGTCAGCACGAGGCCGGTGATGCCGACGCGCTCGTCGAAGGAGCGGGCGAGATTCACGGCGTCCTGGCCGGTGAGGGAATCGGCGACGAGGAGAATCTCGTGCGGGTTCGATACCTTCCTGATGTCGGCCATCTCGGCCATCAGCGGTTCGTCGATATGGGTGCGGCCGGCCGTGTCGAGGATGACGACGTCGTGGCCGCCGAGCCTGCCGGCCTGGACCGCGCGCTTGGCGATCTCGATCGGCGACTGACCGGCGATGATCGGCAGGGTCGGGACGTTCGTCTGCTCGCCGAGCTGGCGAAGCTGCTCCTGCGCCGCCGGGCGGCGCGTGTCGAGCGAGGCCATCAGGACACGCTTGCCCTGGCGCTCGGAAAGCCTTTTGGCGACCTTGGCCGAAGTGGTGGTCTTGCCGGAGCCCTGAAGGCCGACCATCATGACGACGACGGGGGCCGGCGCGTTGAGGTCGATCGTCTGCCCTTCGGCGCCCAGCATCTCGACCAGTTCGTCATGGACGATCTTGACGACCATCTGGCCGGGCTTGATCGACTTCACGACGGCGGCGCCGACTGCCTTCTCGCGCACCTTGTCGGTGAAGGCGCGCACGACCTCCAGCGCCACGTCCGCCTCGAGCAGCGCGCGGCGGATTTCGCGCAGCGCCGCCGCCACGTCGGCATCCGACAGCGCGCCGCGACCGGTCAGGCCGTTCAATATCGAGCCAAGACGCTCCTGAAGGCTCTCGAACATCCAATTTCCTCATGTCTCGAACAATTTGTTCGAGAGGTAGTGCGTCCGCGCCGATGTTAAAACCCGAGCGCAAAGCTAAAACCACAAAGCCAAAAACCACAAAGCCAAAAACCACCCGGGGGCGCACAGCGCTGCCGGGTGTTGACCTCCGGGATCGGTCTGTCGTTCCGTCCCGGTCGGCGGCTCGGAGTTTTCACTCGTCGCGGAATGTCGCGCGTCTAGACAGGAAAACCGGGGAAGAGTCAAGGCGAAAGCCGCCGGACACGGCGCGTCCGGCGGCCCTGACGGGATGCGTGGCGGCTAATGGCGCACGATATAGACGATGCGCCGGGTCTGCGGGTCTACCAGCACGGGCTGACCGTTCACGTCCACATAGCGATACTGGTAGTCGGGAATTTCGGTGAGTTCGACATTGTCGGGCACGCCGGCTCCGACGACCACTTCACCGTTCAGGTAGACGGGGTCCCTGCGATGGTCGACGACATAGGTACGAACCTCGGTCGGCGGCTCGATCGTCCCGATGGCGCCGCCGGCCGCCATGTCGTCTTCGGGTCCGACGATGTCACTGGTCACCGTCGTTTCAACCTGCGCGGCGGGGCCGTCATAGGTGACGTCCGGTACGACGATGCCGGCCGGCCTTTGGGTGATCACGACGCGTTGGCCCTGTTCCTCAGCGGCCAGATAGTCGGAATAGACCCAGCCATTGCCGTTTGCCGTGGAAACGGTGCACCAGCGGGAATTCTTCAGGCAACCGGTGAGCGGCGCCTGTTGGCCGGCGCCGAGGAAGCCGATCACCTGGTATTCGGGTCCGGGTCCGGCCCGCACGTTGAGGTCGGTCGTCGCGGAAACCATGGTGTCGGCAGCCGCGACGCCCGCGAAGGCCAATAAAGCCGCGCCCGCGCCGGCGGATACGAGAATGTTCTTCATGACACACCTCCTTGTTGCCGCCCTAAGGCCGCTAAAACGTGGTGGAGAGACGTTCGTTCCGGGCCGGCGTTCAGCCTGTGTGACGACGCTATATGCGGCGTGACCGAAAGAATCCCTGGCCGCGACGATTGGTCGGAATGGTGGCCAGGCGGAATTGGCGTAGAAAAGGTCCGGTTTTCGGTATCTGGACGCCAATCGACGCCCTGCAACATAGGCCGGGAACGGAAGCAGGCGGCCATGGCGCAAAGTTTCAGCCTCTACACCGAAACACCTCCCGTGGTGCGCCGCCTCTATGCTTTCCCCGCAATCATGGCGGTGCTGGGCGTCTTCCTGTGGTGGATGTCGACCTACCGCATGACGGAGATGCCGTTTTGGGCGCCGTGGGACTTCTCGCCGCTCTGGTTCATCGCGGCGGTGCTGGCCGTGTACTGGTACGGACGCGGGTTGGCGCGAACGCCGGCGGCCGAACGCCCGGTGCTCTGGCGCACCGTCTTCTATTATGCCGGGATCGCACTCATCTGGATCGTGCTGCAGACGCGGTTCGAATATATGGCGCAGCATATGTTCTTCCTGAACCGTGCCCAGCATGTGGTCATGCATCATATCGGGCCATTCCTGATCGCTCTTGGCTGGCCCGGCGAGACGCTGATGAAAGGCATGCCCGAGCCGGTCGGAAGGCTGACACGCTGGCGGCCGCTCAGGGCGTTGGTCGCGGTCGTCCAGCAGCCCTTTTTAGCGGCCGTGCTGTTCCTGGGGCTGATCGCGCTGTGGCTGACGCCGCCGATCCACTTCCGGGCCATGATCGACCCGGCGCTCTATACGGTCATGAACTGGTCGATGGTGGTCGATGGCCTGTTCTTCTGGTTTCTCGTGCTCGATCCGCGTCCGGCCCCGCCCGCCTACACCTCCTTCGCCATAAGGGCGACGCTGACCATGCTGGTCATGTTCCCGCAGATCCTCATGGGGGCGATGCTGGCGTTCGCCGAGCACGATATCTACACCTTCTACGACTGGTGCGGCCGCCTCTATCCGTCGGTCAGCGCGATCGACGATCAGCAATATGGCGGGATGATCGTGTGGATCCCGTCGGCGATGATGAGCGTCATCGCTCTCATCATCGTGATCAATTTCCTGCGGCAGGCCGAGGAAAAACAATGGAGCGAGGACGATATCGAAAATGCGACAGGCCCCATCATCGCGTCGGCTCCGTGGACGGGCCGCTAGTCTGTTAGCCTTGGGATCCGGCCTTGCCCTGCTGGCGGCGGCGGCACTTCCCGCATCCGCCGGGGAGGCGGGGATGGTTCTCTCGAATGCCTGGGTGCGCAGCGTGGTGCCGTCGCGGCCGGCGGCCGGCTATTTCACGCTGAAGAACGAGACCGGCAAGGATCGCAAGATCGTTTCGGCCGCCTCGCCCGATTGCGGCATGCTGATGCTGCATCTCTCCAAGCATAATGGCAACGAGCATATGGAGATGGTCGACAGCGTCGATGTGCCTGCCGGCGGCTCCGTGTCGTTCGCGCCGGGCGGCTATCATTTGATGTGCGTGCAGCCAAGCGAGCAGGTGAAGCCGGGCAATGTCGTCCAGATGACGCTTGCCTTCGACGATGGCGGCACGCTGACGGCCGATTTCAAGGTGCGCAACGCCAAGGGCGAATGACGGCGGGCTAAGCGTCGCCTACACCACGCCTTGCAGCCAGCCGAGCCATCCCTGCCCGCCGCTTTCGCCGATCAGGCGGTGAAGATCGGCTCCGATGCCCTTCAGGTCGGGTTTGCCGACGCCCAGATTGCCGATCAGGAGGCGCGCCTTGCCCTGCTTGCCGAAGACATAGATGGCGGGGCTGTGGGAGACCTCGTATCTGGCCGGGTCGCCGTTCGGCTTCACCGAATAGGCGATGCGGTAGCGGCGCGCCAGCGCGGCAAGCTGGTCCGCCGTGCCGGCCAGGCCGTCCATTTGAGGCGCGAAGGCATCCGTGTACTGGTTCAGGATCTTCGCCGTGTCGCGCCCCGGATCGACCGTGACGAAAAGAACGCGCACCTTGCTTGCCTCACCGCCCAGCCCCTTCAAAATCTGCGCCACGTTGGCGAGCGTGGTCGGGCAGATGTCGGGGCAGAAGGTGTAGCCGAAATAAAGCAGCGCCACCTTGCCGCTATAATCGGCGGCGGTGACATGCCTGCCGTCCTCGGCGCGGGTCATCTGGAATTGCAGATCGGGCGAAATGCCGGCGACGTCCGTCGCGTGCCAGCCCTCGTCCCCGTTGCAGGCCGAAAGTGCCGCGCTCATCGAGAACAGGACGAGAGCGGCCGCAAGCGCGCGGAATGCCGGGTGGAGGCTCATTGCGAAGCCAGGAATACGCCGCGCAGGCGGCGCCGCCAGTCCTCAAATTGCCGCAGCGCCGTTCGGCTGTGCGCTCGGTCCTGCATCCTCGCCGCCGACGCGCAGTGGCGAGCGCGGGTGGACGAGGATGAGCAGCGTCAGCGCGCAGCAGACAAGGCCGATCAGTGCGATCAAAAGCGCCGAACCCGGCGTCCAGACGATCGTTTCCAACGGCTTGCCGCGATAAAGCGCAAACGAACTCAGCGCGCTTTCATGCGATATCAGCAGGAAACCGGCGAGATTATTGGCGAAGTGCGCGCCCATGCCGGCGCCGAGATTGCCGGTCAGGTAGACAAGTATGGTCACCAGCGCGGCGAAGCTGCCGATGCTGGCGAGTACGCAGGCGTTCATGGCGAGCGGCGCGCCGACGTTCCAGTGGAGGCAGGTGAAGACCAGCGCAGGGAGGAAACCCCAGACCAGCGGATTGCGATAGCGGTGGGCGAGCCCGCGCAAAAGATAGCCGCGGAAGAGAAGTTCTTCCGACGATGTCTGGATGAAGGCGAGGACCAGCACGGGCAGGAGGAAAGCAAGCCATGCGCCCCATCCGATGGCGCTGCGCTGGATATCGGGCGCGATCATGTAGATCGCGATTTCCGAGACCGCGGAGGTGATCAGCACCGCGGCCAGGCCCTTGGCGAAATCAGGCCACGAAATGCGCCGCGCCGCGCCGAAAAGCGCGCGGAGCCTTTCCCTGTGTACGAAGCGCATGGCAAGCCATGCACCGATCCAGATGCCGGAAAAGGTGAGGAGCGATATGAGCACGCCGAAACGCGTGTTCATGAAGCCGCCCAGGGAGTCGACGCCGAGATCGTAGCTTTCGGAAAGGTAGAAGCCGGAGAAGACGACGGCGAGCGTGACGAGGAGCCATGCAAGCACGATGAGGATGGTGCCGAAGACGAGGCGGGGGAGCGTGGTCTTGTCACCCGCCGAGCGCCGGTATGCCTCGAATGAAGTTCCGTCGAGCGCCATGGCGCTTTCTCCTGCCGCAGGATGCCGTGAATATCGCATGGATCGAATAGCGCACGGAAATGAAGGTCTGCTTACCGCGGTTCTTGCCCGCGATCGGGATGCGGCATTGACGCAACTTGTTCGTGTAAAAACGCCGCATGGGCCTGCGGAAGATGACAAAGCGGGTTTTGACTGGCACATTCCGACGCGAAACCATCGGATTCGAGCATATCGAGGAGAAAAGCATGGCGTTGCGCTTCACGGGCTGGATGGCGGCGGCCGTCGTCGCCGGCATTGCCTTGAGTTCGGGAGCGGCACATGCCGCAAAATGCGGCTCGAATGCGGCCGGCTTCCCGGCATGGCTGCAAGCCTTCAAGACGGAGGCGCTTGCACGGGGCATATCGAGCCGCACCGTCCACTCGGCGCTGGATCGGGTCAGCTACGATCCGCGCGTCATCCGGCTCGATCGCAACCAGCATTCCTTCAAGCTCTCGCTCGATCAGTTCATGGCGCGCCGCGCGCCGCCTTCCTACATCAAGCGCGCCCGCGGCATGGTGCATTCGAATGCCGGGCTTTTGTCGCGCATCGAGAAACGCTACGGCGTGCCGCCGGAAGTGCTGGTGGCGATCTGGGGCATGGAGACCGGGTTCGGCGCCAATTCCGGCCATATGGAGACGATCCGCTCGCTGGCGACGCTCGCCTATGACTGCCGGCGCACGGAATTCTTCACCAATGAACTCTATGCGGCGCTCCAGATCGTGCAGCGCGGCGACATGTCGCCCGGCGAAATGCGCGGCGCCTGGGCGGGCGAACTCGGGCAGACGCAGTTCCTGGCTTCGAAATATCTGGAGTTTGCCGTGGATTTCGACGGCGACGGCCGCCGCGACCTCATCCATTCGCGCGCCGACGTGCTGGCCTCCACCGCCAATTTCCTGCGTGGCCATGGTTGGCGGCCGGGCGCCGGCTACGAGCCGGGCCAGCCGAACTATGCGATTTTCGCGGCCTGGAACCGGGCCAAGGTCTACCAGCAGGCGCTGGCGCTTTTCGCCAGCAAGATCGCTCAGTAACCTAGAGCATGATCCGGAAAAGTGGGAACCGGTTTTCCGAAAAGATCATGCTCAAACAAAGAGATAAGAGCATGATACGATTCAATCCAATCGCATCATGCTCTAATCTGGCCGTCAATCGCCCGGACTTGCCGTGGGATAGGGTGTCGGCGCCAATACGCCGAGCCCGGCCAGCAGGAACAGGACAATGACGGCCATGCCGAGCCTCGGCGAGCCGGTGGCGGCGGTGACGGTGGCGACGAGGAAGGGCGCCAGGAAGCTCGTGGCGCGGCCGGCCAGCGCATAGATGCCGAAATAGCGGCCGGCATCCGCGGCCGGCACGCAGCGGGCGAGATAGGAGCGCGAGGAAGCCTGCACCGGCCCGAAGGCGAGGCCGACCAGCAGGCCGAAGGCAATATAGGCCTTTTCCGCCGGCGTGCCGAACAGCCCGCCCGTATCGGTGCCTGAAAGAGGCAAGAGGCCGAAAAGCGTGTAGCCCTTGCCGGTCGAGACGATGCCGATCGTGGCTATCGTCAGCATTACGAGCGAGACGATCACCACCTTCTTGGAGCCGAATGCCGTGTCGAGCCGGCTTGCCGCCCAGCAGCCGAAGATGGCGACGATGTTGAGGATGATGCCGTAGACGCCGATCTCGGTGATCGACCAGCCGAACATCAGCGCGGCGAAGGCGCCGCCGAGCGCGAGAAGCGCGTTGACGCCGTCCTGATAGATCATGCGGGCGATGAGGAAGCGGAAGATGCCGGCCTGGCCGCGCACCTCGCCAAGCGTCGCGCGCAGTTCCTTCAGGCCCGCGCGAACGGCCGGTCCCGCCTTGCGGCCCTTCGCGGCGTCGGGGGTGAACAGGAACATCGGCAGGACGAAGACGAGATACCAGAGTGCCGCGATCGGACCGGTGATGCGGGCATCCTCGCCGGTCGTCGGATCAAGGCCGAAGAGCGGTCTTGTGCCGATGATGGTCCGGCCGGTCTCGGGCGAACCGGCGATGAAGAGCACGATCACGACCAGCGCGATCATGCCGCCGAGATAGCCGAGCCCCCAGGCGAGGTTGGAGACGCGGCCGATATCAGGCTTCGCGACCAGTCGCGGCAGCATGGAATCGTTGAAGACGATCGAAAATTCCGCCGCCACCGTGGCGAGCGCAAAGAAGATCAGGACCGGGACGACGCTGGAGCCCGGCGCGGCGAACCAGAGCAGCGCGAGGCTGACGATCTGGATGACGGCGAAGAAGCCGATCCACGGCTTGCGCGGCCCGGTCTGGTCGGCGATCGAGCCGAGCACGGGCGAGAGGATGGCGATGATCAAACCGGCGGCGGCGATGCCGTAGCCCCACGCCGCCTGGCCAAGCGCCGGATCGGCGACCATGCGCGAGACGAAATAGGGGCCGAAGATGAAGGTGGTGACGACGGTGAAGAAGGGTTGTGCGGCCCAGTCGAAGAACATCCAGCCCCAGACGCCGCGCCGTGGCACGGCGTCCTGAGCTTTTCTGTTCGCCATACGCGCCGGGGCTCTCTACAAACCCGCCAGGTCGGTCATCAGCCCGGAAGCCACCGAAAGCTTCGACACGGTCACGTCGCCGCCCTCGGTCAGCGCCTGCAGCCGCTCGCGCGTGCGCTGGATGCGCTCGCCGCCGGCGGCGATCCATGCCCGCACCGGATCGGTCTCCTTCGCGTGAGCCGTGAGCGCGGCGACGCAGATGCCGCGCCGCGCCTTGCCGAGCGCATCGGTTGCCCGCTCCAACGCCATCCCGTCATAATAGTCGGTGGTTCCGAGCGCATCGGCCGCCTCCTCGATGCGGCCGATGCGGAAAACATCCGACACGATGAAAAAGGCGTGGGCGGCGGCGGTGAGATCGGCTTTCGCGGCGGCGGCGACATGGACGATGTCGGGAACGAGCCCGCTGATGCCCATCATGGCGAGTTCTCCGGCAAGTTTGTCGGGTGCTCCTGCTTCCTTCAGGGTTTGCGTGCGTTCCTCCAGCGAAGCCAGCATGAAGGCCGGCATTATCTTCGGCAATTCCGGTTCGAGCGCAGCGCGGGCTTCCTTCAGCCTGCGGATGCGGCCGGAAAGGTCGCTGATCTCGTCGCCGCTCCTGAGCAGCCACGAGGTCACCTGTTCGAGCAGATGGGCGGCGATGGCATAGAGCTTGAGCTGCGCGCCGCCGTCGATCTTGTTGTCGAGCGCGTCGATCTCGGCATAGAGGCGGTTCAGATCATAGCCTTCGCGCACGAGCAGGAAGGCACGGCCGACCGCCTCGTCCGCCTCGCCGGTAAGGTCCTTCAGCCGGCTGACGAAGGCCGGCCCGCCGCGATTGATGATGTCGTTGGCCAACCTTGTCGCGATGATCTCCCGGCGCAGGCGGTGGGAGGAAACCTCGGCGGGGAATTCCTTCGCCATCCGGTGAGGGAAATAGCCCATCAGTTCGTGTTCGAGATAAGGATCGTCGGGCAGGCCGCCCTTCACCAGATCGTCGAAGAGGGTGAGCTTCGCATAGGCGAGAAGCACACCGAGTTCGGCGCGGGTCAGCGGCTGGCCCTTGGCCTCGCGCTCCGAAAATGCCGTTTCGTCGGGCAGGAGTTCGACCTTGCGGTCGAGCAGGCCGCGCGTCTCCAGCCCGCTGATGAAACGCCGCTGATGGGGCAGGTAGGAGAGGCCGCGCCGTCTGGCCATCGAAAGCGCCAACGTCTGTTCGTAATTGTTGGCGAGCACCAGAGACGCCACGTCCTCGGTCATGTCGACCAGAAGGGCGTTGCGCGCTACGCGTGTCAGCTTCTTCTTGCGCATGGCGGCGGCGAGCGCGATCTTGATGTTCACCTCCATGTCGGAGGAATTGACGCCGCCGGAATTGTCGATGGCATCGGAGTTGCAGCGCCCGCCGAGCAGGCCGAATTCGATGCGTCCGCGCTGGGTGACGCCGAGATTGGCGCCTTCGCCGATCACGGTCGCGCCGACTTCGGCTGCCGCCACGCGGACGGCGTCGTTGGCACGATCGCCGACATCCTGATTGCTCTCGGTCGTCGCTCGCACGTAGGTGCCGATGCCGCCGAACCAGAGGAGATCGACGCGGGCCTTCAGGATCGCGTTCATGATCTCGGTCGGCGTGGCGGTGGTCTTCTTCAGGCCGATGGCCGCCGCCGCTTCGTTCGACAGGCTGATCGATTTCTGCGTGCGCGGAAAAACGCCGCCGCCTGCCGAAATCTTCGCTTTGTCGTAATCCTGCCAGGAGGAACGCGGCAGCTTGAACATGCGCTGTCGCTCGGCGAAGGCGGAAGTGGCGTCAGGGGCCGGATCGATGAAGATGTCGCGGTGGTCGAAGGCGGCGATCAGGCGCGTCTGTTTCGATAGAAGCATGCCGTTTCCGAAGACATCGCCCGACATGTCGCCGACGCCGACGACGGTGAAGGGCTCGGTCTGGATGTCGCGGTTCATCTCGCGGAAATGCCGCTTCACCGCCTCCCATCCGCCGCGTGCGGTGATGCCCATCTTCTTGTGATCGTAGCCGTCCGAGCCGCCCGACGCGAAGGCGTCGTCCAGCCAGAAATCATGCGCCTGGCTGATGGCGTTGGCGGTGTCGGAGAAGGTTGCCGTGCCCTTGTCGGCGGCGACGACGAAATAGGGATCGTCACCGTCATGGCGAACGACATTCTGCGGCGGCACGATTTTGGCGCCGTGGAGATTGTCGGTGATGGAAAGCATGCTGGAGATGAAATTGATGTAGGCGTTGCGGCCGGCCTCGAAGATGGCGTCGCGGCTGCCGCCGACCGGCAATTGCTTCGGATAGAAGCCGCCCTTGGCGCCGACCGGTACGATGACGGCGTTCTTGACCTGTTGCGCCTTGACGAGGCCGAGCACTTCGGTGCGATAGTCCTGCGCCCGGTCGGACCAGCGCAAGCCGCCGCGCGCGACCGGGCCGAAGCGCAGGTGCACGCCTTCGATTTCCGGCCCGAATACGAATATCTCGCGCCACGGCCTCGGCTCGGGCAGGCCGTCGACCGATTTGGAGTCGAGCTTCAGGGCGAGCGAACGCGGCTTGCCGTCCGTCACGGGGGCGAAATGATTGGTGCGCAACGTGTTGTGCACGAGGTTGAGGAAACGGCGGATGATCGTGTCCTCGTCGATGTTGGGCACATCGTCCAGTTCGGTTTCGATCTCGGCCTCGATCGAGCGTGCATCCTCGTTCTGGCCGGCGGCGTCGACACGGGCCGGGTCGAGCCGGGCGAAGAACAGTTCCTTCAGATTCTTCGTGATCGCCGGATGGCGCGCCAGCGCGGCGGCGATGAAGTCCTGGCTCTGCGGGATGCCTGCCTGTTGCAGATAATGGCCGTAAGCGCGCAGGATCGTGATGTCGGCGGAAGCGAAGCCGGCGCGGTGGGCGAGCGCGTTATAACCGTCATTGTCGCTCTTCCCACGCCAGACGGAAAGGAACACTTCCTCGAAAAGCGCGCCGTCGTCGGCAAGGTCGAGCGGGGCGTCATGCGCGCTTTGCAGCTCCATGTCGTGGACGAAGACAAGCCCGCCGCCGGCAGTCGGAATCTCGAAGGTGCGCTCGGAGATGACGCGGAAGCCCATATTCTCGAGGATCGGCACCCGCCGCGAAAGCGCCAGCGGCGCTCCGTAATGGTAGATCTTGAGCGCGCCGTGCGTGTCCGGCTGGTGCGGGTGGCGGTGGAAATCGGCCGCGATCGGATTTTCTTCGGTAATGCGGCCGATCTGGGCGGCGTCGCGCAGCGCTACTTTCGATGAAAACGTGCCGCGATAGGAGCCGGGAAAATGCGAAGCGATGGCGATGAGTGCCGGGTCGGCGCCCTCGTCATGCGCAGCATCGCGCAGCGCATCCTGCCAAGTGCGCACGATGTCTCGGATTTCCGCCTCGAGCTCTTCCTGCGGCACCTTCGGCGTCTTGCCGGCGGAGCGGCCGATAATGAAATGCACGCGCGCCATCGCGCCTTCCGGGAAGGAAGGGTAATAGGCCGACAGATGGCCGTCGAAGACGGTCTTCAGATAGTCGCCGATGCGCACGCGCACGTCGGAATCGTAATTGTCGCGCGGCACGTAGACGAGAACGGAGACGAAACGGTCGAACGGGTCGGCGCGCACCAGCGCGCGCACGCGCGGCCGGTCGCCGAGCGCCAGTATGGCCAGCGCATTGTGCTCCAGCGCGCCGACGTCGATCTGGAAAAGCTCGTCGCGCGGATAGGATTCAAGAATATTGATGAGCGCCTTGCCGGAATGGTCCGAGCCTTCGAACCCGGAGCGCTTCAGCACGGCTTCGGCCTTGGAGCGCAGGTAGGGAATGGAGAAGACGGAACGCAGATAGGCGGTCGAGGTGAAAAGGCCGACGATGCGCAGTTCGCCTTTCAGCTTGCCTTTCGCATCGAGGGTCTTGACGCCGATATAATCGAGATAGTTGCGGCGATGTACGACCGAACGGGTGTTCGCCTTGGTGACGATGAGCGGTTCGGGACCGGTCAGGAAGGCGCGGATTTCCGGCGTCGTCGTCAGTTCCTGGTCGCCACGGCGCAGGATGCGTACATCCGGATCGCCGAGAATGCCGATGCCGGGCTTGTCGGCGCGCTCCATGCCGCTGCCCTTGGGGCTCGGCGCGTAGCGGTATTCGCGCATGCCGAGGAAGGTGAAATTGTTGTCGCGCAGCCATTCCAGGAAGGCTACGGCCTCGGCGACCGCGCCCTTGTTCAGATGCGTCTCGGAATAGCGGTAGTCGAGGATCGCCTGGTCGAGCCGCGCCAGCATCGCGCGCCAGTCGCGGACGGAAGCCCGCACCTGGGACAGGATCCACTCCAGCCGTTTCGCCAGCGCGGCGGCCTCGTCGTCGCCGAGGCGCGCGACATGAACATGAATGACGCTGACCTTGTCGCTCGTGCGCTCGTCCGCCTTGCCGTCGGCCAGTCCGGTGGCGCCGTTGCGGCCATGCTTCACGGCGATGATCGGATGCGTAACCAGGGTCGGCGAGCCGGCGGCATCGGCGATCTCGCCGAGCACCGAATCGAAGAGGAAGGGCATGTTGTCGTTGACGACGGTAATGGCCGTCAGGGGCCGGCCCTCGCGGACGAGGGGGCGGTCATTGTCCACCGCGACCACGCTGGCGCCGGCCCGGTGCTTCCTCAGCGCCTGCCATGCCAGCGCCGCCGCTTCCTTGAGCACGCCACGGTCGTAGGCGGCGAGATCCTCCCCTGCCGAGCCGGCCAGGAGAAGCTTGCCGAACCGCTCCGCTTCTTTGGTCTTCTCCGGGGTGGGCGCCTCCTTGTCAGGTCGCGCGTGTTCGTTCACCTTGGCCATGGCTTTTCTTCCTCCCACCGGCAGTTGCGGCATCGTAACAGAGAAAGCCGCATTGAGGACCCCGGATCGAGCGGCTTTGCCGGGAAAATGGAAGACGGATGTAAAAAAGGGATGAAGCAGATGACAGGGAAACTCACGGCGCTGGACCTCAAGCCATCGGACGATCTGAGCGAGGCGACGAAGGCCTATTTCGCCAAATGCGAGGAGAAGCTCGGGCTCGTGCCCAACGTGCTCTTGTCCTACGCCTTCGACGAAAAGAAGCTGCGCGCCTTCACCGATATGTACAACGACCTGATGCTGGGAGATTCCGGCCTGTCGAAGCTGGAGCGCGAGATGATCGCGGTGGCCGTCTCCTCGGTCAATCACTGCTTCTACTGCCTGACCGCGCATGGGGCGGCCGTGCGCCAGCTTTCCGGCGACCCGGCGCTCGGCGAGACGATGGTGATGAACTACCGCGTCGCCGATTTGACGCCGAAGCAGAAGGCGATGTTCGATTTCGCGGTCAAGCTCACCGAGACGCCGGACAAGATGGAGGAAGCCGACCGCCAGGGGCTGCGCGATGCCGGCTTCTCCGACCGCGACATCTGGGACATCGCTTCCGTCGTCGGCTTCTTCAACATGTCGAACCGCGTGGCCGCCGCCGTCGATATGCGGCCGAACGAGGAATACCATTCCATGGCGCGGTAGGGGCCTGTCGCCGGTCCGCGCATTCCGCGCGATCGCTTGAAAAAAGCTGCGGCCGGATATAAATCTAGCTTAAGCTAGCTTAAACCCGGAGATCGCAATGCGAACCGTCGGTGCGTTCGAGGCAAAAAACAGGCTGGGCGCGCTTCTCGATCTGGTCGAGCAGGGCGAGGAAGTCATGATCACGCGCCACGGCAAGCCGGCGGCGCGGCTGGTGGCTGCTGCGGTGGAGCCTGACAAGCAGGCAATCGCCAAAGAAGCCGTCCGGCGAATTCGAGAGCGTCGGAAAGGCGTAACGCTCGGCGGCATATCCATCCGCGAGCTCATCGATGATGGACGCAGATGAGCCTCGTCATCGATGCGTCAGCCACCTTGCCATGGTATTTTCAGGACGAGGTCTCGGCTGAATCGGAGTTGATATTCGACCGTGTGGCTTCCGCCGGTGCCGTTGTTCCGGCTCATTGGAAGCTGGAGGTCGCCAATGGCTTCCAGACGGCGCTCCGTAGGCGACGGATAAGTTCTGAATATAGGGATGAGTCCCTGGCCGACCTCGATTCGCTACCGATCGATATCGATCCTGAAACAAATGAGCGCGCATGGTCGGACACGCTTCAAATGGCCGTCCGGCTTGCCTTGACGCCCTACGACGCGGCTTATCTGGAGCTTGCGTTGCGGCGGCGTCTGCCGCTGGCGACGCTCGACAAGGATTTGAGGAAGGCTGCGGCCGGCGCGGGCGTGGAGATTGTCTGATTCCCAGGCCGTCTACGCCCGGTGATAGGGGTGACCTGAAAGGATGGTCGCTGAGCGGTAAAGCTGCTCGGCGAGCATGACGCGCACAAGCTGGTGCGGCCAGGTGAGCTTGCCGAAGGAAAGGACGAGGTCCGCGTCGCCATGGAGCGAGGGATCGTGACCGTCCGGGCCACCGATGGCCAAAATCAGGTTCTTGCGGCCGTTTTCGCCGAAGCGGGAGATCGAGAGGGCGAATTCTTCCGAGCCGATGTCCTTGCCGCGCTCGTCGAGGAGGACAAGCGCCGTGGCGCCATCCCTGCGGGCGAGAAGTCTTTGGCCCTCCTCGCGGCGGCGCTCATCGACGGAAGCGGCCCGGCTTTCCGGTATTTCCGTGACGCCGGTGAAATCCAGACCGACCGCCGGGCCGGCCTTGGCGAAGCGGTCGAGGAAACGGCCGGCCAATTCCCGCTCGGGGCCGGCCTTCATGCGGCCGACCGCATAAACGGAAACGTGCATCGATCCCTGCCTTAGAAAGCATTTCCGCTTTTCCCTGAATCGCAGAAACGCTCTATCATATTGTTTTCACGCAATTCCGGACGGAAAACCGGTTCCCACTTTTCCTGGAATTGCTCTAAATCAGGTCAGTGGACCGTTTCGTCATCGAGGTCCGGCGCCTGCCACATCTCCTCGATGCTGTAGAATTCGCGGACCTCGGGCCGGAAGACGTGCACGATGATGTCTCCGGCGTCGATCAGGACCCAATCGGCGCCGCTGAGCCCTTCGACGCGAACACGCATGCCGGCATCCTTCAGCGCTTTCAGGAGATGATCGGCCACCGCCGCGACATGACGGTGCGACCGGCCCGACGCGACGACCATGTAGTCGCCGAGGCTCGATTTTCCCTGAATGTCGATGGAGACGATGTTTTCGGCCTTGGAGTCTTCCAGACTGGCAAGGACTGATTTGAGGGCCATGGAAGGGTCGTCATTTTGTACCATTCCGGCCGGCGAAGGCATGATTCCAGCCTTCTTCGAGAGTGCTGTTCTCAGCGTCTTTCCTTTCGAACAAGAACAACTTGCGTCCCCGATTCATCCGGGAACGTACTGAAGATAGGCAGAGTTCCCTGACAGTTTCAAGACGCAGCGCTTCTATTTGGCGTTCTGCCTTGCCGGCGTATCTTCATTCCCGACCATTGGGCCTTCATCCAGCGGAGCGAAGGCAAGCTCCACCGGAAGGGGTGCCTGGGCGGCAAGCGGCGAGAAACTGCCCGAATCGGCGGCCGGCACGGGCTTCTGGCGGGCGATGCGCCAGCCGACGAACAGGCTGAAGACGATCGCGATCGCGATCGCCACCCACATGAAGGCGCCGGTGCCGTAGATCGGGGTGAGCGCGGTGGCGATCGCCGGAACGACGCAGCCTGAAAGCGACCAGGCAAACAGCATGGTGCTCGCCAGCGGCACGAGGTCGTCCTTGTCGGCGCGGTCGTTGGCATGCGCGCTCGACAGCGAATAGATCGATTCCGTCGAGCCGCTCCAGACGACGTAGATCAGTATCATCAGCGGAAGCGCGCTGCCGTCGAACCGGCTTGCCGCCAGTCCGGCCAGGACGACCAGGGTGGAGGCGGTGATGATGACGTGGCGGCGGTCGGTACGGTCGGAGATCCAGCCGAAGGGAATCTGGAAAAGCAGCGTGCCGACCGGCATGGCGAAGAGGAGCAGCGCGACATCGCCCTGGCTGTAGCCGGTGGCCGCGGCATGGATCGGCGTGAAGCCGGAAACCATCATCGACAGGCCGCCGACCGCCAGCATGCCCGCCACGCCTACCGGCGAGATCGACCAGGCGCGGCGGAAGGCGACCGATGCCGATTTCGGCGGTGGAGGTGGCGGCAGCCGCGTCATGCCGACCGGCAGCAGCGCCAGCGTGGCGAAGGCGATGCCGGCGACTGGCGCGATATCGGTTTGAAGATCCATGAAGCGCAGCAGGAAGGCGCCGACACCGAGGCCGACCTCGTAGGTGACGTAGAACGCGGCCATGATACGGCCGCGTATATGGTTTTCCACGGCATCGTTCAGCCAGCTCTGCGCGACGATGAACATCGAGCAGATGGCGAAGCCGTAGAGCGTGCGCGCCGCCGTCCAGACGAGGGGATGAATGCCCGCCGCGATGGCGACGTTGGATAGAATGATGAGCGCGCCGACCGTCATGAAAGCGCGGGCGTGGCCGACACGGCGCACGACGAGCCCGGTCAGCAGGCAGCCGGCCATGCCGCCGGCGGACAGCATGGTCAGGATGACGCCTGCCCAGATCGGCGGAAAGCCGTCGGCGTTGAGGCGCACGGGGATATAGGCGAAGAGCAGGCCGTTTCCGATCGCGATCAGGCCCATCGCCGCGATGACGCTGGCGATGGCGACGAGCGACGCCTGCCCGGCTTCTTCCGTCTCCGCGATTTCAGGCGTGGTCTGGCTCATGGCGCGCCAGTTAGCCGCGATCGCGGCGAATTGGCGAGCGTCAAAAACGACACGATGCCGGTGGACCGGCGAATTGAAGCATGTGGATCAAGAACGAGGGCGGATCAGGAGCCGCGTGCCCTCAGCGCCGTCGATGAAAGCGAGGAGCGTGGGCCGTGGATGAAGGTCCAGGCCGGCGGCTTCATCCGGGCCAGAAGGGACGCATCCTTCTCGTCTATGCGGGCATAGTCGAACGTCTTGGCCATTACCGAAGACAGGAACGAGAGGGTGGAGCCGGGCCGGTCCATGACGGCGATCGGGAAGGTCAGCGCGATCCGGCGCCAGCGTTCCCAGCGGTGGAAGTCGCGCAAACTGTCGGCGCCCATGATCCAGACGAAGTCGACGCCGGGATTACGCTGCTTGACCAGCGCCAGCGTGTCGGCCGTGTAGCGGACATGATGGCTGGCCTCAAAGGCGGTGACGACGATGCGGGGATCGCCGGCGAATGTCTCCGAAAGCCGGATGCGTTCGGCGAGCGGGCGCAGTTCGTTAGCGTTCTTGAGCGGATTGCCCGGCGTCACCATCCACCAGAGCCGGTCGAGCTTGAGGCGCCTGAGTGCGATCTCGACCACCAGCGCATGGCCGGCATGGGGCGGATTGAACGAGCCGCCGAACAGGCCGACCGCCATGCCGCGCGCCGCATGCGGCATCTTGAGATAGTGTTCGGCGACTTCGGAATATTGCGTCTGTTTCAAGGCCGGATCTGGCCCGAGCCGCGCACGCGGTATTTGAACGAGGTGAGCTGTTCGACGCCGACCGGCCCGCGCGCATGCATCTTGCCGGTTGCGATGCCGATCTCCGCACCCATGCCGAATTCGCCGCCGTCGGCGAACTGCGTCGAGGCGTTATGGAGCAGGATGGCGGAATCGATCTCGTTGAAGAAGCGTTCCACCGCTGCCGCGTCCTCGGCGACGATCGCCTCGGTGTGATGCGAGGAGAAGCGCTCGATATGGTCGATGGCGCCGCCGACGCCGTCCACCAGCTTCACCGAGATGATCGTGTCCAGATATTCCGTCACCCAGTCGGCGTCGATCGCCGGCCGGGCGTTCGGATAAAGCGCTTGCACTTCGCCGTCCGCCCGTATCTCGCAGCCGGCTTTGGCGAGCGCGGCGAGGATGGGGACGAGATGGGTCGAGGCCACCGCGCGGTCGACCAGCAGCGTCTCGGCCGCGCCGCAGACGCCGGTGCGGCGCATCTTGGCGTTGACCACGATCCCGACCGCCATGTCGAGCTTCGCGGATCGGTCCACATAGACGTGGCAGATGCCCTCCAGATGCGCGAAGACCGGCACGCGCGCTTCCGTCTGGACGCGCTCGACGAGGCTTCTGCCGCCGCGCGGGATGATGACATCGATGGCGCCGGCCAGCCCCTTCAGCATCTCGCCGACGGCGGCGCGGTCGGTGGTGGGCACGAGTTGGATCGCCTCTTCCGGCAAGCCGGCCTTGGCGAGGCCCTCGACAAGGCAGGCATGGATGGCGGCCGACGAATTCACCGAATCCGAGCCGCCGCGCAGGATCACGGCGTTGCCGGCCTTTACGCAGAGCGCGCCGGCATCGGCGGTGACGTTCGGCCGGCTCTCATAGATGACGCCGATGACGCCGAGCGGAGTACGCACGCGCTCGATATGGAGGCCGTTCGGGCGGTCCCATTCGGCGATCACGTCACCCACCGGGTCGTTGAGCGCGACAATCGCACGGATGCCTTCCGCCATGGCGCGGATGCGGTCCGGCGTCAGTTTCAACCGGTCGAGGAAAGAACCGGCCAGGCCTGCCTTGCGGCCGTTTTCCATGTCGATGGCATTGGCGGCAAGGATGTCTTCCTCGCGCCGCAGGATCGCAGCTTCCATCGCTTCGAGCGCGGCGTCCTTGGCAGCGCTTGAAGCGATTGCCAGCGGGTGCGCGGCGTCGCGGGCATTTTCGCCGAGCCGCCGCATGAGGGCGACGACATTCTCGCCACTTTTTTCCAGCGTCTTGAGCATGTCAGCCCTCCGCCTTTTCCCTTCGCATCTGCTTCGCCCCGGCGGAAAGCACAAGGTCGTCGCGATGCACCATCGCGCCCCGCGTCTCGTAGCCGAGCGCCCCGGCGATCGCGTCGCTTTTCAGTCCCATGATCTTTACGGCATCCGAGGCGTCATAGGCAACGAGGCCGCGCGCAACCTCGCGGCCGCTTTCGCCGATGATCGCGACCGTCTCGCCGCGCGAGAAGTGGCCTTCCACCGCGCGCACGCCGGCGGCAAGCAGCGACTTGCCCGACAACAGGGCGGCCACCGCGCCGGCATCCACGCGCAGTTGGCCGGCCGGTTCGAGCTGGCCGGCGATCCATGTCTTGTAGCCTTTCACCGGCGTATCGCTCGGCTGGAAGAAGGTCGCGCGTTCGCCCTGGTCGATGGCGACGAGCGGGTGCAGCCGGTCGCCGGTGGTGACGATCATGGCGGTTCCGGCGGCGGTGGCGATCTTGCCGGCATCGAGCTTGGTGCGCATGCCGCCGCGCGACAGATCGGAGGCCGCGACGCCCGCCATCACCTCGATCGCCGGCGTGATGCGCTCGACGAAGGGGATGTGCCTTGCGGTCGGGTCGAGCGCCGGCGGTGCTGTGTAGAGCCCGTCTATGTCGGAGAGCAGGATCAGGAGATCGCCGCCCATCATGGTGGCGACACGCGCCGCCAGCCGGTCGTTGTCGCCGTAGCGGATCTCGCTGGTCGCGACCGTGTCGTTCTCGTTGATGACCGGGACTGCCTTCATCTTCAGGAGCGTCGAGATCGTGGCGCGGGCGTTCAGATAGCGGCGGCGTTCTTCCGTATCGCCGAGCGTGACCAGCACCTGGCCGGAGCGCATGCCGTGCTGTGCCAGTTCCTCCGACCATGCGCCGGCAAGCGCAATCTGGCCGATCGCGGCGCAGGCCTGACTTTCCTCGAGCTTCAGCCGGCGGCGGCCGATATGGAGCATGGCGCGGCCGAGCGCGATGGCGCCCGAACTGACGACGAGCATGTCGGCGCCGCCTTCGGCCAGCGTGGCGATGTCGTCCACCAGCGAGGCCAGCCATCGCCGCTTCAGACCGCTCTCGCGGTCGACCAGCAGCGCCGAGCCGATCTTGACGGTGATGCGGCGGTAGGAGGCGAGGGGA
>JAKDNM010000034.1 GCA_030456445.1 Hyphomicrobiales bacterium
AATCGACAAAACCGGAATCCCTCTCGATTCAGACAAGCCCTGAACCGCTCTAGAGTGCTCTCCCTGCCGCCCTTGAAGTCTACGTCTTCTCGTAAAGAGTTGGCCGGTTCGACGCTGGCGCTAGTGTCACACCCGTCATTCCCTCGGCTACCATCCCGCGAAGCACGTCATAGGCCAACTGGCCAAGCGCCAGAGCTGGCGTGGAAAGGGGATGGCTCAAGAGATAAGAGAGATAAGCCTTCAATTCGATCCGCGGCTCGACTATCGGCCAGCTTATGAAGCGCCCGTCCAGTATCTCCTGGTGGATCGCCGTGGACGGTAGAATGCCATACGCCTGTTGTCCCTCCACCAGTTGTTTGATCTGACGATAAGAATCGATCTCGATCGCGGGCTCCAGTGCGATACCTGATGAAATCATTGCAGCGTCAAGCACATCCCGCATTCCGCGCTTGACGCCCGGAATCACCAAGGGCAGCGTGGCAGTCTTGGCAAAAGTGATCGGCTGGTCCGCCTTGATATCCAAACCCATTTTGCGGGGTCCGAAGACCCGCATCTCTTCCGTCCACGCGTGATGGATAGCCAGGCCTTTGGGGATCGATCCGCCGTAGACCATGGCGATATCAACATCGCCCTCCACCAGCCAGCCGAGCAGGGACGGCGTCATGCCCTCGGCGACACGGATGCGAACATCGGGATAGACGCTGCGGCTGGCCTGGATCAGTCGGACCCCAAACAAATCGGTGATGTTTGCAGGTAGTCCGATCCTGGCCTCTCCGCTTGGGGCCTCGAGCCCGGTGACATCCGACTGTATCTGGGAAAACTCCGCCAGGACGATCTTGGCACGACGTAGCAGACGATCTCCTGCTTCCGTTGGGACAACGCCTCGCGCCTGTCGATGCAGCAGCTTGACGCCGAGCTCGTCCTCAATGTTACGCATATGGAGGCTCAGAGCCGGTTGGGCGATGCGCAATTTCTTCGCGGCGGCCAAGAAAGAGCCGTTTTCCACTATGGCTACGAAGTACCGGAGTTGGCGAATATCCATTGACCGATAATTACGACAAATACCAGCCGAGTACTATAACTGTGGATGAGCGATCCGAACGGTCAGACCTTGCATGTCCTCCGCTACAACAAGCTGGCAGCTCAGCCGGCTTTGCGGCGTGCGACCGGCAGCCACGAAATCCAACATTTGTTCTTCGTCGTCGCTGGGTGCAGGCAATCGGCCGAGACATCCGGGCTCGACATAAACGTGGCAGGATGCGCAACTCAACGTGCCCCCGCAATCGGCCACAATATCGTCAAGACCGTGCAGCTTGGCGGCTTTCATTACAGTCTGTCCAACCTCCACCTCTATCGTTCTGGTCGTGTCGTCGGGCAGGATATAAGTTACATTTGGCATCTGGAATATCGCTCAGGGGGCAGTTACGCGAAGTGGCAGCGAACTCAACGTCCGCAACGTATTTACCAAACGGTATTTAGGTTTACCGTCCGGTTCAAGCGTATTCACGCGCCTGGCGAACGCGCCGAGAACGGCTTCAGCTTCGAACTTCGCAATCAGTAGGCCCAGACAGGCATGAGCGCCTACTCCGAACGCCAGATGCGCACCCGACACATCGCGTGTCGGATCAAATATTTCAGGCTTGTCCCAGCGACGTGGGTCCCGGTTTGCGGCGCCGATAAACACGGCGATCTTCTTGTCGCCTTCAAGGGAATGAGAGCCGATGGTTGCACCCTCGGGCACCGTGGTCCGGAACATTACCTGCGCGGGAGATTGATGACGGAGCGCCTCGTCAAAAACGGCCCCTGCCCTCCTCCAGTCCTCACGTAGCCAGTTCCACCAGCGGGGATGGGCCGCAAGTTGCTGGAGCGCGAATGCGATGCCCGAGATGGTGGTGTCAAAACCGCCCCGAAACAGCACCCTGACAAGACCGACTGCGGTGCCTTTCGGGAAGATGCCAGCTTCCTCCGCGTCGTAGATTTGAGCACCAATACCGCCGGGCGTCATGCCTTCCCGCTTGAAGGCGTCGTCGAACCATGGCAGCAAGGGCTCGACCTTCTCAAAGGCGCGCCAGTAGAGTTCGTTCTGGGGACCGTTGGCGTTGAAATTCAGGTCGCCGAACTGGATGACCTTTTCCCTGTCGATCGTGATGCCGACCGTCCGCGGAAAGACGGTGGTTACGAAGGTTTCGGCCAGGTCGGTCAGCCCGTCGAATGTTCCCTTCTCAAGCAGGCGCGAGACCAGCAATTCGGCCTCTTCCTCGAACATGGACTTCCACCGCCGGATAACGATCGGCGACATGATCTTCATGAGTGCGGAACGGATTTGCGAATGTTCGGGCGGATCGACCTCCAATAGCGGGTTCTTCACGCGCCACGCATTGGGATCGCGAATGTCGGCAAGCCCGACACCCGCGGTCGTAGTGAAACGGGTATGGTCGCTCAACACATCCTTGGCTTCGGCATGACGTCCGACTGCATAGATCCCGTAAGGCTTCAGCCACACTACCGTGTCTGTTTCCCGCACGGCGTGCTGCAGGGAAAAGGGATCCTCAAGGCACGGAATGGAAAAGGGGTCCATATCCAAAACCGCGGGCGTGCCATTGGAAACTGTGCTCAGTATCGAAGTCATTTCTATACGTACCGTTGATTGCATCGGCAAACGTCTCTAGAGAGCGCGGACAGCGCGCCCCACTACGCCAAGACGGCTACTTGCCAAATACGTTGCGCCAATCTGCGATGACACCCTTCATCTTCTCGGCAGTCTGCTTCCCAGGGTCCGCAGTCACCATGGCGATCGGGGGCAACGCACCGGGAATATCCGGCATGATCGACACACCCAGTCCTCCTGAGTTGATGGCTTCCTGCCCGGCCTTCGACAGGAGGAAATCGGCCAGGACCAAAGCAGCGTTCGGATGCTTGGCGTCCTTGAAGACGCTTACCAGCAGATCCATGCCAAATACCCTGTCAGGCGCGACCATCTTGATCGCGGCGCCCTTGTTGATGAGGGCGGAAACCGACCCAGGCGAAGCCAAGATCGCCGCGCTGACTTCCCCCGAGGCGAGCGCCTGGGAAAGGGGCACAGAACTCGCGTAGACTTTCGGCTTGAACGCAGCCAGCTTCTCCCAATAGCCTGGATGGTTGACGCGCAGGAACTCCCACCAGGCGGTGGTGATCGGCGATCCGTCCACCACGGGGATGCCGAGCATCCCATTGAACTCAGGAGCGAGAAAATCCTCGTAGTTCCTAGGGCTGCTTTTGACGATGTCGGTATTATAGGCGACCAAAAGCGGCAGGCGTGAAACAATGGGAGCGACATCCAAATAGCTCTTGGATCCGGCCTCGGCGAATGCAGGCACCTGAGGCAAGACCAATGCGCCCTCGTTTTTCAACTCCGTGTAGAAGTTGTTCTTGGTGGAGAAAATGACGTCCGCGCCGATTGCGTGCAGGGAAAGTTCCTGCTGGATTTTCTGGTTGATGACGGAATCGGCATTGCGGAATACTTCCAACTTGATGCCCGGATATGCCGTATTGAAGCCGGCGATCACGGCGTCGACCTGTGCCGGGGCGACGCTGACGTAAAGGGAGACGGATCCCTCCAGCTTTGCGGCCTCCAAGGTCTTTTCCCACGATGCGGCGTCGACTGCCGAAGCTGTACCGGTGCAGAACCCGACAAAACCAAGCGCCAATACCGCCGAGCGGATGGCACATGCCTGAAGCCGCCGTCCGATTCCAGTTCTGCTTGTATTCATTTTTTCCTCCCGAAGCCATCGCAAGAGGTTGCGACCGGATATATCATAAACATGAAGCTTCGGAAATTTATTATATAATATGGATATATCTCGTAGATTGAGTCCTTATAGTTATCCCGCCACCTCATCGGTTTATGCGTTGGCTTGTACCATCGGTCATTTTGTCTGAAGGCGGTCTTTTGTCTTCAACGTGTTAAAGAAAAAAGTACGTCACGAGCCTCATTGATCGTGACAGTACTTTGAAATTTCGTCTCGGCAATAGGATGGAGGTCCGTCCGGCGGACCGCCATAGCAAAACTCTCTGTGCCGATAGTCACCGAATTTTGATGGATATTTTTATATTGTTTTCAGAATCTTACGTAGAATTCCAGCGTGATTTGGGCGGCGTTTGGGTAGGCCAAAATCATTCCCACTCGATCGTGCCGGGGGGCTTTGAGGTGACGTCGTAGACGACGCGGTTTATGCCTTTGACTTCGTTGATGATACGGGTCGCGGTCGCGCCCAGGAAATCCATGTCGTAGTGATAGAAATCGGCGGTCATGCCGTCGACGGAGGTGACGGCGCGCAGCGCCAGTACGGACTCGTAGGTGCGTCCGTCACCCATCACGCCGACCGTCTGCACCGGCAGCAGCACGGCGAAGGCCTGCCAAATGGCGTCGTAGAGGCCGGCTTTGCGGATTTCGTCCAGATAGACGGCGTCGGCCTCGCGCAGAATGTCGAGTTTTTCGCGCGTCACGCCGCCGGGGCAGCGGATCGCAAGCCCCGGGCCCGGGAAGGGATGGCGGCCGATAAAACTTTCCGGCAGGCCGAGTTCCTTGCCGAGCGCCCTCACCTCGTCCTTGAATAGTTCGCGCAGCGGCTCGACCAGCTTCATATTCATGCGCTCGGGCAGGCCGCCGACATTGTGGTGCGACTTGATCGTGGAAGAGGTGGCGCCGGTGAAGGAAACACTTTCGATCACGTCGGGATAAAGCGTTCCCTGCGCGAGGAAATCGGCGGGCTTTTCCCCCTTGGCAAACTTCTTCGCTTCCTCCTCGAACACCTCGATGAAAAGCCGCCCGATGGTCTTGCGCTTCTTCTCGGGGTCGGCCTCGCCCTCCAGCGCGGAGATGAAGCGGTCCGACGCGTCGACCAGGATCAGCGGCAGATTGTAGTGCCCGCGGAACATCTCGACGACTTCGGCGGCCTCGTTTTTCCGCATGAGCCCGTGGTCGACGAGAACGCATGTGAGTTGGTCGCCCACCGCCTCATGGATCAGGAGGGCGGCGACGGAGGAATCGACGCCGCCCGAAAGCGCGCAGATGACCTTGCCCGTGCCGACCTGGCGGCGGATCGCCTCGACGGCCTGTTCGCGGTAGGCCGCCATCGTCCAGTCGCCCTTCAGACCGGCGATGTTATGGACGAAATTGGCAAGCAGCTTCGCGCCGTCCGGCGTGTGGACAACCTCGGGGTGGAACTGCACGGCGAAGATCTTGCGTTTCTCGTCGGCGATGGCCGCAAAGGGCGCGCCGGTCGAGGTGCCTATGACGCGGAAACCGGGCGGCAGCGCCGTCACCCGGTCGCCATGGCTCATCCACACCTGATGGCGCGTGCCCTTCGCCCATATGCCGTCGAAGAGCGCCGAATCCTCCCTGATGTCGAGGAAGGCGCGGCCGAACTCACGCTCGTGGCCGGCTTCGACCTTGCCGCCGAGCTGGGCGCAGATGGCCTGCTCGCCATAGCAGATGCCGAGGATCGGGAGGCCTGCCTCGAAGATCGCATCCGGCGCGCGCGGGCTGCCGATATCAACCGCCGAATGCGGGCTGCCCGAGAGGATGACCGCCTTCGGCCGGACACGCCGGAAGCCTTCGTCCGCCGACTGGAAAGGCACGATTTCGGAATAGATTCCGGCCTCGCGCACCCTTCTCGCGATGAGCTGCGTGACCTGGCTGCCGAAGTCGATGATAAGGACGGTGTCGGGATGAGCGGCGTTCTTCATGGCGGGCGTTTAGAGAAAGAAACGAGTCGGCGCAATGGGTTGCGCGCTGGAGCTCAAAGCGCGATTCATGTAGCTCACGAAAAGCTTCCACCGCCCGCCAGGAGGAGCGGTTTCTCCATGACAATGGCCGGGATGTCGGTGAAGCCGCCGCGCTCGCCGGTGTCGCCGGTCGCCCGCAGCCCCAGCCTTTCGTAAAAGCGGATCGCCGGCGCGTTCTGCGCCTGCACCTCGAGCCGCAGGACATTTGCCGCCGGATAGGCGGCAACGGCTTCGGCAAGCAGACGTCGCCCGAGCCCTCCGCCCTGCCGGGCCGGCAGGACATACAATCTGAGCAGGTTGATCGTGGCGCCGCCATCGAGCCAGGACATGGCGTGGCCGACCAATCTTCCGTCGTCCGCCTCCGCAACGAGGAAGCATTTCGCCGGATCGTCGATCTGGGCGCGGAGAAGCGGCGGCGCATGCCATTTCGTGGTGATCTCCGCCACCTTGTCGCGGCCGAGCTCTGCATCGTGGGTTGCGTGCCAGATTTCGGCGAGCAGCCGTGAAACGGCGGTCTCCTCCCCCGGTCGGGCGCGGCGGATTTCGGCCGTCATGGGACGAGCGCTCCCTCCGCGATGGCTGCTTCGAGCCGATCGACGCTTGAAGCCAACTTTTCGTCGATGACGTGCAGGTACTGGCGCCAGTCGTCCACGTGCTTCAGGTCGGCGGCGCCGTCCGATATGCCGCGCAGGCCGATCATGCCGACGCCGAAAAGCTGGCAGGCGCGAAGGACTGCAAACGTCTCCATGTCCACCATGTCGGCCGTGATGGCATCGTAGGCGACACCGGAAACGATCGCCGCGCCGGTCGACAGCGAGGCCTGCCCGATGCCCGGTATGGCGTGGCCGAGCGGAACGATCGCGGGAAGGTCGAGAAATGGCGTCGCGCCGCGCTCGAAGCCAAGGGCCGAAACGTCCATGTCGCGATAGGCGACCGACGAGGCCTGGTAGATCTCCGTCTGTTCCAGCACCCGGCTGCCCGCCGATCCGAGCGATACGACGAGGTCGGGAAGCGCCCCACCCTCCGACAGACGCGCAAGTTCCGCGCCGAGCCGCACGCCCGCTTCGACCGGCCCGACGCCGGTCATCAGGGGCGTGAAGCGGCGCTTCAGATGCGGCCCGTACTCCGCATCCATGGCCATGACGAAGAGCAGCCGCCTGCCGCCGATTTCGGCGATCGGGGCGAGGCGCACGGCGTTCAGCCGTCGATGCCCTGACGGCCGGTGACGGTCATCATCGTGCCGGTCATGGTCGCGATCATCTTGGCCTCGCCGTCCGCGCCGAAGGCGTAGGCCTGCCCGTCGGCGACGATGATGGTACGGCCGGGCTTTGTGACGACGCCGCGAAACAGGAAGCGCTCGCCCTTGCCCGGCGCCAGCAGATTGACCTTGAACTCGATGGTCAGCACGGCGGCGTCCGTCGGCATCAGCGAATAGGCCGCGTAGCCGCAGGCGGAATCGAGCGCAGTCGAGATCACGCCCGCATGAAGGAATCCGTGCTGTTGCGTCAGCGCTTCCGAAAAGGGCATCTCGATCTCGACCGTGCCGCGCGTGACCAGCGTCAGTTCCGCGTCGATCGTCGTCATCGCCTTCTGGCGCGCGAAGCTCGAACGCACCCGCGCCTCGAAATCGTCGTCCACAAGCACTTCGGAAGCCATGCAGGAAATCCTTTCAGGAGCGCGTTATCGCAAACGCGCCGTCCTCATTCAATCACACGATGGTGCAGTGCGGGATAAATTTGTCACGTCGATCAAGCCATCCGTTGCAGGATTGAGCAGAAGAAGCCGTCCGTGCCGCTTCGCGCCGGAGTGAGGACGATACCGCCTTCCGGATCGATCAATGCGGCGGCAGGGTGATCCGGATGCCGGGTGCGCCACAAATCCATGTGGTCGGCCGGCTGAAAGGCCGGATTGCGTTTCAGGAATTCCGAGACCTGATCCGCATTCTCTTCGCGAAACACGGAGCAGGTGATGTAGGCGAGGCGGCCGCCGGGCTTTACATAGCGCTTTGCGTTTTCGAGGATCACGGCCTGCTCGGCCTTGCGCTGCTCGAGTTGCCTGTCGGTCAGGCGCCATTTCGAATCGGGCCGGCGGCGCCATGTGCCCGAACCGGTACAAGGGGCATCGACCAGCACGAGGTCCATCGAAGCTTCGAGCGGCGGCAGGGCGGCAGGCTGAACCACCTGCACATTGCGGCACCCTGCCCGCCTGATGCGATCGAAGATCGGTGCCAGGCGGGCCTTTTCAGCATCATGGGCGAAGATCTGGCCGTGATTTCCCATTGCAGCCGAAAGAGCAAGCGTCTTGCCGCCCGCGCCGGCGCAAAAATCGAGCACCTGCGTCGCCCCATTTGCGATGGCCAGATCGGCGGCGATTTGCGAGCCCTCGTCCTGGATCTCGAACCAGCCTTTCTGGAAAGCCGGTTCCACCTGAACATTGGGGTGACGGCCGTTGCCGGAGATCGGCGGCACGCGGATGCCGGTCGGCATGATCGGGGATGGTTCGGCCCCCGCGCCCTTCAACGCATGGAGAACCTTCTGGCGGTCGGCCTTCAGCGTGTTCGCCCGCAGATCGAGCGGTGGGCGCTCGGAAAGCGCGGCGGCTTCCTCAATCCAGTTCTCCCCGAAAGCCCGGACGAAAAGCGGCACGCACCAGTCCGGGCAATCGGCGCGAACGGCGTCGGGCGCATCGGCCGGAATGCGCTTCCCGACACGTCCGATTTCGTCCTCCGACAACGGTGCCGGCGCGAAGCGGTCACCCTCCAGTCCGGCGTTCAACGCTTCCGCATCGATGCCGCCTTCGAGCAGAAGCGCCCCGAAGGCGCGGGCGCGCGAAGTATCCTCGTCGAGCAGCCACGCGGCCGAGCGGCGGCGGCGCAGCGCGTCGTAGACGATGTTGCCGATCGCGGCGCGGTCGCCGGCGCCGGCGAAACGATGCGACAGGCCCCAATCCTTCAGTGCGTCGGCCGCCGGACGGTGCCGTCCGTCGATATCGTCCAGTACTTCGATCGCTGCAGCCAGCCTGCCGCCGAGGCGCATATCCGCTCCCGCCCTAGACGATGGCCAGAAGATGAAGGGCGAACCAGACCCACAGGAGGCCAAGCACGATATATCCCACGGCGAATGCCGACTGGCGGTAGGGCATACGGTTCGTCGTCACATGCACGGCGGTATGGATATAGCGCGAGGCGACGAACAGCCACGCCAGCACGATTGCAACCATCGAATTTCCTGCCGTGACATAAAGGCAGACGCATACGATGTAGAACAGGACCGGAAGCTGGAACTGGTTGAGCAGGTTGTTGTTGACGAAAACGCTCTCGCGCGGCTCATGCCGGTTGGCGCGGAAATCGGAGAGCTTCACATTGCCGGCTTTTATGGCCGCTGTCCGGCGCAGGCTGAGCAGCCCGTAAACGATAAAGACCAGCAGCACATGCGCGATGACGGGCCAAAAGATCGTGATCTGGTTCATGCGGTTGAATGCCCCTGAATTGTCATAGCCGACCTCGGTTCTGCCGGAAAACAACCGCGATCACGGCTATTGCCGCCAAGGCAAGGACGAACTTCGCCATCACGAGCATCGAGGCGACCGACGTCAGCCATATGCTCGCCGCCGAGGGATCGGAAAGCATGCGCACGATAAAAACGTTCTGCGCATAATTGGCGAGGACATAGGGCACGACAACCAGGATGCCGGCGACGATCTGCATGCGCTTCGACCTCAGCGCCGGCATGGCCGACCGGCTGGCGGCATTCAGGAACAAGCCGAGCAGCGCCAGACCGAAAATCGCAGGGAAGAATAGGTCGAAGCTCGAATATTGCCAGACCAGCACGGCCTCGCGCCCCGGTTCGCCGAGCGCGGTCAGCCAGGCGACGGCGTCGTCGCTCGAAAAGCCCGAAAGGCGCATGCCCAGCGACGACAGCCCGCCCGAAAGACGCTGGAAATAGAAGAATTCCAGCACGATCATCACGACGAGCAACACCACCGACGCCGCGCAGAGCGCGACAGCGCCCCGCCTCAGGCCCGGTATGAGCGCCTCAAGCCGCACCGGGATAGTTCGGGCTTTCGCGGGTAATCGCAACATCATGCGTATGGCTCTCTCTCAGGCCGGCGCCTGATATGCGGACGAAGCGCGCGCGGGTGCGCAACGCTTCGAGATCCGGTGCTCCGACATAGCCCATCGCAGCCCTAAGCCCTCCGGCAAGCTGGTGCAATACGCCTGCGACCGGTCCCTTGTATGGCACCTGCCCTTCGATGCCTTCGGGAACCAGCTTCAGCGTGTCGCGCACCTCGGCCTGGAAATAGCGGTCCGCCGACCCGCGTGCCATGGCGCCGACCGATCCCATGCCGCGATAAGCCTTGAAGGAGCGGCCCTGGTGCAGATAGACCTCGCCGGGGCTCTCGTCGGTGCCGGCGAGCAGCGAGCCGATCATCGCAGCGGCCGCACCGGCGGCCAGAGCCTTGGCCAGATCGCCCGAGAATTTAATGCCGCCGTCGGCGATCACGGTCACGCCAGCCCGGTCCGCCGTCTCCACCGCCGCCATGATGGCGGAAAGCTGCGGCACGCCGACGCCCGCCACGATACGCGTGGTGCAGATGGAGCCGGGGCCGATGCCGACCTTCACCGCATCCGCGCCCGCATCGATCAGCGCCTGCGTGCCTTCGGCGGTGGCGACGTTGCCGGCGATGATGCGCACCGAATTGGAAAGCTTCTTGGCGCGCGCGACCGCGTCGAGGACGCGTTGCGAATGGCCGTGCGCCGTGTCGATGACAAGAACGTCGATCCCCGCGTCGATCAGGCGCTCGGCGCGCTCGAAGCCGTCATCGCCGACGCTGGTGGCGGCGGCCGCGCGCAGCCTGCCCTGCGCGTCCTTGGTGGCGTTGGGATTGAGCTGCGACTTCTCGATGTCCTTGACGGTGATCAGGCCGACGCAATTGCCGCCCGCGTCGACCACCAGAAGCTTCTCGATGCGGTGCTTGTGAAGCAGGCGCTTGGCCTCGTCGTGATCGACGCTCTCCTTGACGGTGACGAGGTTCTCGTGCGTCATCAGTTCATGGACCTTCTGGTCCGGATTGGAGGCGAAGCGCACGTCGCGGTTGGTGAGGATGCCGACCAGCCGCCCGGTCTTCTGGCCGCCTGCCCCGGCGTTCTCGACCACCGGAATGCCGGAAATGCTGTGCTCCCGCATCAGCGCATGGGCGTCGGCAAGCGTCGCCTCGGGGCCGATGGTGACCGGGTTGACGACCATCCCCGATTCGAACTTCTTCACCTGCCGGACTTCCTCGGCCTGTTCGGCCGGCGAAAAATTGCGGTGGATGACGCCGATGCCGCCGGCCTGCGCCATGGCGATGGCGAGCCGCGAATCGGTGACCGTGTCCATCGCGGCGGAAATGATCGGCAGGTTAAGGTCGATATCGCGGGCGATGCGGGTGCGGATGTCGGTCTGGCCGGGCATCACCTCCGAGTGGCCCGGTTGCAGCAGTACATCGTCGAAAGTAAGCGCCTCCGCGCCGGTAGCCGACTCGATTATTCTTGCCATGGTCGTCCCTGGGAAACAGTCTGAACGGCCCGGCTGGAGTGGCCGATCCGTTCATTACGGATGGCAGCGGCAGGTACCACGTATCGCCGACCGTGAAAAGGCATGGGGAGTGTTTTCGGGTTTGTCTTTTCGCTCACGCCCGCACGCCGCTTGCGCGGCTGGGCTCCGCGGGGGCGCGCCAACGGGCGCGACGCCCGGTTGTTTTTCTCGCTCACGCCCGCATCGCCGCTGACGCGGCTGGGCTCCGCGGGGGCGCGGCACGAGCCGCGACGCCCGGTCGGGCGTTGGGGGCGCCTTTGTTTGAAGCTCATCGTTCCTTCGAACACGCTTCATCCTCGCCACGCTGCCTTCCGGCCCTGGCGGCTGCGGCCGCCTGAACGCCTCTCGTGCCGCCGCCTCGACTTTCCGCTCGGCAAATCTTCGACAACCGGCTTGGTGAACCCGCCGCCTCCTGCTAATCTGCCTCCAACAGCAAGACAACGCGCGCGGGCGGCGTCCTTTTGGATGCGCGGCGCCGGAAGGAAACAAGGTGAAAGACCCCGACGAAAGCGGCGACAAGCCGCGGGACGGGGCGCTTCCGACCTCCAGGCTTCCCGGACGCGGCCGGTCGCGGCCCCGGCGCCAGGAGGAGCGGTCCGCGGCTTCCGGCCATGATGGCGGGACGGTCCGGAACGGCGCCTCGCAGGAAAACAAGCCCCCGAAGAAGCGCCGGCGCAGAAAACGCGGCCGCAAGGTTTTCGCGCGCGACGATCTCGCTGCAAACGGACACACATCGAACGGGGTGCCTCCCGAGGCTCGGGAAGCAGGCGATGGGGCTCTTAACGGCCGGGCGCGGTCCTTGCCCAGCGCCACACCAGATCCCAGGCCCGAGCGGACTCCGGCAGAAAACCGCACGAGGGATTCGGAGCCACGCGGCGGCCTCTCCCCCGTCTATGCGGCGCTCGATCTCGGCACCAACAATTGCCGGCTCCTGGTGGCGGTTCCAACGCGGCCGGGGCAGTTCCGGGTGATCGACGCCTTCTCGCGTATCGTCCGGCTTGGCGAGGGACTTTCCGCCAACGGAAGGCTGAGCGACCAGGCCATGGACCGCGCGGTGGAGGCGCTCGGCGTATGCGCGGAGAAACTGCGCATACGTGAGGTGAGGCGCGCGCGCCTGATCGCCACAGAGGCATGCCGCTCGGCCGAAAACGGCGCCGCCTTTCTTGCGCGGGTGGCGGAGGCGACCGGGCTTGAACTTGAGATCATCGACCGCGAGACCGAGGCGCGGCTCGCGGTTTCGGGCTGCGGCTCGCTGGTCGAGCGCGATACGCACGGCGTCGTCCTTTTCGACATCGGCGGCGGCTCTTCCGAAATCGCGCTCATCGACCTTTCCGGGCGACGCTCGCACCGGCTTGCCAACCACATCGTCTCGTGGACATCGCTGCCTGTCGGCGTGGTGTCGCTTGCCGAACGGTTCGGAGGACGGGACGTCACCTCCGAGATATTCGAAATCATGGTGGCCGAGGTGGGCCGGCTGCTCGAAGCTTTCGAGGGTCGCAACCGGCTCGCGCACCTGGCGCGCGGCGAACGGTTCCACCTGCTCGGCACGTCGGGCACCGTGACCACGCTCGCCGGCGTGCATCTGGGGCTCGCCCGCTACGACCGGCGGCGCGTCGACGGGCTGTGGATGGAGGATTTCGACGTCGAGCGGATGATCGGAAGGCTGCTCGGCTGGAAGTTCGAGGAACGGGTCGCCAATGCCTGTATCGGCGCCGACCGCGCGGATCTGGTGCTGGCAGGCTGCGCCATTCTCGAAGCCATCCGGCGCGTCTGGCCGTCGGATCGGCTGAGGGTGGCGGACCGCGGCCTGCGCGAAGGCATCCTCAGCGAGCTTATGTCGGAGGACGGCGCCTGGCGCCGGCGCGGCCACCGGCAATGGTGAAAAAGCCCGGAGTGGGGAAGAGTGGAGCAGGCGGGGCGCGCGCGCTCAAGACGAAAGTCCGCAAGACCGGGCTGAAGAATTCGTCGCGCCGGTGGCTGGAGCGTCACCTGAACGACCCCTATGTGCACCGCGCCAAAGCCGAAGGCTACCGTTCGCGCTCGGCTTTCAAGCTCATCGAGATCGACGACCGGCACCGCCTGCTTTCGCCGGGCAAGCGCGTCATCGATCTCGGCGCTGCCCCCGGCGGCTGGTGCCAGGTGGCCGCAGAGCGGCTCAAGTCGACCGATGAGCGGTTGCTCATCGCCGCGATCGACTATCTCGAAATGGACCCGCTGACGGGCGTGGCGCTCCTGAGGATGGATTTCCTCGACCCGGAAGCTCCAAAGATGCTGATCGACGCGCTTGGCGGGCCGCCCGATATCGTCCTTTCCGACATGGCCGCGCCGACGACCGGCCATCGCCAGACCGACCATCTGCGCACCATGCATCTGTGCGAGGCGGCAGCCGATTTCGCCATCTCGGTGCTGCCGCCGGGCGGGCACTTCCTCGCCAAGACGTTCCAGGGCGGAACGGAGGCCGAACTGCTTGACCGGCTGAAGCGGAATTTCCGCTCCATCCACCACATCAAGCCGCCGGCAAGCCGCGACGAATCGGTGGAACTCTATCTGCTGGCCAGGGACTTCAAGGGTCACGCCTGACCGGATCGAGGGATATTAGCCCGATATTCACCGCCGCGTGCCGCGCACCTTGAACCCCAGCCTGACCTTGCCGCCGTGGCCGGAGACGGCGCTGCCCGCCGTCGGCGCAAGGCCGAGGAAAGGCAAGACCGAGAAGGCGGCCATTGCCGCGACGATGAAGAAGGTCACGGAAAAGTCGGAAGCGTTGAGCGGCCGGCCGGAGAACCATGCCACCTGCTCCAGCACGCCGCCGGCGATCGCCACGCCGAGCGCAATGCTGGTCTGCTGCGTGACGGCTGCGATGGCCGTCGCCTGGCTCGCCTCCCTGTCGTCGATTTCGGCGAATACCAGCGTGTTGGAGGAGGTGAAGAAGATCGAGCGCAGGAAGCCGGCCACGAAAAGAACCAGAACGATGGTGACGTGCGAGGTCGTGGCCGTGAAAAGGCCGTTCATGCCGATGAAAACGGCCCCGACCAGCCCCGAAAAGATAAGAACGGAACGGAAGCCGAAAGCCCTCAGGACCGGTTTCGCGGCCGTCTTCATGGCAAACGACCCGAAGGCGGAAACGAAGGTGAGCAGGCCGGAATGAAACGGCGACAGGCCGAACGCGACCTGCAGCATGAGCGGCAGGAGAAACGGGACCGCGCCTACTCCGATCCGGAAGATCGAGGCGCCGATGATCGAGGCACGAAAAACCGGATTCCTGAAAAGCCGCGGATTGAGAAGCGGATAAGGCGCGCGCCGCGCATGCCAGATATAGAGGACGAGCGAAAGGCAGCCCGTCGCGAGCGTCAGCACGCCGACGACGGGAGGCAGGGCCGGCAGGCTGACCACGGACAGGCCGAAGACGATGCCCGACGCGGCGATCCCCGAAAGCGCGAAGCCGACAAGGTCGATCGGCGCGGCGCCGCCGCCCGGCACCTTGGGCAGGACCATGCTCGCGGCAACGATGCCTATGATGCCGATCGGCAGGTTGATGAGAAAAATCCAGTGCCAACTGAAATAGGTGGTGATGAAGCCACCGACCGGCGGCCCCATCATCGGACCGATCAGTGCCGGCATGCTGACCCAGGCCATGGCCGTGACGAGTTCCCGCTTCGGCGTGGTGCGGACGAGCACGAGACGGCCGACCGGCGTCATCATGGCTCCGCCCACGCCTTGCAGGAAACGCGCGGCCACGATTTCGCCCAGCGACCCGGAGGCGGCGCAGGCGAGCGAACCGACGATGAATATCCCGATGGCGATGCGGAATATGTTGCGCGCGCCGAAGCGGTCGGCCATCCAGCCCGATATCGGGATGAAGATGGCGAGCGACACGAGATAGGCGGTGAGCGCCAGCTTCAGCGCGATGGCCGTCGTGCCGATATCCTCGGCGATCGCCGGCAGCGAGGTCGCGATGACCGTCGAATCCATGTTCTCCATGAACAGCGCCACCGCAAGCACGACGGGCACGACGCGGCTGAAGACCCGCGTATCGGAGGATGCCGGCGGCCCTTCGGCCGGCTTGTTCCCGGGGATGCCGCCGATGCCGCCCGGGCGGCCCGCCGGAGCGGGTTGGGAAACACCGCCCGACGCCTCGCGCCCGTCTTCTGCGCGTGGGGCATCGTCCTTCCCGGAATCGCCTTTATCTTCCTGCATGGGCGGCTGATATAAGCCGCTTGTACCGCAGAGGAAATGCACGATCTCCCTTCCGGTGGCCCGGCCCACAGCATATAGGCCCAGCCCGGCGGCGAAATGCGACGCTTCCGGCGCGCCTTTCACGTTACCGGCCGTCCTGACCCATCGCCCTTCTCGACCGCACAGGTTCCCGCCACCCGGCCGCATCACGCGGCCGACCATTGTCGGCGCCCAAAAACTTGAAGCAGCCGAAAGCTTGACTATTTCAATGCGGAAGCTAAAACGCGCCTCATCGGCCGTCCCGCTTGAGGGACATCGGCGATGCTGGGGAATAGGTTAACGGTAGACCCACGGACTCTGACTCCGTTAGTCCTGGTTCGAATCCAGGTTCCCCAGCCAGTCTTGTTCGCAGTTGCGGTGGGCAGGGCGCTTGCAGCTTCTTTTATTTGCCTTCCGACATCGTCGTCAGCACCGCCTGCGCGCCGGGCGTGACCGTTCCCTCGTTCAGCCCGTTGACATCGGCCAGGGTGAGCTTGCCGTCGGCGATGCCGTTGGTCATGCGCGTGCACCACGCTTCCGCCGCCTTTTCCACCGGCACGCCCATGAATTTAGCCGCCCCGGTCGGGTTGCCGCCGATGCCCTGGCCGATACAGGTCGAGATGGCCGACAGGCGCTCCGCATCGTTTGCCTTGAGAGCGGCCACCAATTCCTGGAACTCCTGCTCGTCGGCTGCGATCTGTTGTGCCCCGGCCGGTCCGACGGGCAGCAGGCCGAATAGCAGGGTCGCGGCGACAATCGATTTCATGTGCATGCTGTTGCCTTTCTTCGCCCCGGTACGAGAGCGCCGGGAGCCTTTCGTTGGCTGGATGGAAATTTCTGCCGGGACTTCGAGGCGATGCGCATCACTCGTCCCGTGTCAGGCGGCCGTCGAAGCCGCAGCTTGCGCCGTGATAATAACTGCAGGATCCGACCTCCTCGGTCGTCAGCGCCCCCTTGCCGTCGAGTGAAAAATCGACGTTGCAGACCGGCGCGCCGGGATCGGTCGGGTCGTAGCTTTCGCCGCCCACGGCATTGTCCCTGGGCTTGCCGTAGAGCGTGACGGCGCCCGAGCAGCCGGGCACCCCGGTCACAAGGTCGATCACCAGATAGTCGGGCTTGGCGGTGCCGCGGCGGATTGTGGCCGACAAATTGCCCCCGCTGCTGCCTGCCCATTTGCCCACCCATGGATCGGCGGCGGCCGCGTTCGGCCTCGTCGAAGCCATGTCGGCGCCGGTTTTGGACGCCGGCTCGCTGGCGGGCGGAAGATAAGCCAGGCATATGCGTTTGGCGCCGTCATCCCCGCCCGTGTCCTGATCGATCTCATCGTGCGTGCAGGAACCCTTGGAAGAGTAGACGAGGATTTCGCCGTCGGCCGACATGTTGATCGGCCTGACTTCGGACGGCGTGCCGTCCATGCCCTGGAGGCGGCGGGTTACCCCGCTGTCGGGGTCGGCGGCAACGAGCCCTTCCTCGCCATTGTAGAACAGACGCGTCCCGCTCGGGTCGAACAGAAAATCCTCCAATTCCCAGCCGCCGGAGGCGATGATGCGCGGTTCCTCGTCGCCGTCGCGCGCAGCCATCAGGTAGAAGGAACCGTGCCCCCTGTTCTGAGCCCAGGCGGTGAACGCGCCGCCCTCCTTCTCGTAGTAGCTGTCGTCGTCGAAGCCCGGCGGCCGTTCTCCCTCGGGGATTTCGCTGTTGTAGTGCACTGCTTTGCTGGCGGCCTTCAGAGCGGCGAGTTTTTCAGCCACGTCGGCTGGCAGGTCGCGTATCTCCGCATAGCCGTCCATATCAGCCCCGAACATGCCGTCTTCGCCTCGCGCCCGTTTGGCGCGCACGTAGAAGCGGCCGTCATCGCCCCAGAACCACGTATTGAGTCCCGAAATATCTTCCGGCTTCTCCGCCGAGCCCTTGTGCGTGCGTGGCGAGGCGGCGACCAGCCGGCCGCTTGCCGGCTGGTAGAGCCAGACCTGCTTGATATAGCCGGCGCTGTCTTCAACCCCCAACGCCATCAGCGCCTTGTCGGATGAAAACTGCGCCTGATAGCCGTCCGGCTCGTCGTCGTCGCGATAGGCGGCGCGAAACGGCTCGGTGGGCAGCGTCTTCACGGAAGTGGGAACAAGCGGCGGCACCATGTCTTCGAGAAGGGCAATCTGCGAGCCGTAAATATCCTGAAGGCAAAGAAGCTGGCCGAATTCCTTCGGGTTGAGACCCTCTTCGCTCCCCGGATCCGGCTTGACCGCATCGAGGGAGCAGCGTTCGTCGCGCGTGGCCAGCCAGCTTTTTTGACCCTCTGCGACGGCTTCGCGTTCGTCTTCACCGGGCTGCTCGGCCAAGGCGGCGCGATAGGCCACCGCCATCTGGCCGTCAAGCGAGCCAACCGTTTCCCAGGCGCAGATTGCCTTGTCGATCTGGCGGGTGGCCTTGGCGCAATCGAAGCTCGGGCCGATGGCGAGCGCCGGTGTGGCGGGGAGCAACGCCGCCGCGAAAATCAGTGCCGCAGCCGTGATCGGATACCAGATCATGTTTGTCCTCGTCATTCCTGCTCGCCTGAAGAAGCGGCGCCCAAGTCCCAGAACAACAGCATGCCGACTGCATCGCCGGGAGTGTAGTCGGTGGCCGTCCATTCGAACCGCGTCGGCGAAGTTTTCCTTGCCGCGAGCGGGCAGAATGCGACCAGATCGGCGGGGTGTAGCTTGTCGACGATCAGCCGGTAGTGACCGACCGGCCCGCGCCACCCTCCCGCAGGCGCGGCGAGATGCGTGACGGTGTAAAGTTCATAATAATGTTCACCGGAAAGAAACGCGCGGCGCACGGCATCGTCGATACAATAGGCCTGCGTCGCCGAGCCGTCGGTCGCAATCTCGGGGAAATCGTCGAGATTGATATCGCTCCAGTAGTCGGCGAGCGGCGCATAGCTGACCTCGACGCGCGTTTCGCCCGGCTCGAAGGTCTGGTCCCACGCGAAATCGGCCTGATAGGTCCAATTCGCTGCGTCCAGGCTGAGCAGACCGTCAGCTTTCAGCGTCGCCTGAACCTCGGGTGGCAGTTTCAGCCACGGCGCATCGCCCGCGGGGTCGTAGAGCAGGGGTACGCCGGCATCGAGCAATCGCCGCGTCACGTCTTTTCCCTCGTACAGCGCACGGCCATGGCCGCCGAGCGCCAGTTTCCGGCCGTTCACCTGGACCGAAAGGCTCAGATAGTTGACCGGCTCGATGTCGGCGGTGAACCCCGCAGCCTCATCCCCCGCTTCTGTTCCAACGATATCGGGGCCGGCATCCACCGGCATCTCGGGCAGAGCAAAGCTGAAATGCACGCTCTGCCGCTTGGCGGATTTGAAGACATAGGCCAGCCGGACGGAGCGGATCGAGACATACATCTCCAGACGCTCCACGCTCATGCCGGAAGGCAGGTCGAAAATCGGGCCGGTGGCGACATAGCCGATGCCGCGCCCTTCGTCTTGTGCAAGTGCCGGGGTTGCCGCCAGGGCGACCGCAAAGCAGATAGCTGAAAGCATGCCGCGCATCATTTGCCTGTCTCCGGCTCTTGCAGGTGCGCCAGGCAAAAGCGCTCCGGCGCACTCTCGTCCTGTTCGGCCAAAAATTCGTCGCCGCATGAGTTGCGGGTCGACCAGACCAACAGGCTCAGATCGGCGGAGAGCGCATGGGGCCGGTCGCCACGCGAAGTGCCCGCGATGCGCCGGATTTTGTGCGTTTCCATATCGAACGCGACGAGGCCGGTGTCGGCCGGATAGGCGAGAAGAGAGTTCCCGGCATCGAAGAGATAGCTCGCCAGTTCCCATCCACCCCACGCGACGAGAGTGGTCGGCGAACCGGGCGTCCGCTCGCGGAGCCTGAGTTCGATCGTGGCGTGGCCGAGATCATAGGCCCAGACGAGGAAGTCGCGATTGCCCCGCATGGAGTCGAGAATGTCCCAGTCGCTTTCGGGCACCTCGTTCTGCCCGACGATTCCGGGCTGGCTCGCTTCATCGAGCAATGTGTAGATATCGCCCGGCACATCGTCCAACCGGCGGCTGCCATCCATCGACGCCGCATAGACGACGGAGGTGCCTTCCTCGCTTTCGCCTTCCGCGCTCCATATGGCGACGCGCGCGTAAAGCATGCTGCCCTGCCAGGCCAGCGCTTTGATCGCCGCCGGCGAGCCGTCGGGATGGGGCGGCGGCGTCAGGCTGGGCGGCGGTGTGGCCGCGACCAGCTTGCGGTCAGCAACACGGTAGAGCCATATCTGGTCGGGAAAATCGAATTCGAGGCTGGGCAGCAGGATGGCCAGCATCGAGCCATCGGGCGATGCCTCGGTCCGGGAGATGCGCGGTCCGGTCTTCTCGACGATCTCGGGGCGGGCCGCCGTTATCGGCTTGAGGTCGATCTCCTCGACGCCGAGCGGCGCCAGGGGTGCTACGGCAAGGTCGCGCAATTCACGACGGCGATCGACATAGACGGTCTTCAGGCAGTCATAGGCCTGCTTGCCCAGTTCCGTCGACGTGTCGGACAATTCGGCGAATGTCCGATCGGCGACGCAGCGCCGGTCGCGCTCGCGCACCCAGTCGCGTTGAACGAGCAGCAGATCATCGCGCGCCGCGCCGACCGCCTCGGCTTTGGCGGCCGCATAGGCGCGCGACAGGGCAAGGTCGTTCCAGCGCAGCACCGCCTGCGAGCAGATCAGTTTCTCCACCGGGCGTTCCGCCCTGGCGCAATCGAAGCTTGCCGGCACGCTTTCGGCCCTGGCCGGCATTGCCCATGCGGCGCCGAACGCAAGCAGGACGCCAAGCGCCAGGCTCGCGCGCCTGATGTCAGGAAACCTAGTCATGCCGGAACTCTAGTCATGGACAACGAACGCACTGTTTTCGCACAAATTCTGCGTGCCGGCGGGGAGCGGATCGCTACAGCATTCCTCGTCGTCATCTGCGACGAAAAGCACGGATATGTCGAAGGTGCAGATGTCGCGGCCGCCGGGAATGGTGAACTCCCGGCTTGCGCCGGCTGCGAGCGGCTCGTAGCCGAATGTATCGGCGTCGAAGGAATTCACCCCGGCCTGCGAATAGGCGAAGCTCTCCAGCGGCCGCTTGGCCTTGTTCGTCACAGTCACGTCGAGATCGCTGGCCGGCTTGGGCGCGTCGCAGGCTGCAATCATCGCGGCCGCGGGCTCTGCCGCACCTTCCATCCCGTAGCGTTGCTTATGCCCGTCGACCGTGATCTCCAACGCGTCTCCCGAGGTCAGTAGGCGCCGCAGGGTCTCGGTGAGCGGCAGGTCGGAATGGAGTTCGATGCCACCCGAATCCTGGTTGCTGCGCGCCTTTTCCGAAAACTCCATATGAATGCCGCCAGACGCCATGCGCACGGGCACAATGGCGCCTTCCTCAGCGCTGCTTTCCTCGTCCTGCACGCCGATTTTCACGATCGCCGCGCCGGGCCTGCATGAAAACGACAGCGCGACATAGTCGCTGTCGGGTATGCCGTAGGCGAGCACCGTCGTCCTGTTGTCGAAACTGCTGCCGAACCAGCGCGGTTTTTCCTCGTCCTGCGCGGCAGCCGGCGATATTGTTGCCGGCATAAGCGCGATCAGGCTTGCGGCGAGGAAAGCCCGGTAAATGCCTTTTCCGGTGCAGGCTGCTGGCTTGATTTGCTTCACGTTCGCTCCTGTTTCCATCCCGCCCTCAGCTGCCCACCGGCCGGAAAAAGGTGATGACCGGCCGGAAATTCCAGCCGGAATGGCGGATGATCTCGATCATCGGCTGCTTCAGTTCGTTGAGGTTGAACGTATAGGCGTAGCTCAAATCGAAGGTCGGCTTGCCGTCCTTGAATTGCAGGCCGAAGACCCGCTCGTGCTGGTATTCGTAGAAGGTGATCCCGAGGGACATCTTCCAGTTCAGGCTGAGGAGGTCCGGTCCGCCCCCCGCCGACCAGTCGAACGAGGCATATCGGTCCTGCGCCCTTACATTGTGCCCGCCCTTGTCGAAGCGAAACACCAGCCGATAGCCTTTTTTCATGCCGTGGACGCGCATCAGGTCCAGCCATGTGGCATCGGCGTAGCGCCAGTCGACGACGATCTCGTTGGCGTGGGTGCCGCGGCTTATCGTGTAGGGAACGTCCTGGTCGTTGATGCCGAGCAGGCGCTGCATCAAGACTTCCACCGCCACGGGCTCGATGCCCGGAACAGCCGGCACCGCGCTCACCCAGGTGGCGACACGGCCGAAGATGAAGAACTGCATGCCGGCCCAGACGAAGATGCCGTATTTGGCGACAGTCTTGACCTGCTCGCCGAAAGGATCCGCCGGGAAGGACGGCGGGCCGTCGATCAGGCCGTATTTCGCCTGGACAACCACCACGGCGATCATCGGAACCGCGATGACGAAGCCGAAGAAGTAGAGAAAAAATATGAGCACCCGCCAGGCCTTTCCCGGGCGCGGCGGCAAGTCCGCCGAACCTTCGTCATCCACGCCAGCAGCGACGCCCGACAAACCCATCAGATCTTCCCCCGCGACCTCTATCTTGCCCACAATGCCGTCTCCGCGACCGGCCGTCATGGACGGGAAGGAACTGGATGCGGACGAAACGGAACCAAATTGACGTCTGGCCAGCGCTGTTGCATCGTCACGGCGGGGGGAAGCGTGAATGGCGAATTTGAACAGACTTGGCCCGGTGCCTCCCTCGTCGCTGTCCTTGTCGACGACCACGCTGCCTGTGCGCGATCGGCTTCCGGTCTGGCGCGAGGTGTTCGGACAGACAATGGTGCGGCTCGATATCGAGCCGGTGAAAGGCACATCCTTTCATGCCGAAGGCGAACTGCGCATGCTGCCGGGCGCCGCCTTCGCCGCGGTCACGACCACTCCCGTCAAGGTGTCGCGCACGCAGCATCTCATTGCCGGCGACATGGCGGACATGGCGTTTGTCGTAACCGCCGACGTACCGCTGCACATCGCGCAGAACGGCCGCGAACAGGTGCTCGACGCCGGCGACGCCATGATTTTGAGGGGAAACGAGCGCAGCGTCATCCAGTCTCGCGACCGGGCGAAGTTCATCAATATTTCAGTCCCGATCGACGATTTGACACCGATGCTCGCCAATTGCCGGGACCTGTCGATGTCCGTGGTGAGCAGGCAAAGCGACGTGCTCGATCTGCTGCTCGGCTACGTGCGGCTGCTGCAAGCCCGGCAAAACCCGCTCCCGGACGAACTTGGTCGTGTCGCCGCCGGCCATATCCGCGACCTGATGGCGGCGATGATCGGCCCCGAACCGGATTCCGGCCCGCCTGCCTGGGAGCGCGGCGGCGTGCGGGCGGCAAGGCTACGGGCAATCAAGGCCGACATCGGCAGGCATTTTTGCGAGCCGGGGCTTTCGATCGATGCGATCGCCATGCGCCACTCCGTTACGCCGCGCTATGTCCGCAAGCTGTTCCAGGAGGAACAGACGACATTTTCCGACTTCGTCCTGTTCCTGCGGCTGGAGAGGTCGCAACAACTGCTTCGCGGCCCGGCGCAGTCCATCTCCACGATCGCATCGATCGCGCATGCCTGCGGCTTCAACGACCTGTCCTATTTCAACCGTACGTTTCGCCGCAGATATGGCATCACACCAACGGATTTTCGCAACGGAGCGCCGATATAGGGCAGGTTCTCGGTATGCGAACCGCTCTATCCTGTCCGGCTGCGAACCGCTCTATCCTGTCCTGACCCTAGCGGGTGAACCGGGTTTGGGCGACGCGCTGGGAATAGTTGCACTTGCCCGTCACCGAGTAGAAGAAATCCGCCTTGTCCACGGGGCCGGGAACCGGGGAGCCGCCGTCTTCCCATGCCTGGGAGCTCGTTTCTCCGCATGGGACCGCCGTGAAGATGTCCACGTCCCTGCCTGTCGGAACCTCGACGCTGTCGATAAACAGGCGGTCCGAAGTATTCGGGTCGTCGGACTTCAACACATTCGGCCGGCCCGATGGAACGTCCATCTGAAGATAAAGGCCGTCCATCTGGCTGACGTCGATGGGAGCGCCCGAACCGTCGCCGACCGTGAACTCGCACGCGGTCATCTTGTCGCCGTCCCGCAACATGCCTTTGACCATGTTCTTCTTTTTATAGTCGGTCGTCGTACACACCTGCTTTTGCGCGATCTTGGTGAAGTTTCCCTCATTGTCGGGTGTCAGGACGGTCGTGGTGCCATAACCCTTGTCGCCGCCACCGCCATTGTACTGATATTCGATCTTCATCAGCGGCTTGGCGTCCTTTTCCTTGAATTTCGTGCCGTAGAGCGAGATCGTCTTGTTCCAGTATCCGGAAGCCTTGTCGATTTTGAAGGTCGCCTCGACCAGCGACGGGCTCTTCTCGATCCCCGACGACACGCCGATGGACACATCATCGACATGCGCGAGCTTCATGAAGCTCGTCGGCATGTCGTAGCTGGCGGAGGTCTTTACGTGGAGCGTGCCGTCGGCATCGAAGTCATATGCCTCCAGCACCGCGGTGCCCTGTCCGCCATTCGCCTCGTAGTCGTCCTGAAGTTTTTTCAGCCGGTCCGCATCGGAATCGGTCCGCGGGAGCGTCGTCAGCGATTGCGTGGACGCGTCGAGCGCGTTCTGCATGCCAGAATGGGTTTCCACGCTCAAGCTGTAATCCGTCGCCAGCCCCACCGCGAGCATAAGCGGCACGGCGGCGATAACCATGATAGGAGCGAACGAACCGCTCCTGCAATCAACGAACCTGCGAAGGATGCTGCGCATGATTGCCCCCTGGAATTGATGGGCAATCCCTATACAACCAATACGTCTAGGCCCTGCTAAGAGAACGTATAAGATTTTAACATCCGCAGGTGAAGGCAATTCCTATCTTGGCTGCCCGGACACCGGGTCCAGCTTTATTTCGACCTTGGCCTTGTCGCTGGTGTAGTAGGTGATCTGATAATAACCATCGTCATCCCACTCTATATCCTTGACGTACTGAAATTTGTCGCGCTGTTCGACGCTGGCGACAAGTTGCGAGAGCTTCTTGCTGTTTTGCGGCGGAATCTGAGACGTTGCCGTTTGTGCATATGCCTGGCCGCCGATCAGCGTCGCTGCGGCGATGAGATATAAGGCCTTCGTCCGGGACATGATCTTCTCTCCACTGAAATACGAAACAGAACGTGCGCGATCTCCGGCGGTTCCCATAGCCCGCATGTCTTCACGCCGAAGCCGCGGCGTCCATTTTTGGGAAACAGCGTCAGCGATACGCCTGGTGGCGACATGACCTATTCCAGTTTCGCGCAGCCTCCATGTATGGATGGCGAACGGACAGGTCCGGATTCGAAGGACTGAGATCAGACATGGACGCACATCCTGCCGGCAAAGGCCGCAGCCCCTCGCGAGAGCACCTCGACTGGCCCTTCCTCGGAGAGGAACATCGCGCGCTTGCAAGGGATCTCGACGCCTTTATCGGCGATGGCGGGCTTGGCGAAATCGACCATGACGATGCCGATGCCGCCACGAAGGCGCTGGTCGCCAGACTGGGCAGGGCCGGCTTCCTGCGCCACTGCGTGCCGCGCGCCCATGGCGGCGCATCGGAGGAGATCGACAGCCGCGCGCTCTGCGTCATCCGCGAGACGCTGGCCTACGCCGACGGGCTGGCGGATTTCGCCTTCGCCATGCAGGGGCTCGGCACGGGTGCGATCAGCCTTGCGGGATCGGAAGCTTTGAAGGGACGAATTCTACCCCGGATCGCCAGGGGCGAACTGATTTCGGGCTTCGCGCTGACTGAGCCGGAAGCGGGCTCGGATGTAGCCGCGATGTCCACGTCCGCTCGCCGCGACGGCGACGATTATGTCCTGGACGGGGAGAAGATATTCATCTCCAACGGAGGCATCGCGGACGTCTATACCGTGTTCGCCCGCACCGGCGAGGCGCCGGGAACGCGCGGCATCTCGGCCTTCGTCGTTTTCGCCGACACGCCGGGCTTTGTCGTCGCCGAGAGGATCGAAACCATCGCGCCCCACCCGCTGGCGCGCCTGAGTTTCGAGAATTGCCGCGTTCCGGCGTCGCAGTTGCTCGGCGCCGGAGGCGAAGGCTTCAAGCTTGCGATGCGCACGCTCGACATCTTCCGGCCGTCCGTTGCCGGCGCGGCACTCGGTTTCGCGCGCCGGGCGCTTGATGAGGCGATCGCCCACGCCCAGGCACGAGGGATGTTCGGCGCCACGCTGGCCGACCTGCCCACGGCGCAGAGCACGCTGGGCGAAATGGCGACAGCGATCGACGCGGCCTCCCTTTTGATGCTGCGTACCGCCTGGAGACGCGACGTGCAGAAGCTGCCGACGACGCGGGAAGCTGCCATGGCCAAGATGACCGCGACGGAGAACGCCCAGTGGGTGATCGACCAGGCGCTGCAGCTTTTCGGCGGGCGCGGTGTCCGTGTAGGGGAAATCACCGAGCGACTCTATCGCGAGATCAGGGCCTTGCGCATCTACGAGGGCGCGACCGAGGTGCAGAAGCTCATCATCGGCCGCGATCTCGTCAAGGCGGCCAGACGATAATATCCGCCGGCGACGCCGCCGCGAATATTCTCGACCCGACCGCTCCGCTGCCCCTTCTCGCCGGCAATGGCGTGAAGAACCCGAGACGAAAGGAAAACCGGTGAACACATTCAAGGCTGCCGAATACCGGGCCACGCATTTCAAATGGGAAGTGGCGGGAAAGGTCGCGACCATCACGCTCGACCGCCCCGAGCGCAAGAACCCGCTGACGTTTGAAAGCTATGCCGAACTGCGCGACCTGTTCCGCCAGTTGAGCTACGCCGACGACGTCAAGAGCGTGGTCGTCACCGGCGCCGGCGAAAATTTCTGCTCCGGCGGCGACGTGCACGAGATCATCGGGCCGCTGGTCAGGATGCAGGAGGCCGACGACATACCGGGGCTTCTCGCCTTCACGCGGATGACCGGCGACCTGGTCAAGGCGATGCGGCATTGCCCGCAGCCGATCATCGCAGCCGTCGACGGCATCTGCGCCGGCGCCGGCGCGATCCTCGCCATGGCCTCCGACATGCGGCTCGGCACGCCGCGCGCCAGAACGGCGTTCCTGTTCGTGCGCGTCGGGCTTGCCGGCGCCGACATGGGCGCTTGCGCGATCCTGCCACGCATCATCGGCCATGGCCGCGCCTCCGAACTCCTTTATACGGGGCGTTCCATGTCGGCGGAGGAAGGCGACAGATGGGGCTTCTTCAACCGACTCGTGGCGCCCGAGGAACTGTTACGGGAAGCGCAGAAACTCGCTACCGAAATCAGCGACGGGCCGACCTTCGCCCATGGCGTCACCAAGACCTGCCTGCACCAGGAATGGTCGATGGATATCGATTCCGCCATCGAGGCGGAGGCGCAGGCGCAGGCGATCTGCATGCAGACCAAGGATTACGGCCGCGCCTATCGCGCTTTCGTCGCCAGAGAGCGGCCTGTCTTCAAAGGGAACTGACCATCATCGATCCGTTCCCGCTTCCAGTTCCGTCATCGGGGCAATTCAATGATCCTCAACGAGCGCCAATCCCTTCCAAACGAACAGCAGTCCGGGCCGGCTGAAGCCGAAACGCCGCTTCCGGCGCCTCTCCCGCTTGCCGGGGTGAGTGTGCTCGACTTTTCCAATCTGCTGCCCGGTCCGCTCGCCAGCCTGCTGCTTGCCGATGCCGGCGCCGATGTGGTCAAGGTCGAACGGCCCGGCGCAGGCGATGAAATCCGCGGCTTCCCCCCGGCGTTCGGCTCGACCGGCGGCAATTTTGCATTGCTCAACCGGGGTAAGCACGGCCTGACCGCCGACCTCAAGGATGAGGGCGACCGCGCGCATGTCCGCCAGCTTGCGCTTTCGGCAGACGTGCTGATCGAGCAGTTCCGGCCGGGCGTCATGGAGCGCCTCGGCTTCGGCTATGAGGAACTTTTCCGGGAAAACCCGCGACTTGTCTATTGCTCGATCACGGGCTACGGCCAGACCGGCGACCGCGCCCAAAAGGCCGGACACGATCTCAACTACATGGCCGAAACCGGCCTGCTCGGCCTGACGCGCGGGGCGGACGGCGCGCCGGTTCTGCCACCGGTGCTTGCCGCCGACATTGCGGGCGGCGCCTATCCGGCGGTGATGAACATCCTGCTTGCGCTGACCCGGCGACAGGCAAGCGGGCGCGGGTGCCGTCTCGACGTGGCCATGAGCGACAATCTTTTTACGCTTGCCTATTGGGGGCTGGCGGGCGGCCATGCCGGGCAATGGCCGAAGCCCGCCGGCGAACTCCTCAGCGGAGGCTCGCCCCGCTATCAGGTCTATCGCACGGCGGACGGAAAATATCTGGCGGCGGCGCCGCTCGAGGAACGCTTCTGGCAGGTTTTCTGCGAGCGCATCGGCCTACCCGCCGCCGAGCGCGACGACGCACGCGATCCCGACGCCACGCGCGCCCGTGTCGCGGGTCTGATCGCACGCAGGACCGCCGAGGATTGGCGGACGATCTTCGCCGGTGCCGATGCCTGCGTCTGCCTGGCTGCCTCGCTTGAGGAAGCGGCAGCAGATCCGGCCTTTCATGAACGCGGGCTTTTCCGGCGTTCCGTCAGCGACGGCGCGGCGCGGATGCCGGCGCTGCCGCTGCCGATCGACGAACATCTGCGCGACCAGACGCTTTCGCGCGGCTTTCCAGGCCAAGGCGCCCGCCGGACCGGCTGGTCGCCGCCCTGACGTATCATGGAAAAGAGGCCCGCGCGCAGGACGTGGTGGATAAGCGCGTCAGCGATACCCGCCCCGCGACGGGCCCGAGAGCCGGACAGGTTGGACGCTCGAGTGCCTTTTCGTTGGCCACAGGGTGAAACCGGAAAAACCCCTGCATCCGCCATCCCCGTCATGTCCGGTTGACACGGCTCTCGGGATACCGGAACCAACGCCGATAACGAGCATCCGTTCCGGCGTATCGGGATTTGCGATCGCCATTCAGGCGCCCCGAGAACCTGCCGCGGCGAGGCCGCGTTCCAGATCGGCGATCAGGTCAGCCTCAGCCTCCAGCCCGACCGAAAGGCGCAGGAGGCCGTCACCAATGCCGGCGGCGCGGCGTGCTTCGGGGCCCATGCCGGCATGGGTCATGGTCGCCGGATGCGCCACAAGGCTTTCCACCCCGCCGAGCGATTCGGCCAGCGTGAACACCTGGACCGCCTCGACGAAGCGGCGCACCGCCTCGACCCCGCCGGCGAGGTCGAAGCTCAGCATGGCACCGAACCCTGTCTGCTGGGCTTTCGCTATCTTGTGGCCGGAATGGCTTTCGAGGCCCGGATAATGGACCGCCGCGACCGTCTCTTGGCCCGAGAGGAAGGAAGCCACCGCCATCGCGTTCGCCTGCTGTCGCTCGACGCGGGCAAAAAGCGTGCGCACGCCGCGCAGCGTGAGATAGGCGTCGAAGGGCGAGCCGGTGACGCCCGTGATGTTGGCCCAGGAGCGCAGCGGCTCGACATCGGTCTCGGCCGCCGCCACCACCGCCCCGCCGACTACATCGGAATGGCCGTTCAGATATTTCGTGGTGGAATGGATCACGAAGTCCGCGCCGAGCGAAATCGGCTGTTGCAATGCCGGCGAAAGGAAAGTGTTGTCCACCGCGACCCGCGCGCCGGCTTCCTTGGCCTGACGGGCGATGGCCCGGACATCGACGACGCGCATCAGAGGGTTGGACGGCGTCTCGACCAGCACCAGCGCCGGCTTTTTCGCCAGTACGGCTGCGAGCGCCGCAGTGTCGGACTGGTCGACGAAGGCCAGATCGAAATGGCCCCTGTCGCGACGGGCGCACAGGAGCCTGTAGGTGCCGCCATAGCAATCGTGCGGCGCCACCACGAGGTCGCCGCGCCCGACAAGCGAAAGGACGAGATCGACCGCCGACATGCCCGAAGCCGTCACGACCGCGCCGGCGCCCCCTTCGAGCTGCGCCAGCGTGTCGGCCAGGAGATCGCGGCCGGGGTTGGCGGTACGGCTGTATTCGTAGCCGCGATGCTTCTCGAAGCCGGTAAAGGCGAAGGTGCTGCTGAGGTAAAGCGGCGGCGTGACCGCCCCGAAATTCGTATCCGAGGCGATGCCGTTCGCCGCCGCTATCGTTCTTGGGTCGCGCCCGTCCATCCTGCCTTCTCCACCAATGCCCTGTCGGATCGGCCAAGGGCGGGACGCGATATCCAGTGCTACTTGCCGAGCCAGACGGTGCCGCTCTTGTTGACGACCGGCACGCCGACCGCATTGCCGTATTCGGTCCACGAGCCGTCATAGTTGCGCGCGTCGTAGCCGAGCAGGCGCTTCAGTGCAAACCATGTGTGGCTGGAGCGCTCGCCGATGCGGCAGTAGGTGATGACCGGCTTGGAGCCGTCGATGCCCTTGTCGGCGTAAATCTTGCGGATTTCGTCGAGCGGCTTGTAGGTGCCGTCCTCGTTGACGATGGTCGCCCACGGCACGTTTTCGGCCTGCGGAATGTGGCCGGCGCGGATCGACAGTTCCTTGACGCCTTCCGGCGCGAAGATCTTGCCGAGATATTCGTCGGGCGACCGGATATCGACCAGCTTGCCGTCGATGCGGCCCTCGACGAAATCGAGCACGTTGGTCAGCCGTGCGCGCAGGCTGTTGTCGCGTTCGGGCAGCGTGATCGAGGACGCCTTGAATGACGGCAGCTTGTCGGTCAGCGGCAGCTTGCGCGCCTCCCACAGCTTGCGACCGCCGTCGAGCAGCTTGACGCGGGTGCCGAAGCCGTAAACGTCGAGCACCCAGGCGCCCCAGGCGGCGAACCAGTTATTGTGGTCGCCGTAGATGATGACGGCTGTGTCGTCCTCGACGCCGGCCTTGCGAAGCTGGGCCTCGAGTTTTTCGCGCGAAGCGATGTCGCGGTTGATCGTATCGACCAGATCGGTGTGCCAGTTGAGGTTCGTGGCGCCGGGGATGTGCGCGTTCTCATAGACGCCCGGATCGACCGAGACCTCGAAGACCCGAACCTTGGGATCGTCGAGATGATCCTTCAGCCAATCCACGGTAACGAGGGAATCGTTTGTTTTTGTCATCTTTCCATACCTCATGCTTGCGATTGACCGCGCGGGCGGCGTGAATACCGGCCCGCTCAGTCGTTGAAATATCTGCCTTCCTTGACCTCGGCGACATGGCCGGCGCGGATGGCAAAATCGCCGAAGCGCTCGTCCGGCTGCCGTTCCTTCGCAAAATGGCCGATCACCTTGGCCAAGTGTTCGAGGATCGCCGGCTCGCCGACATTCTCCAGCACCATCTTGTTGAGACGCTGGCCGTGGAAACCGCCGCCGAGATAGAGATTGTACTTCCCGGGCGCCCTTCCGGTCAGGCCGATCTCCGCGATATAGGGTCGCGCGCAGCCGTTCGGACAGCCGGTCATGCGGATGGTGATCGATTCGTCGGTCAATCCATGGTCGGCCAGGATCTCCTCGATCTTGCCGACCAGCGTCGGCAGATAGCGTTCGCTCTCCGCCATCGCCAGCCCGCAGGTCGGAAAAGCCACGCAGGCCATGGCGTTGAGGCGAAGCCCGCTGCCGCCGTTCAGCCTGTCCAGCCCGTACTCCTTCAGCAGGCCTTCGATCG
>JAKDNM010000239.1 GCA_030456445.1 Hyphomicrobiales bacterium
AGCAGCACGCCGCGATCACGCTGGCCGCAATCTACCAGCGGACGGACCAAATCAACAACGCTGGCGGCTATCTTCGCAACCTGACCGATCGGGCGAGGGACGGGAAATTCTCGACCTGGCCAATGGTGATGGCGCTTTTGCGCGCAAAGCTCGACGCGCAAAAACTGGACGGCAAGGGCGATAACAGCCGATCGTCGGCAGACACTGGCGACGGTTCAGGGCTCCAGGTCTCCGAGTCGCTCTTGAAGAGCCTGCAGAAGCCGCGATTCAAATGACGCGACGTTCAGGCATCGTCCATCTTGGCTCTGGCGCCAGGCGGGATCAAACCGGGGCGGCCATGTGGTCGACAGCGAACGGCACGAAATGGCGCAGGTTGAGTGTCACGACCGTTAGCGCGTGCGCTTTGGCGGTCCCGGCGATCAGAGCGTCGGCCATACCAGGATTGTGTCCGGCCGAGACCGCTTCGGCCTCGAGCCGGCCGGAGATCGCGGAGACGGCCTCGTCGATCGGAAGAATGCGGTCCTCATATGTGGAAACAAGCCCGTCCATCCACTGCCGCAAATCTCTCGCCTTCGCGGTCGCGCCTTTACGATCCAAAAGGGTGATGCCGCGCTCGATCTCGTGGATTGTCACGACTGACAGGAAGAGTTCGTTTTTCGCATCAGCCTCGTCGAGCCAGGTAAGAAACTTTGACGATTCCTTGCCCTTCGAAGGCGAGAGCAGCGAGACGACATTGGTGTCGAGCAGATACCCGCTCAAAGATCGACATCCCGCGCGGGCGACGGATTGCGCTCAAACTCGCCGCCCGGGAATCTCTTCAGATAGGACGCAAAGCTCGGTCGGCCGGGCTTCAGCGTGCGTTGCGCGATCCGGGCCGCCTCAAGAGGAACGAGCGCCGCAACAGGCTTCCCATGCCGGGTAATAGTCACGAACTCGCCTTTGATCGCATCATCGACATAGCTGGAGAGACCAGCTTTGGCGTCTTTCAGACTGACCGTGGACATAAGGGCCTCCGAAAAGTGGTCATATGTGACCATATATGAGCGCGAAGAGTGTAGGCGTCAACCCAAACTCACAACGCTTGGGTGTCCAGAAGATGCGTTCGCCGGGCGCGGTCGAGGAGGTTCTTGACCGAAGAAGGCGACCATTTCGAGCCTCCCCGGGGCGTTCGTTCGTGCAGGCGTTCGAGCTGGCCGGCGATCTCGCGAAGAGTGAGCTCGGGATTCGAGGCGTGCATGCCTGCAACCAGTGTCATCAACCGATCCTCCGGAAGACGGGGAGGGGATTTTTTGAGCAAGGCCGGGTCGGCGAGGTGTTCGGCAACCAGCCATTTGACCGCCCGGCGTAGCCGCTCCGGTGTCCAGTCAAGGCCGCGTTGCTTCAGCACGCGAGCAATGTCGTCCCAGGTGTGGTCGGGCCGCATGCGGCGCACTATCGGCAGCCATTGGTTGGCCGTCGCCTGGACGCGGCCGCCATAGGCCGCCTTCTGCGCTGCCGTCATTTTAGCCAGCGCTTCCGGCCGCCGCTCGCGAATGCCCGGGTTGCCAGGAAGCCGGCCCTTGGATTTGGCTGCCTTGATGCCGGCCTTGGTGCGCTCGGAGATCAGCGCGCGCTCAAGCTGGGCCACGGCGCCAAGCACCTGCAGCGAAAACATGCCCTGAGGCGTCGTCGTGTCGATTGGATCTCGCAGTGACCGGAAATGCGCGCCTTTTACCGTAAGATCGTCGATGACATCGAGAAGATGGCTGACAGAGCGTGCGAGGCGATCAAGACGCACCACGACGAGGGTGTCCCCGGCACCGATATCATGCAGGAGCTTCGCAAGGGCAGGGCGGACGCGCGAAGCGCCGGAACCTTGCTCCTGGACGATCAGGTCGCAGTCGGCCGCGCGCAGCTCGATTTCCTGTGCCTCCGTCGCTTGTTCGTCCGTCGACACACGGGCGTAGCCGATCA
>JAKDNM010000240.1 GCA_030456445.1 Hyphomicrobiales bacterium
GCGAACAAGGCCGCACATGCCTTCGTCGGCGACATTCTCGGCGAACGGTTGCCCACCATCGTCGTCTCGATCACGGCGGAAATCGCAATTGGCGAGATTGCGCGGCGTCTTGCATTACCCGAGGGGGCCGCTGTAGTCGTGCGCAGCAATACCCACCATGATGGATCCGGCAAGCCGGTCATCAGCGGCCGGTCGATCTACGTCGGCGACGTCTGCACGGACTACGTGCTCGGCAGACCTCTCGGCTAGAGCTTCAGCCAGCTATCGGCCCTGGATTACCCTGATGAACTTCGGGCTGCGAGACTGGAAGTCATGATAGGTAATGCGGCCGCTGGTGATGTCGTTGAAGGCACGCGTACAATAGATGCGGGCAACATTGCCGCGCGGGCTGACATTCATAAGCTTGGCCATTTGGGCTTTCCGGGCGGGCGATACCTTTGATGTCCCGCGGTAGCAGCGTTCGATCCCGTTTCATGGCCGGGCTTCCCCGCATCACTTCCTTTGCCTGATTGTAGCTGTGTTCGGTAACGCAGGCCGACGGTAGAAAACCCGTCGCGATAACGGCAGCAATACGAAGGATCACTGTTTCCCTCTCCTTTATTGCCCGCCTGTGGGGAGGTAGGCATAGATGGCGCCGACCGACGAGCACGCCTGGCCGGGATGGAAGCAAGCGATCTGCTGCGCACCGGCGCGCCCTGCCCAACCGGCTTGACAGGCATGCGGTCAACCCGTGATAGGTCACGTTCGGAGCCGTGTTTTCATCCTTTTTGATCGCTCCCGAAGCGGACGCCGTCATGGTGCCGGAACGCCTGAAAACGCCGGGATTGCGGTGGTTGGGGTCAGTCGGGCCAGCAGCACGACGGCGCCTCCGACACGCGGGGCGTGTGGCAATCGTATTGCGATGCACTAGCTGCGACATGTGAGCAGTGCAAGCAGTGATTGTGGAATGGATTCGTCAACGAGCAGGCGTTACGGCCATATCGATGCGCTGAAGGGAGCAGGCATTCTGCTCGTCGTCTTCGGCCATCTGATCGAGAAGCCTTCGGCAGTTTCCACGCTGTTGCAGGTCGTCTATACCGGCATCTACAGCTTCCACATGCCGCTATTCGTCTTCCTGTCGGGCATCTTCGCGCGCGAAGCACTGAAAAGCCGCGATTACCAGAAGATCGTGTGGACGCTGTTTTTTCCGCTCGTGGTCTTTCAGTTCATTTATCTCGGCGTCGCCCAGCTCACCGGCTGGTACAGTTATTCGCCTTTCACGCCCTACTGGCTGCTCTGGTTCATCGCAAGCCTGATCGGCTGGCGCATCCTGTTGCCGCTGTTTGCCTCGCCCGCCGGGCTGGCGGTGGCGGTGCTCGGGGCTGTCTTCGTCGGCTATGATGACGCTGTCGGCTATGCGCTAAGCGCCGCCCGCACCATTTATTTCCTACCATTCTTCGTGCTCGGCCATCTCTACGGCCTGCAATTGGTGGCGTTGGCCAGGCGCCGCCGGCTCGCCTTTTCGGGCCTCTTCGTGCTCTCCATGCTGATCGTGACGGTGTGGTGGGCGAACGGCCTCGACGGTTCCGCGCTGACCGGCAGCCATGACTATGACAGCGCGCCGCCCTTCCTTGCCTATCCCGGCCTCGGCCGGTTTCTGGTGCTGTCGCTCAGCCTGGCCGGCGTACTCGGCTTTTGCGCCTTGGTACCGGCCGGCGCGACGATCCTCCAATGGTTCGGCGAGCGCTCCATGTCGATCTATCTGCTGCACGGCCTCGCCGTCATGGTGCTGGTCAGCGCCGGCGCAGCCGGCCTGATCCCCCAGCCGCTGCTTTTGCCCGTTCTCGCCGGCGCCGCGTTGTTGATGGCGGCAGCCACGGCTATGCTCGACGGGTCCATGCGGCGTCTTTTCAGTCCGCCGGCTGACAGTTTCGATATGGTCGGGTTGATAACCGATTGGCGCCGGTCGCGCT
>JAKDNM010000152.1 GCA_030456445.1 Hyphomicrobiales bacterium
AACAAATCGGATTAACAAAAAAGAGCGGGACCGGGTGGACCCACTCTTCGTCAAACCGACCAAGAATTTAGATTTCAAATAGTCGATCGGCGGAGGATTTGCAAGGCCGAAGCGGCCTTGGCTAAGCCCGCGCCCTTATTTCTCGAAGACCAGCGCTTCGGGCTCCGCACCCAGCTCCTTCAGCGCCGCCATGATATCGGCCACCATGGGGTCGGGTCCGCAGACATAGAAGTGCTGGGAAAAGTCCTTCACGTGCTTTTCCAGGAACTCCTTGCCGATCCGCCCGGAGGCAAAGCCGCCGCTTCCGTCGCTGGTGACGAACAGATGGTCGAGGCCGGGCATCTTCTCCCATGTCTCGCGCAGGATGATGTCCTTGTCGGTCCTGTTGGCGAACAGGAGCCGGTTTCCCTTCACTTTTCCCTTGCCGGCAAGGTCGCGGAGGATTGCGATGAAGGGCGTGATGCCGGCGCCGCCGGCGATGAAGGTGCCCGTGCCCTTGTACTGGATCGTTCCCCAGGGATCGCGGATCAGGAGATGGTCGCCCGCCCCCATGCCGCCGAGCTGGTTGGTGACGCCGTCATGATCGGAATAGATCTTGATGGTGAATTCCAGATGCTGGTCGCCAGGCAGGCTGGTGAAGGTGAAGGGGCTCTTCTTGTCCCGCCAGCCCTCCTTGTCGATCGAGACCTCGGTCGCCTGTCCAGGCGTGAAATCGTAGCCGGACGGCTTCTCGAAGCGGAACCGGCGGACATTATGCGTGACGTTCTCCGCGTCGAGGATACGGACCTTGTGGACCATCTTGTGCCCTCCTTGCCTGTCTAATTGATGCATGTCCCCGTCCCGAAACCGGCGTCCACTTTCGGGAGACATGCTCTATCCCGATTGGATGCGCCGGGGCGGATTTGGTTCCCGGCATCAGGCGAGCCTACGAGCCCGGCGCCGGTCCGTCAAAGGCGCCGGAAGGTGAGGTAGGCCGGCTTCCTCTTTTCGCGCAATGCCTTCGCCTCATAACGCGTACTCGGCCACGCCTCAAACGCATCGTGCCAGTCCGCCGCAATTCGCGCCTGCCATTCGAAGGCCGGATGCCGGCGGCAATGGAGAAGCGTCCAGTTCACATAGGTCTCGATGTCGGAAGCGAAACGGAACTCGCCGCCCGGTCTCAGCACGCGGGCGAAGCGGTCGAGATTGACGGGATTGACGAAGCGGCGCTTCCAGTGGCGCTTCTTCGGCCAGGGATCGGGATAAAGAAGATCGATGGATGCGAGCGAGGCGTCGGGCAGCCAGTCGAGAAGGCGTGTCGCGTCGTCGTCGTGGATCCTCAGATTGTCGAGCGGCTGCCGTTCGAGTTCGAGCATCAGCTTCGCCGCACCGTTGACGAAGGGCTCGACGCCGATGAAGCCGCTTTGCGGCAGGCGCATGGCTTCGTGGAGGAGATGCTCGCCGCCGCCGAAGCCGATCTCAAGCCGGACGGCGTCGGCCTCGCGTGAGAAGAGGGCCGACAAATCCGCAGGCGCCGCAATGGCGAGGTCGAGCCGATAGCGGGGCAATTGCCGCTCGAGCGCGGCCGCCTGGCGCGGACGCAGCGTCTTGCCGTGGCGGCGGCCGAAAAAGGCTTCGGTCGCCCTCTTGCGGCGCTCTTCCGCCGGCATATTGCTCTCTAATTCACCCTCAGGCCGCTTCGGACTGCTTTATGGCGTCCTTGACGGCATCCTTGAGAGCAGCGACGAGATCCGTCTTCTCCCAGGAGAACGAGCCGTCGCGGCCGGCCTTGCGCCCGAAATGGCCGTAGGCGGTCGTCCTGGCGTAGATCGGCTTGTTGAGGTCGAGATGGCGGCGGATGCCCGACGGCGACAAATCCATGACCTCGCGCAAAGCCTGCTCCACGACCGTTTCCGGAATCTTTCCGGTGCCGTGCAGATCCACATAGATCGAAAGCGGCTGGGCGACGCCGATGGCGTAGGCAAGCTGGATGGTGCAGCGATCGGCGAGGCGCGCCGCGACCACGTTCTTGGCGAGATAGCGCGCGGCGTAGGCGGCCGAGCGGTCCACCTTGGTCGTGTCCTTGCCGGAGAAGGCGCCGCCCCCATGCGGCGCGGCACCGCCATAGGTGTCGACGATGATCTTGCGGCCGGTCAGGCCGGCGTCCCCATCCGGGCCGCCGATGACGAACTTGCCGGTCGGGTTGACATACCATGTGCAGTCCGGCGCGATGCGAATGTCGGAAAGCGCCTCGCGGATATAGGGTTCGACGACCTTGCGCACCTTGGCGGAGTTCCACGAAGCGTCGAGATGCTGCGTCGAGAGCACGATCTGGGTGACCTCGGCCGGCGCGCCGTCCTCGTAACGCACCGTTACCTGGCTCTTGGCGTCGGGGCCGAGCTTGCCGGCCTCACCCTCGTGGTTATGGCGTGCGGCGGCGAGAACCTCGAGGATCTTGTGGCTGTAATAGATCGGGGCGGGCATGAGGTCGGCGGTCTCACGGCAGGCATAGCCGAACATGATGCCCTGATCGCCGGCGCCTTCTGAATTGCTGTTGGCCGACTTGTCCACGCCCTGCGCGATATCGGCGGACTGGCCGTGGAGAAGGACCTCGATCTTCGCGGTCTTCCAGTGGAAACCGTCCTGCTCGTAGCCAATCGCCTTGATCGCCTTGCGGGCGGCGGACTTGAACTTCGCCGGATTGATGACCTCCCGGCCATGCTTGTCCTTCTTCATCAAGGTGGGCGGGACCCTGAGTTCGCCACCGATGATGACGCGATTGGTGGTGGCCATGGTCTCGCAGGCGACACGAACGTCCCATGGATCCATCCCGGCCTTTTTGGCTTCGCGATAGATGAGATCCACGATCTCGTCGGAGATGCGGTCGCAAACCTTGTCCGGATGGCCTTCGGAGACAGATTCGCTGGTGAAGTAATATTCCCTGCGCGACATGGGTGAACCCCTTTGGAAAACCGGTCGCGCCAGCGGGCGAGCGCGACTTTCAGGCGCGCTCCTGTTAGCGAGACTGGCTCGCGTGCGTCAAGTCGCGTTTTAGGCCTGCCATGCACAAAAGAGAGGCCAGAGACGCTATGACACGCATCCTTCGGGCGCGACGCTACCCCTCTTCCGGCGCCAATGTGCGCACCAGGTCGATAATTTTCCTGCGGATTTTGGGATCGGAGATGCGTACGAAGGCGCGGTTAAGCTGCAATCCTTCCGAACTGCTTATGAAATCAACGACGTAGGACGCGCCGCTGTCTTCCGAAAACCCGCCTGTCTGGCTGGGGTTCTGGCCGGGCGCGTCCTCGAAAAAGAAGGATACGGGCGCATCGAGTGTCGACGCTATAGCCTGAAGCCGGCTTGCGCCCACCCTGTTCGTCCCCTTTTCATATTTCTGAACCTGTTGAAAAGTGATGCCCAGCTTCTCCCCCAGTTTTTCCTGACTCATGCCAAGCATGTTACGTCGCAGCCGCACTCGGCTGCCGACATGGATATCGATCGGGTTAGGCTTCTTCTTGTTGTCTATCATTCGTCCCTCGCCGCCTTGGACGGCCTTTTTCTGTTCTCAATGCGCTGAACGCTTGGCTTACAGCCTCGCCCTGCCGTCGGTTCCCAGTGTCGGCAATGGGGCGGCACACTATGAAATTCTAATATACCACATGTCAATTGAAACGCCGGCGGCTTGTCAATTTCATGGCCGCGGCGGCCAGACCGAACACAATTATGATGAGCAAACCGTTTCGCCAGGGCTTTCCCACATGCGGATTGTGGCCTCGAGCGAGCCGGAGATCGACGTCGAGGACGCCGACAGCATTGATGGCGAGCGCATCTAGAATGCGGCCATGCGCATCCACCGCCCCCGAAATCCCGTTATTGGCGGCACGAATCAGAGGCAAACCCAGTTCGACGGCGCGGATCTCGGCCTGGCGGAAATGCTGATAGGGCCCCGGCGTATTGCCGAACCATGCATCGTTGGTGATGTTGACGATCAGGTCGGAACGCGCCGCCTCGCGGTCCCCCTCACCCGGAAAGATGATCTCGTAGCAAATAAAGGGTAGAGCACGGGCGCCGTTCGGGAGAACGATGGGGTGGCGTTGTGCGCCCGCCGAAAACGGCCCCGGCAGTTCGACCAGCTTGTCGACACCGAGCCGGCCGAGCAAGGCCTGGAAGGGGACATATTCGCCGAAGGGGACGAGATGGAGTTTGTCCACCGCGTCGACGATCTCGCCGGAGCCGTCGATGGCGAGGATGGAATTGTAGAAGCGGGGCGCGGCGCCCGCACCGGCTTCCACGCGGACTGCGCCGGTCAGGAGTAGTTGCCCCTTGTCGAGCACTTCGCCGATTTTCGTCAGTGCGTCCGGGCGCTCTGTAAAGAGGAAGGGTACGGCGGTCTCGGGCCAGACGATCACGTCCGGCTTGCTTGCACCCTTCGCCGGCGGCGCCTGCGTCAGATCGATCAGATGGTTGAAGATGCGGTCGCGGACCGACCGGTCCCATTTCTCCGCCTGGTCGATCGCCGGCTGCACGATGCGCACCCGAAGGCTCTTGGCGGAGGCGGGAGCGGGCATCGACAGGCAGAAATAGCCATAGCCAAGATCGGCGGCGACAAGAACGAACGCCAGGACGATTCCCGCCGCGCGATGCCGGCGGCCGGCAAACAGCGCCGGCACCGAGAAGACGAAGACCGCGAGCGCGCTCATGCCGAACAGCCCGGCCATCGACACCGACTGCATGAGGAGCGGCACGGGCATCGCCGCATAGCCGATCGCGTTCCATGGAAAGCCCGTGAAGAGAGTGGCGCGCAGCCACTCGGCAATGCCGAAGGCGAAGGCGATCGCCGCGATGCGACCCAGATCGTCGGTCCACAGCAGGCGGGCCAGCACCGCCGCCAGCCCGTAAAAGATGGCGAGCAACGCCGGCAACGCCACGACGGCGAAGGGAAGCGCCCATTCGAAGCCTTCGCCGTCGACCAGCACGGCGTTGCCGATCCACCACAGACCGGCGATGAAATAGCCCAAGCCGAACCACCAGCCCGTGCGGAACGCCGGCGAAAAACGCCTCAGAACACCTGCGCCGGGCTCTCCCGCCGTGCCGTCGAGCAGCCATACGAGAACGGGAAAGGAAACAAAGCAGGCGGCGAAGAAGTCGAAGGGCGCCTGGGCGAGAACGGCAAACGCCCCCGCAAGAAAGGCGACCGCCGAACGGCGCCAGCCTCCGAGCAACATGATCTTGCCTGCAAGGCGCTCCATACGTCCCGCCCGTCGCGAATCACCTACGGGCGTACACTATCATCCCGGCGGACGGGATGCGGCCCTGGCCGGCGATGGGGAAAATCTGTCGGCCTATTTATCCTGCCCGGCCGGCATGGCGGAGCGGCGGCGGCGTTCGGGCGCGCTGCGCGTCTGCACGATCCGGACCCGCTTGACGCGGCGCGGATCGGCGTCGAGCACATGGAATTCGAAACCGGGGATGGGCTGTACCACCTCGCCGCGCGCAGGGATGCGGCCCAGCGTGTTGAAGATCATGCCGCCGATCGTATCGACATATTCGCCGTGTTCGCCGGGCTTGAAGGCATCGCCGATCATCTCGGCGACCTCGTCGATCTCGGCCTTGGCGTCCACCACGAAGACGCCCTCACCGGTCTTGACGATCATCGGCTCGTCGTCGTCGTGCTCGTCCTCGATGTCGCCGACGACCATCTCGACGATGTCCTCCAGCGAGGCCAGCCCGTCGGTGCCGCCATATTCGTCGATGACCAGCGCCATCTGGATGCGGGCGGCCTGCATGCGGGTCATGAGATCGGAGGCGAGCATCGAAGGCGGCACGAAAAGCACCGGCCGCAAGAGGCCGATATCGCCGATGGTCCGGCTCAGATCCACATTGCCGAGATCGAGCACCCCCAGAGCGGCCGTGCCCTTGCGGCTGCGCGGCTTCTTCTGCCGCGCCGACTTGGTGACGTGCACGACCACATCGCGGATATGGACCATGCCGCGCGGATCGTCGAGCGTATCGCCATAGACGGGCATGCGCGAATGGCCGGACTCCTCGAAGAGCGAAAGCAAATTGCCGAGCGTGGTGGAAAGTTCCACCGCCTTGATGTCGGCGCGCGGCACCATCACGTCCTCGACGCGCACTTCGCGCAGGCGCAGGATGTTGTTGAGCATCGCCCGTTCGCCCGGCGAAAAGGCGGCTTCGTCGGGAGCGCTCCCGGCGAGCGCGTCGGCCAGGTCCTCGCGCAGGCTGGAGCCGTTGCGATGCGGGAAAAGCCGCCGCAGCCGCTCCAGAAACGGGACGCGATCCGGCTTTCGGGGTTCGGCCCTACTGAGGCCTTCGGCGTTGTCCGCCGAGGGGCTTTCTTCTCCGCCGGGCCTTTCGACCGTTGCGGCACTGTGTTCTGTCTCGTTCATATCGGTCCGGCGGATCGGTGCCGGTGTTTATCCATAGGGATCGGGAATGGCAAGTCTCGCCAGTATCCGCCGCTCCGCTTCTTCCATCTCCTCGGCTTCCGCGTCGGTCTCATGGTCGTAGCCGACAATATGCAGGAAGCCGTGCACCATAAGGTGGATCAGATGGTGCTCGAAGGGCTTTTCTTCCAGTCCCGCCTCGCGGCGGATCGTCTCGGCGGCAAGCACGATGTCGCCGAGGACAGGCGGCAGCGCGACACCCGGCCTGACGGGCATGGCCGGAAAGGACAGCACGTTCGTCGCCTTGTCCTTCTCCCGCCATTCCCTGTTGAGGGTACGTATATGCGCATCGTCGGTGAAGACGATACTGATCTCGGTGCCGTCTGCGACCGGCAGTTCCAGTTCTTCTGCAGCAGCTTTGAGCGCCGTTGCGGCAAGCCGCGACAGCACGCGCTCGGGCGGCCAGTCGCCAGCCTCCATCGAGAGGTCGACAGCGATCGCGCCGCGCCGGCCGTCGCCCGCCTCTTCCGTTTCAGTTGGCGGCATCATTGCGTTTGCGGCCGGTGGCGTCACGGTCATAGGCGGCGACGATCTCGGCCACCAGCGGATGGCGCACCACGTCGGTCTCGTTGAAGCGCACGGTGACGATACCGGGCACGCCATCGAGAATGCGCAGCGCCTCGATCAGGCCAGACTTGGTGTTGGGCGGCAAATCGATCTGGGTCGGGTCGCCCGTGACGATCATGCGCCCCTTCTCGCCGAGCCTCGTCAGGAACATCTTCATCTGCATGGGCGTGGTGTTCTGCGCCTCGTCGAGGATGACGACGGAGTTGGCGAGCGTGCGGCCGCGCATGAAGGCGAGCGGGGCGATCTCGATGACGCCTGCGGTGAGCGCGCGCTCCACCTTGTCGGCCGGCATCATGTCGTAGAGCGCGTCGTAGAGCGGCCTCAGATACGGGTCGACCTTCTCCTTCATGTCGCCGGGAAGGAAGCCGAGCCTCTCGCCGGCCTCCACCGCCGGCCGCGACAGGACGATGTGCTCGACCATGCCGCGCTCGAGCAGCATCGCCGCGTAGGCGACCGCGATATAGGTCTTGCCGGTGCCGGCCGGCCCGATGCCGAAAACCATCTCCGAGCGCTCCAGCGCCCGCATATAGGCGTCCTGATTGGCGGAACGGGCATAGACGGTGCGCTTGCGCGTGCCGATCTGGGCGGCGGCGAGCTTGCCCTTGCGCTCCATCGTCGGAAGCGTGAGCTGATCGTCGGCGGCAACCGCCATGCGCACCGCCCCGTCCACCTCCGACGGCGACAGTTCCGCGCCTTTCTGGAGAAGGCCGTAGAGATAATCGAGCGCGCGGCGCGCCTGTTCCGCCGCGCCCTGCTCGCCGACGATCGTAAGCTGGTTGCCGCGCGAGCGGATATCGACGCCGAGCTTCTGCTCGATACGGGCGAGGTTCTCGTCGAACTGGCCGTAAAGCGCGCTGGCCAGCTTGTTGTTGTCGAAGGTCAGTACGATGTGCGCCTTGTCCGAAGCCCCTCCCTGGGGCTTTTTCAGTTCCGTCGCGGCGCTCAAATGTGTTTCCTCATCGTTTCAGCCGACCTTTTCAAGCTGCTTTTGCCGACAGGCTGTTGGCGTTGGCATGCGTGATTCGCGCCCTGATTATGTCACCGATCCGGCCGGCCGCATCATCGATAACGACGGGCTGGAGCCAGGGCGAGCGGCCGACAAGCTGGCCCTCGTGCCGGCCTTGCTTTTCCAGAAGAACGGTCATGTCGCTGCCGACAAGGCCGGCGGCGAAGGAATGCTGCTGCGAGATAAGAAGCGCCTGCAATTCCTGCAAGCGACGGTCCTTCACCTCTTCGGGCACCTGTCCGTTCAATTCGGCGCCCGGCGTGCCGGGCCGCGGCGAATATTTGAACGAAAAAGCCTGCGCGTAGCCGATATCGCGGACGATCTTCAGCGTCTCGGCGAAATCCTCGTCCGTCTCGCCCGGAAAGCCCACGATGAAATCGCCCGACATGGCGATGTCGGAACGGACAGCGCGGATGCGGTCGATCAGGCGGCGGTAATCGTCGGCGGTATGGCGGCGGTTCATGGCCTTCAGGATGCGGTCCGAACCCGACTGCACGGGCAGATGCAGATAGGGCATCAGCGTATCGAGGTCGCGATGCGCGGCGATCAGTTCGTCGTCCATGTCGCGTGGATGGCTGGTCGTATAGCGCAGCCGCTCGATGCCG
>JAKDNM010000153.1 GCA_030456445.1 Hyphomicrobiales bacterium
CATTCATCAGCCGTGTCATCCTCTCAAGCGTCGCCACCGTTGCCGTGTGCCGCGGCAGCCGGGACCGCCGCCGACGCCGCCGAAGCGCTTCCGTTCCCCCTGCCCTTCCTTTCTCCGGCTGAGGCGCCACCCCCTTTGCGAAACCGACCTGCCACCTCCTCAAAGGCGGCCAGAAGTTCCATTTCCTCGATCTCGATTTCCCCGAGGCCAGCCTTGAGCGCGATGCGGCCGATGCGTTCGGCCTCACGCGTCTCCGCCTGTTTCAACTGATCCTGAAGGCGGGCGATCTCTTCCCGTATCCTGGACGAAGGCTTCTTCATTCCGGTCGATCCTTTCTTCACATCCGGCTCGCTCGAACCGGAGAGAGTTTTGCGCCGATGGCACCACGAGGCGACTAATAGAAATGGTAGTCGGCAGCGCCGACGCTTTGGATCATCATCCCGGCCGTTCCGAAGGAGCGGTATCCAAGGGCGCAATTATACGTCGCTGGCGCGACGAGCCGCTTTTCCGCCCGGCGAGATCGCCTCTCCTGATGAACATCGTGGGTTCGTTTTTAACGGGAGTTTGCGCGCCAGTGCCCGTCCCTCATTTCTCGGTCGGCATCGTCAGCCGCGGCGAAGGCCGCAGCGCCGTGCTGTCGGCTGCCTACCGCCATTGCGCGAAGATGGAATACGACCGCGAGGCGCGAACGATCGACTATTCCCGTAAAGAGGGCCTCCTCTACGAAGAGTTCGCAATCCCGTCCGATGCGCCGCAATGGCTGCGCGCAATGATCGCCGACCGCTCGGTGGCGGGCGCGGCCGAAGCCTTTTGGAATAAAGTCGAGGCGTTCGAGAAGCGATCGGATGCCCAGCTCGCCAAGGACGTGACGATTGCCCTTCCGATCGAGCTTTCGTCCGACCGGAACATCGCGCTGGTGCGGGATTTTGTCGAGCGCCACATCCTGGCGAGAGGCATGGTCGCCGACTGGGTTTATCACGATGCGCCCGGCAACCCGCATGTCCATCTGATGATGACGCTGCGGCCGCTGACCGAAGCGGGATTCGGGCAGAAAAAGGTTCCGGTCGCCCGCACCGATGGAAAGCTGTTGCGCAACGACGTCGGCAAGATCGTCTACGAATTATGGGCCGGTGGAGCGGACGAGTTTAATACGTTTCGCGACGGCTGGTTCGCCTGCCAGAACCATCATCTGGCGCTTGCCGGTCTCGACATCCGTGTCGATGGCCGCTCCTACGAGAAGCAGGGGATCGAGCTTGCGCCGACCATTCATCTCGGCGTCGGCGCCAAGGCGATCGAGCGCAAGGCCGCAGCCCGGAAATGGTCGCCGAAGCTCGAACGCGTCGAGCTGCAGGAAGAACGCCGCGCCGAGAACGCGCGCCGCATCCGGCGCCGGCCCGAGATCGTACTGGACATCATCACCCGCGAAAGAAGCGTCTTCGACGAACGCGACATCGCCAAGGTCCTGCACCGCTACATAGACGATGCCGCATTGTTCCGGGATCTGATAGCGCGCATCCTGCAACACCCGGACGTGCCTCGTCTGGAACGTGACACAATCGATTTTGCGACCGGCGCCCGGATTCCGTCAAAATACACGACGCGGGAACTGATCCGGCTCGAAGCCGGGATGGCCAATCGATCCGTCTGGCTTTCGGGACGATCCTCCCATGGCGTTCGCGATCATGTGCTGGCGGCGACCTTCGCGCGTCACAGCGGCCTCTCGCAAGAACAGAGAACCGCACTCGAGCACATCACCGAAAACGGGCGGATCGCCGCGATCGTGGGGCGAGCCGGCTCCGGCAAGACGACCATGATGAAGGCCGCAGCCGAAGCGTGGGAACTGGCAGGATACCGTGTGGTGGGCGCCGCCCTCGCCGGCAAGGCGGCCGAGGGTCTGGAGAATGAAGCGGGGGTCAAATCCCGCACATTGGCTTCCTGGGAGTTGCGGTGGAAGGAGCGCCGTGACCTGATCGATGCGAAAACAGTCTTCGTCCTCGATGAGGCCGGCATGGTGTCATCGAGACAGATGGCGCTTCTCGTCCAGACCATAACAAAGGCGGGCGCAAAGCTGGTCCTTATCGGCGATCCCGACCAACTGCAGCCGATCGAGGCCGGCGCAGCGTTCCGCGCGATTGCTGACCGCATCGGCTATGCCGAACTCGAAACCATCTACCGTCAGCGCGAACAGTGGATGCGCGATGCCTCGCTCGATCTGGCGCGCGGCCGCATCGCCGATGCGGTCTCAGCCTATCGGGCCAATGGCAGGGTTTTGGGTTCCGAGTTGAAGGCCCAGGCTGTCGAAAGTCTGATTGCCGACTGGGACCGCGAGTACGATCCGGCAAAAACCACATTGATCCTCGCGCATCTGCGTCGTGACGTTCGAACGCTGAACGGGATGGCGCGGGCAAAGCTCGTCGAGCGCGGCCTCGTCGACGAAGGCTTCAATTTCCACACGGAAGATGGTGTCCGCCGCTTTGCCGCCGGCGATCAGATCGTTTTCCTGAAGAACGAGGGCTCCCTCGGCGTCAAAAAAGGCATGATCGGCAAGGTGCTGGAAGCCGCCAACGGCCGGATCGTCGCCGAGGTTGGAAGGGACGGGAAGCGGCGTCGGTTTGTCGTCGAAAGCCGGCTCTATCGCAATGTCGATCATGGCTACGCCACGACGATCCACAAGAGCCAGGGCGCCACCGTCGACTGCGTGAAGGTGCTGGCTTCCCTGTCGCTCGATCGTCATCTCACCTATGTCGCGATGACCCGGCATCGCGAGGACCTCTCCGTCTACTATGGCCGGCGTTCCTTCGCCAAGGCGGGCGGGCTCGTGCCGATCCTGTCGCGCAGGAACGCGAAGGAAACGACACTCGATTACGAACGGGCATCCTTCTATCGGCAGGCCCTCCAGTTTGCGGAGGCGCGCGGCCTGCATCTCGTCAACGTCGCACGGACGCTGGTTCGCGACCGCGTTCAATGGACGCTGCGTCAAAAGCGGAAGTTCGTCGATCTTGGTGCGCGTCTTGCGACAATCGGAGCCGCGCTCGGCCTCGTTCGCGGCAGCGACAGGCAATCCATCCCGAACAGCATCAAGGTGGAAAAGCCCATGGTCGCCGGCGTCACCAATTTCCCAAAAACCATCGAACAGGCCGTCGACGACAGGCTCAGTTCCGATCCCGGTTTGAAGCGACAATGGGAGGAGGTCTCGACGCGGTTCCACCTCGTCTATGCGGAGCCCGAAACCGCCTTCAAGGCGGTCGGCGTCGAGGCGATACTGAAGGATGCCGGCGCGGCGGAAACCACACTTGCCAGGATCGTCGAGCAGCCCGAGAGCTTCGGCGCGCTTAAGGGCAAGGCGGGCATATTTGCCAGCCGCGCCGACAAAGAGGATCGGGCCAGGGCCGAGCGCAACGTCCAGGCCTTGGCCGAGAGCCTGAAGGATTATGCGCGCCTCACCGCCGAAGCCGGGCGCAAATGCGAAGCGCAGGAGCGCGCCGCCCGCCTCAGACTCGCCATCGACATTCCGGCGCTGTCGGCGAGCGCGAAACAGGTGCTGGAACGCGTGCGCGACGCGATCGACCGCAACGATCTTCCGGCGGCGCTCGAATTCGCGCTGGCAGACAGGATGGTCAGGGCCGAGCTGGAGGGCTTTGCAAAAGCCATTTCCGAACGGTTCGGCGAACGCACGCTTCTTTCGAATGCCGCGCGCGACACCGATGGTCCTGTCTTCAAAGCCGTCACCGCCGACATGACGCCGGCGCGGAAGGCGGAAATGCAATCGGCATGGAATGCCATGCGCGCGATCCAGCAATTGTCAGCGCATGAACGCACCGCCGAGGCGTTGAAACAATCCGAGACGTTGCGCCAGAGTCAGGGTCTGAGCCTCAAATGACCGGTGAGACGGTAACAAGATCGGCGATGCCGAAGAAGCATCGCACTGCCGCGGCGCGGATGCTGATCGTGGGCAGCATCATCGGGCTGGCCATTGCCGCCGCCGGCGCGCTCGGCAATCTCCGCATCAATCTCACGCCAAGCGAACCGCTCGGGTTCTGGCGCATCGTTCCGCTCGACCGGCCGGTCAGGAATAGCGATCGTGTCTTCATCTGTCCGCCCGATGACGCCGCGATGCGGACTGCGCGCGGGCGCGGCTATCTCCGCTTCGGATTGTGCGAGGGCGGGTACGCGCCGCTCATCAAGACGGTGATTGCCGGGCCGGGCCAGCACGTATCGGTGGCGGACAGCGTGCGTGTCGACGGACGCGCGATCGAGGCTTCCCGCGTCAGAACCCGTGACGGAAAGGGACGACCACTTAACCCGAATTCCGGCGGCGTCGTTCCGCCGGGCATGGTTTTTCTTCACTCAAGCTTCAGCGCGTCTTTCGATTCGCGCTATTTTGGGCCGCTACCGTCGTCAGGCATTCTCGGCCTCGCCCAGCCGGTGCTGACCTATGCACCGTGAACGCGCTTTTGCGGCGGTCCTGGTCGGCTGCAGCGCCGCGGCCGGATGGATCGGCTGGAGCGGGGCGCCGCGTCTCTTGCCAGTAGCGCTCCTGTTTCCGCTTCTCTGGTCGGCCAGTCCGACAAGGGCTGTAGCAGCCTTTGTGTCGGCCGGGTATTTCCTGGCCGCATCGCGCGGCCTGCCGCAGGGGGTGGCCAATTTCTACGGCTCCGACCTTTGGCCAGGCCTGTTGCTCTGGCTCGTTGCATCGAGTGCCTTCGTCATGGTTCACATGCTGCTCTGGACCGGCAAACGGGGTTGGCATACGCCGCTCCGCTATCTCGTCGCCAGTGTCGTAATGGCCCTTCCCCCATTCGGCACCCTTGGATGGGCGCATCCGGTAACCGCAGCGGGAATTCTCTTTCCCGGATGGGGATGGCTGGGGCTTGCCGCGACCGCCGCCGGTCTGGCGATTATGACAACATGTCGGTGGCGCGTTGCCGTCGTCGCTTTCAGCGGCTTCTGGCTCTGGTCCGCCGTGACCTGGGTCACAGCGGTCATGCCCGAGGGATGGGAAGGAATCGATCTCGCATTGGGTTCGACGCTCGGACGCGAGGGCGGCCTTCAGCGTCAGCTCGATTTGATCGCAACCGTCCGGCAGGAAGCCGTCGCTGGAGCCCGCTATGTCGTCTTACCCGAGAGCGCTCTCGGCTACTGGACGCCGACAGTGGAACGCCTGTGGCGCGAGAAACAGCGGGGGACAGGGGTCACCGTGCTGGCGGGGGCGGCGCGGATCGGTCTCGACGGTTATGACAATGTCATGGTCGCGGTTTCCGGGAGCGGCGGGTCTGTCCTCTACCGGGAGCGGATGCCGGTACCGGGCTCGATGTGGCAACCCTGGCGAGGATGGTTCGGTCAGAGCGGCGGTGCGCATGCGGATTTCTTCGGCAATCGGATGGTCGCGATCGATGGTGTCCAGATCGTACCGCTGATCTGCTACGAACAGCTGCTCGTCTGGCCCGTCCTGCACTCGATGCTGCACGATCCAGACATTATCGTCGCCATCGGCAACGGGTGGTGGACCAAAACCACCTCGATCGTCGCCATTCAGCAGGCCGCCACGATCGCCTGGGCCCGTCTGTTCGACAAGCCGCTCGTCACCTCCTTCAACACCTGATGGCTGGGAGTTCTCATGCTCGATGCTGCCCTGATTGCAAAATGTTCCGATCCGTCTCTCAAATCGGCGGTCGTGGGGAAGTTCGTGGCCGCCGTAGGGACATCCGATCCGCTGGCGATCACGGTCAGATCCGGCGACCGCCTGATCCTGGTTCCGAAAGCTACGACGCCTGAAGAAGCCGTGGACATTATTCGGCAATATGTCGGCCGAGCGGTCGTGCGCGTCGGTATTACCCAGCTTCCCGCCGGCATCGGCATGATGGATGCCTCCGAGCTGAAATCCAATTTAGTTGATGCTTGCGAAAACCTCCGGATGGGAACGAAGATGTTCGCCAAAATCCTTCGGATCGTCTCGGAGGCATACGGACGGCCAACGAGTGCGGGGGTGTTTCCGTATATTTTTGACGATGCAATTTCTGCCTGGAAAACGGGAAGGTTCGAGGGAAAGGCGGTGTTTCAGGCACACGATCCTGGCGCCGATGCTCCGGGATCGGCATCCGTCACGACCTCTATCGATGATGGCGCATCCGGATCGCAGGCACGGCATCGTGCAACACCGTCGGATGCAGCTCAGCCGGCGTCTCCCGAGCCACCGGCGGGCGAAGAGATGGAGAATGCGCAAGATGCGCCGATGCGGATTGATCTGTCTCGCCTGAAAGGCGCGGCCGAATAGCTACCAGGACCACGGTCTCATCGGGCAAGCAGGGGCGCTGAAGCACCGTCGCCGGAACAAAACGTCTCAATGACTTCATAGCTTTCGATCAGCAATGCGATATCGCCGTTCAGCAATGATAGCATGGCATGATCAGTGATCGGGACAGTGCGGATCTTTTCGAGCCGTATCGTCATGGGGTCCGAATGCGCATCGGTCGACATTTCGCGGTGAAGTTCCACAGCTGCCCGCCGCGCGTCATTAATGTTCAGAAAGAACACGTCGCCGATGCCGTCGTTACGCCAGCGCGGCTCACCATCCGTACAACCAGTGGAGCAGGTGTAGAATGTGAAGGTCGGATTCAACGTTTGCCAGCGCTCATTTGCGCAAGATGAATTTCTGCTCTCGATCAAACTTGCTTCCGGCGTTTCGCTGCCCAGATCGGTAATACATATTATAGTTGATAAACTCAAAGTATGTAAACCGCGATCTTCCCGCGCATGGACATGCGCAAGTTGGTCGGCCGAAACTTCGCCCGCCTGCGTCGGGAAAAGGGCCTGACCCAGGAGGAGGTAGAAGCTCGCTCCGGCTTCAGTCAACAATACCTCAGCGGTCTCGAACGCGGCCGCAGGAACCCGACCGTGATCACGCTCTACGAGCTGGCACAGGCCCTTGGCGTCAGCCACGTCGAACTTGTCGAGCCCGAGGGAGGAGGCTGATCTTTTAGTGATTGTTGCACCAACCTAATTGCGTCAGAAATTGTCCGTGCGGGGCTAATCGTGAAAGTTTCGTATGGGCCGCAAGAGGAATAGCAGGTTCGAGCCTTGGACTTTCAGAAGCGGACATTCAGGCCACTACGCATATCGGCGTGATCCGCCAGGTATCGACCGCTTGATCGACATCTACCGAGACGTCCCCCGAAAGAACTTGCAACGAGCCCGTCAAATTTAAGCAGGTATGGCCGCGAACGGGTGAGCGATGCTGCGCTGCGTCCATTTGCGCTTTGCGCTGGCGCAAAGACGTGGAATGATCCCGATCGAGACCAGTAAAGACTGAAGCCGGAGCCTTGGATGCCCAGATCGGGGAACATTGCAGTCCTGCTCGCGACGACCTGGGCGTTCACCATCTGCTTTGCCGTGTGGATGATGTTCGGCGTCACTGGCATTCCGATCCGCGAGCAGCTTGGCCTGAGCTCGGTCGAGTTCGGTCTCCTGACTGCCACCCCTGTGCTGACCGGCGCGCTTTTCCGCCTGCCGCTCGGCATCTGGACCGACCGGCTCGGCGGGCGCCGGCTGATGCTGGCGCTGCTCATCGGCTGCGCCGTTCCCGTCTGGATTTCGTCCTATGCCACGGCGCTGTGGCATTTCATCGTGCTGGGCCTCGCACTGGGGCTGGTCGGCGCCTCTTTCTCGGTCGGCACGCCCTATGTGGCGCGGTTCTTCCCCAAGGAGAAACGCGGCTTCGCCATGGGTGTCTTCGGAGCCGGCACGGTGGGCGCGGCGCTCAACATGTTCGTCGCGCCATGGTTGATAGGCGCCTATGGCTGGCAGATGGTGCCCAAGGTCTATGCTGTCGCACTGATCATTACGGCCGTAATCTTCTGGATCTTTTCCGCACCCGACCCGGCGCGGGCCGCTACCTCGCCCTCGGTGCTCTCACAGCTTCAAGTGCTGCGCGATCCACGCGTGTGGAAATACTGCCAGTATTATTCGATCGTGTTCGGTGGCTTTACGGCGCTGTCGATCTGGATGCCGCAATATTTCAAGTCGGAATACGGGCTTTCGATCGCGCAGGCTTCGCTCCTCGCCGTCTGCTTCGCGCTGCCGGCCGGCGTCTTTCGCGCCTTCGGCGGCTGGCTCTCGGACCGCTTCGGCGCGCATAGCGTCACCTGGTGGGTGCTGTGGATCGCCTGGATCTGCCTGTTCCTGCTCTCCTATCCGAAGACGGAATTGACCATCCACACCATCAATGGGCCAGCGACCTTCGGCATTGCCCTGCCGGCCTGGTTCTTCGCCGTCCTTCTTTTCGTGCTCGGCATCGCGTTCGCCTGCGGCATGGCCTCGACCTTCAAATATATCGGCGACGATTTCCCCGAGAATATGGGCACGGTGTCCGGCATCGTCGGCATGGTGGGCGGCCTCGGCGGTTTCCTCCTGCCGATCATGTTCGGCGCCATCCTTGACCGGCTCGGCTTCAATTCAAGCTGCTTCATGCTGCTTTACGGCATCGTCTGGGTGTCACTCATCTGGAACTATCTGACCGAGGTGCGGCGGGCACCTGTGATGGGCGAGAGCACCTCGCAGTCGCCCTGAAAGCGGAATTGGGAAAGGAACAGCCATATGAGCCACTTCCTCGAA
>JAKDNM010000035.1 GCA_030456445.1 Hyphomicrobiales bacterium
GCGGCCTCGGTCGAGCCCCGGCCCGCTCTCTTGCCGGCACTTACCGCCAGTCGCAGTTGCAGCGCCTTGAGCACTTTCATGATCGTGGCAAATTCCGGATTTCCCTCGGCGCTCAAGGCCTTGTAGAGGCTCTCCCTGGAAACGCCCGCCTCCCTCGCGATCGCCGTCATGCCCTTGGCGCGAGCCACATCGCCGATTGCGGCCGCCACGAGAGCCGGATCGCCATCCTCAAGGGCCGCGTCTATGAACGCGCCGATCATTTCATCGCTGTCGAGATGTTCCGAGGCATCCCACCTTGTGGTCTTGATAGGCATTCGAGTTCCTAAACCGATTTCGCAAGCGCTTTTGCAGCCGCGATGTCCTTGTCCTGCGTGCTCTTGTCTCCGCCGCCCAGTAATATGATGATACGATCGCCGCGGCTGACGAAGTAGACCCGGTATCCGGGCCCATAATGGATGCGTAATTCACTGACACCTTCGCCAACCGGAGCAACATCGCCAAAATTGCCGAGCGAAAGGCGTCTCAAGCGTATCAGAACCCGCGACTGGGCTTCACGATCTCGCAGCCGTTGATACCATTTCGAATATTGCTCGATCGAGCGAATTTCGATCATGGATCGTATCCTATGGGCTACAAAATTGCAAGGACTACGGCACGATCAGCGTCCCGGCGCCGTGCTTGGTGAAGAGTTCCAGCAGGACCGCGTGCGCCTGCTTGCCGTTGAGGATGACGACGCCTTCCACGCCGCGCTCGATCGCCTGGATGCAGGTCTCGACCTTGGGGATCATGCCGCCGGAGATGGTGCCGTCCCTGATGAGAGCTTTCGCCTCCGAGACCGACAATTCGTCGATCAGTTTCTTGTTCCTGTCGAGCACGCCCGGCACGTCGGTGAGGAAGAGCAGCCGCGTCGCCTTCAGCGCGCCGGCGATGGCGCCGGCGAAGGTGTCGGCGTTGATGTTGTAGGTGTGACCGTCGCGGCCCGGCGCCACCGGCGCGAGAACCGGGATCATCTCCGAGCGCGCCAGAAGGTCGAGCAGCGTACGGTCGACCTCGACCGGTTCGCCGACGAAGCCGAGATCGAGCACCCGCTCGATATTGGAATCCGGGTCAGTGACGGTCTTGTGGGCCTTCTCGGCGAAGACCATGTTGCCGTCCTTGCCGCAAAGCCCGATCGCCCATTCGCCCTCTGCGTTGATGAGCGCGACGATCTGCTTGTTGATCGATCCGGCAAGCACCATCTCGACGATCTCGACCGTCTTCTCGTCGGTGACCCGCAGGCCGCCCTCGAAGCGGGATTCGATCCCCATCTTGGCGAGCATGGCCGCGATCTGCGGGCCGCCGCCATGGACCACGATCGGGTTGACGCCGGATTGTTTCAAAAGCGCGATGTCGCGCGCGAATGCCTGGCCGAGCGCGGCGTCGCCCATGGCGTGCCCGCCATATTTCACCACGACCGTCTTGTTCTCGTAGCGCTGCATATAGGGCAGCGCGGCTGAAAGAAGCCTGGCCTGCGCTTCGGCTGTTTCGGCTGTGTCTTTGTCGTTCATGATGGGACCCGAATGGAATACCGCGATCTTTTTGAGACCGTTTCAAGCGGTTCTTAGCGGCAAACGGGCGGCGGAGTAAACGGCCGCGAAAAAATGGTTGCGCTGTCATAAGGTGCCTTGCGGGCTCTTGATACCGCTGTCATAGTTTTCGCAAGGCCCGCCTTGTCTACGGGCTCACCAGGGAGGAACGACATGACAGACAGGATCAGGACCAACAGGCGCGATTTTCTGACGGTCGCCTCGGCGGGCGGCGCCGCGGCGCTGCTCGGCGGGTTCGCCATCAGCCCGGCCATGGCGGCGGCGGCGACGGGCCGTTCGGAAAAGCCGCTCAAGGCGGCCTTCTCCAACGCCGGACTGCAGGCGACATGGTGCGCGCAGGGCAAACAGGCGGCCGAATTCTGGGGCAAGCTTTATAATGTCGAGGTGACCTGGTTCGACGGCGAGCTCGACGCCGTCAAGCAGCGCGCGGCGATCGACAACATGGCCTCGCAGAAATGGGATTTCGTCGCCATCCAGGCCTTCGGCATCGGCACGCTGACCCAGCCCGTGCAGAAGATGATCGATGCCGGCATTCCCGTCATCGACATGGATACGCTGATCGCGCCGCTGGACAAGATCAATATCCACTCGTTCCTGGCGCCCGATAACGAGTTCATGGGGTCGTCCGTGACGCAGGCGCTGGTCGACGCCATCGGCGGCAAGGGCAACATCATTATGACGCAAGGTGCGCTCGGCCATACCGGCGCGCAGGGCCGCACGCGCGGCTTCGAATCGATTATCAAGAAATATCCCGACATCAAGGTGCTGGAGAAGCAGCCCGCCGACTGGGACGTCACCAAGGTGGCGCGGCTGTGGGAAACCTATCTGACCAAATATCCCAAGATCGACGCGGCCTATTTCCACAATGACGACATGGCGCTCGCCGCCTACAACGTCATGAAGGCGCACAAGCGCACCGACATCAAGATTGGCGGCTGCGACGCCATGCCTCCGGCGCTGGCCGCAGTGCTCGAAGGCCGTATGCATGCAACCGTGCGCAATCCGTCCTGCCGCATCCATGGTGGTGCAATCGTAGCCGGTGTCGCCGCGGTGGCGGGCGAGAAGACCGGCGAGGGCGGCATCCCGAAAAATGTCGTCGCCGACGGTCCTGTGGTCACCAAGGCCAATGCCGAGGGCATGCTCTGGATGGAAAACCACTTCCTGATCTGATGTTCTCGAACGGGCCGGCGAAAGCCGGCCCTCCATCCCCGCGATATGGCTGAACGAGGATGAACGCTGAGGCCGACAAAGCCGCCGACGGGGCGCGACCGCGCCTTGAGATGCGGGCCATCTCGAAATCCTTCGGCGGCGTTGCGGCGCTGCGCGACGTGGACTTCGTGCTGAAGGCGGGCGAGGTGCACGGCCTTGTCGGTGAAAACGGCGCCGGCAAGTCGACCTTGATGAAGATCATCGCCGGCGTGCATGCCCAGTATCAGGGGCAGATGCTGATTGACGGCAAGCCGGTGCATTTCCGCTCCGCGCGCGACGCGCTCGACGCCGGTATCGGCATGGTGCATCAGGAATTGAGCATCGTTCCCGACCTTACCGTCGCCGAGAACGTCTATCTGGGCAAGCAACTGACGAAAGGCGGCATCGTCGACTGGCGCGGCATGGTCAAGGGCGCACGCGAGCAGCTTGCCAGCCTTGGCATCGTCGTCGATCCGCGCATACGCATCGGGTCGCTCGCGATCGGCCTGCAGCAACTGATCGAGCTTGCCCGCGTGCTCTTCTCCGGCGCGCGCATCGTCATCCTCGACGAGCCGACCTCGGCGCTCTCGCCGCCCGAGGTCGAGCGCCTGTTCGAGGTGGTGCGGAAGGTGCGCGCGAGCGGCCGCTCGATCGTCTTCATCTCGCATTTCCTCGACGACATCCTCGCCATTTCCGACACCGTGACCGTGTTCCGCAATGGTGCGCGCGTGGTCACCGAAGCCGCCTCGAAGGTCGACAAGGTCTGGCTGATCGACCGCATGATCGGTTCCGGTCATGAGGGCCTGGAGGAGAGCTATACCGACGACATAGCGCTGGACAGCAAGCCGGACGCACCGGTGATCCTGTCGGCCACCAATCTCGGCGCCGGCCGCGCCTTCGCCGGCGTGTCGCTGGATGTGCGGGCCGGCGAAGTGCTCGGCGTCTACGGCTTCATGGGTTGCGGCCAGTTGGAACTCGCCCGCACGCTGTTCGGCAAAAATAGGCCGGCGACGGGATCGCTTGCGCTGGAGGGCAAAAAACTCAGATTGAGGAACACCGCCCAGGCGCGACGGGCTGGCATTGCCTTTGTGCCGGAAAGCCGGCGCTCCATGCTTTTCTATTCCGAGCCGGTCTACAAGAACGTGTCTATCAGCGTGCTCGACCGTATCGCGCGCCTATGGCTGAAGCCCGCCGAGGAGCGGCGGATCGCCAACGGCCATGTCGCATCCCTCTCCATCCGGCCGCCGCGCGTGAATGTCCTTTTGCAAAACCTGTCGGGCGGTAACCAGCAGAAGGTGGCGCTCGCCAAATGGCTGACATGGCCGCCCAAGGTTCTGGTCCTGGCCGAGCCGACGCGCGGCATGGATGTCGGCGCCAAGGAGGATGTGGTGAAGATCGTGCGCAAATTGCGCGACCAGGGGATGGGCATCGTCGTCGTCTCGACCGAACCGGAGACGGTGCTGTCGCTCGCCGACCGCATCGTCGTCATGAAGAAGGGGCGGATCGTGCGGGAATTCGCCGGCGAAAAGATCAGCAAGGACCGGCTTCTCGAAGCCGCGTGAGGAGGCCTTCCATGACCGTTCCGCTCGAAGGGACCGATAGCGCAAGCGGCCGCTCGCAGGCGCTCGCCTTCGTGCGCAACCAGATGCGCAACATCGCGCCTTTCGCGACGTTGATCGTGCTCGTCGCCTTCTTTGCGCTGGCGAGCCCGGCTTTCCTTTCGATGAACAACGTCGCCAATATCATGGTCCAGATATCGGTCTCCGGGATCATCGCCGTCGGGCTGACCTTCGTCATCCTGTGCGCGGAGATCGATCTTTCCATCGCCGCCGTCGCCAACGCGGCCGGTATCGTCGTCGCCTATTTCACTTTGCAGGAATCCTACGTCAACATCGCCAACGTACCGCTTCCCGGCTGGGCTGCGATCATCCTAGCGCTCGCCGCCAGCGCGGCGCTCGGCCTGATCAACGCCTTCGGCCTGACGATCATCGGCATCCCCTCCTTCATCATGACGCTCGCCATGATGCAGATCGCCGCCGGCATCTGCGCGCTTCTGGTGCGCGGCCAGATCGCCTATGCCGTGCCCGACCTCGTCTCGACCTTGGGCTCGGGCTCGTTCCACGGCATACCGTGGATTGTCATCGTCTTGTGTATTTTCCTGGCCGCCGGGCATATCGTGCTGACCTATACGCGCTTCGGGCGCTATGTCTTCATGGTCGGCGGCAATCGCGAGGCGGCGGAATATTCCGGCGTCAACGTCAAGCTCATCCTCGCCGCCGTGATGGTCATCGGCGCGGTGTGCTCGGGCGTGGCGGGCATGCTCGGCGTCGCCTATTTCGGCAGCGCCCAGCAAAACGAGTTCGACGGCTACCTGCTCGACGCCATCGCCGCGGTGGTGGTCGGAGGCACCAGCCTGTTTGGCGGGCGTGGCGGCATCGGCAACACCATCATCGGCCTTTTGATCCTCGGCGTGCTCAATAACGGGCTCGATCACATCAACATCGACAGCTTCCTGAAAATCCTGATCCGCGGCATCATCCTGCTGCTGGCGCTGATCATCAACGTCTACGTGCAGAATTTGCGCGAGAGCGAGAGAGCGACGGCGTAGCTTCTAGAGCATGATGCGATTGGATTGAATCGCATCATGCTCTTATCTCTTTGTTTGAGCATGATCTTTTCGGAAAACCGGTTCCCATTTTTCCTCGGATCGCTCTATTCCGGGGAAGATTCGATCGGCGAGGGGCCGAACATTCCCCTTTTTGCCCGTCTCGCTTCCGCCTCGGCATCGCCATACTGGCCGGTGCTTTCCGCCCAGCCGTTTCGGACGAGCCACAACGCCATGTCCTCGCCGTCGAGCGTGCAATGCGTGGCGATTTCGGTGGGTTTGGGCGGCACGTCGCAGGAGGCGGCACGACCGCGCATCCACGCCCGGAAGGCGGTTCGCGCCATGGCGCCGCAGGGCCATCGCTTGCCAGCTTCATCTGAACAAAAGCGGTCCGCGGGCATCACCTTTATTCCGGCGAGCCGGATCGTATAGCCGTCGGCCTCGATCTCGCCTGCTGCCGGCGCGACCGGCCGGTAAAGCAGCGTGCCTTTCGGAACAGGCGGGCCGAACGGCTCGCGCTTCAGCGGCTTTGTCGCCGTGGCAAGCGGTTCCCTCGGTGCGACACGCTCCAGTGGTCCCGCAATATCCGGCCCGTCAATGCTGTCGGGCGCGACCCGGCGGATTTGCTGCATCTCCGTGTCATGGGTCCGGTGAGGTTTACCTGGAGGAGCCCTCATCGCCTGTGTCTCCTCCGGCGAAGAGGGGCGGGATGCTTCGGCATCTTTTCCGTGTCGTACGATCAGGGATTGCCCGCCGATCCACAGCGCCGCGACCAGCGCGAGGCCGATAGCAACGAGCGCGATGCGATTGAGCGCGGGCAAGGCGTCGGCTTACTGGCTCGCCCAGATAACCCGCGCGACCCAATCGACTTCCCTCATCGGGATCGTGCGGTTCTCGTGCTCCGGATTGAGCGAGAGGAGATCGATCGCCTTCGTCGTCTGTCTTTCCAGCACCTTGGCCATGACCTCGCCTTCGGTTGTCTTGACCACGACCCGGTCGCCGCGATGGACCGGCGCGTTTGGATCGACGATCAATATGTCGCCGTGCCGGTAGAGCGGCAGCATGGAATCGCCCTGTATGCCGAGCGCGTAAGTGCCTTCCGGCGCGCGGTCGGGAAGCTCGATCAGGTCCCAGCCCTCGCCGGCGGGGAAGCCGGCATCGTCGAAGAAGCCGCCGGCGCCGGCCTGCGCGAAGCCGACCAGCGGCACCGGTGACGCCTGCCTCGGCAGCGCGTCGCGGTCGGTGGCCGGCTGCGTTCCCTCGATCAGCGCGAAGAGTTCGTCGAGCGTGGAGCCTGTCGCCTCGATGATCTTGGCGAGCGATTCGGTCGAGGGCCAGCGCGGCCTGCCGTCGGCGGACATGCGCTTGGATCTGTTGAAGGCGGTGGAATCGAGACCGGCGCGTCGCGCCAGTCCGGAAGCCGAAAGCGAATAGCGCGCCGCAAGCGCATCAATCGCGGCCCAGACACGCTCATGCGAGAGCATGGCGGTGCTCCCTTCCCATACAGGAAAAAATACCTTTGCGCCGCTTCTATCGGCCGGACCGGATTTTGTCCAGAACAACCGCGTCGGCAAACAGCCTTCAGTGCCGAGGGTGCCGCCCGCGGCAAGCTGTTGTCACCGCCACGCGCCGGACTTGCCGGACACATAGATGCGCAGTCAGGCCGCCTTCTTCGTATCCGCCTTGTATGGATCGAAGCGCTGGTAGAACGTCTCCCCCTTCGCGGCCATATCGGCAAGCAGCTTCGGCGCCTTGAATTCCTTGCCGTATTTCTTCTGCAGACGCCTGGCGAGCTTGAGGAATTTTTCCATGCCCATGCCGTCGATATAGGAGAGCACGCCGCCCGTATAGGGCGCGAAGCCGAAGGCGAGAATCGATCCGACATCCGCCTCGCGCGGGTCGGTGACGATGCCTTCCTCCATGACGCGCGCGGCCTCGAGTGCGATGACGGCGAGGAAACGCTCCTTCAGTTCCTCGACGTCGATCCTGTCGGGGTCCTGCTGCTTATAAAGGTCCTTCAACCCCGGCCAGAGGCTCTTCTTCGCCGGCTTCGCGGGATAGTCGTAAAAACCCTTGCCGTTCTTGCGGCCGAAGCGGCCGTGCTTGTCGACCATGATGTCGATGAGCTTCAACTGCTCCGGATCGACGGCCTTTTCGCCCAGATCGCGGATCGTCTGCTTCATGATCTTCTGCGCGAGATCGATCGCCGTCTCGTCGGTCAGCGCCAGCGGCCCGACCGGCATGCCGGCAAGCTTCGCGGCGTTCTCGATCATCGCCGCCGGCACGCCCTCGATCACCATCTTGAAGGCTTCCGACATGTAGCGCAGCACGCAGCGGTTGACGTAGAAACCGCGCGTATCGTTGACCACGATCGGCGTCTTTTTAATCGCGCGCACATAGTCGACGGCCGTCGCCAGCGCCTTGTCGCCGGTCTTCTTGCCGAGGATGATCTCGACCAGCATCATGCGATCGACCGGCGAGAAGAAATGGATGCCGATGAAATTCTTCGGCCTGACCGAATTCTTCGCCAGCCCGGTGATCGGGATGGTCGAGGTGTTGGAAGCGAAGATGGCGGCGGGTTTGAGCACGGCTTCGGCATTCTCCGTCGCGCCCTTCTTCACCTCTGAATCCTCGAACACGGCCTCGATGACGAGGTCCGAGCCATCCAGATCGGCGTAGTCCATCGTCGGCGTGATAAGTGACAGGAGCTTTGCCTTCTCGTCTTCGGTGGCTCGGCCCTTCTTGATGAGCCCGTCCATCAGCCCTTGCGCATGCGCCTTGCCCTTTTCGGCCGAAGGCATGTCGCGGTCGAGCAGCATCACCGGAATGCCGGCCTTCGCCGTCACATAGGCGATGCCCGCGCCCATGAAGCCGGCGCCGAGCACGCCGATCTTGCTGAATTTCGTCTGCGCAACGCCGGCCGGCCGGCGCGCGCCCTTGTTCAGTTCCTGCAGGGAGACGAAGAGCGAGCGGATCATCATCGCCGCCTCTCTCGTCTGCAGGATTTCGGTGAAATAGCGTTGTTCGATGCGGAGCGCCGTGTCGAAGGGCACCAGGAGGCCCTCATAGACGCATTTCAGGACCGCGGCGGCGGCAGGATAATTGCCATGCGTCTCGCGCCGCAGGATGGCGATGGCCGGCGGCCAGAGATTGGCGCCTGCCGCCGAATAGACCGGCCCGCCGGGCAGCTTGAACCCCTTCTCGTCCCATGGCGCCACCGGCTTCAGCCCGGCGGCGATCATCGCCTTCGCCGCGTCGATGAGCTTGGCCGGTTCGACAATGTCATGGATCAGGTTCATAGCCTTCGCCTTCTTCGGCGAAAGCGTCTGGCCCGACGTCAGCATCTGGAGCGCTTCCTGCGTATTGGCGAGGCGCGGTACGCGCTGCGTGCCGCCGGCTCCGGGGAAAAGCCCGACCTTGATCTCGGGCAGCGCCATCTTCACGCGCTCGCTATCCGCCGCCACGCGGCCGTGGCAGGCAAGCGAAAGCTCGAACGCGCCGCCCATGCAGGTACCGTTGATCGCCGAGACCCAGGGCTTGCCGGATGTCTCGATTTTGCGGAACAGATGCGTCATGCGGCCCGCGCCTTCGAACAGCATGGCGACCGCCTTTTTATGATCCTTGGCGTCTACGGCGTGGAACTGGCCGAGCATGCGTTGCAGCATCGTCAGGTCCGCGCCGCCGGAAAAGCTCTCCTTGCCCGAGGTGATGACCACGCCCTTGACGGCGGCGTCCGCCGTCACCCGATCGACGATCTCGTCCAGTTCGCCGATCACCTCCTCGGTGAAGACGTTCATCGACCGGTCCGGCATGTCCCAGGTGACGAGGGCGATCCCGTCCGTATCGGTCTCGACGGTGAAGTTCTTATAGTCGGTCATTGGAGAAAACTCCGATCAGCTGTTTGGTCGGGGTGATGCGAATTACACCCGCTCGATGATGGTGGCCGTGCCCATGCCGGCGCCGATGCACAGTGTCACCAGCGCCGTGTTGAGGTCGCGCCGCTCCAGTTCGTCGAGCACGGTGCCGAAGATCATCGCGCCGGTGGCGCCGAGCGGATGGCCCATGGCGATAGCGCCGCCATTGACGTTGATCCTGTCGCGCGGAATGTCGAAGGCTTGGCAGAAGCGCAGCACGACCGATGCGAAGGCCTCGTTCAGTTCGAACAGGTCGATATCCGACAGCTTCATCTTCGCGCGTTTCAAGAGCTTCTCCGTCACGTCGACCGGGCCGGTCAGCATGATGGATGGCTCCGAGCCGATATTGGCCATCGCGCGGATGCGGGCGCGCGGCTTCAGCCCAAGCGACTTGCCGCCCTTCTTCGAGCCCAGCAGCACGGCCGCCGCCCCGTCGACGATGCCCGACGAATTGCCGGCATGGTGGACATGGTTGATCTTCTCGACCTCCGGATAGCGGTCGACCGCTACCGCGTCGAAGCCGCCCATCTCGCCGACCATGGTAAAGGAAGGGTTGAGCGAGGCGAGCCCCTGCATGTCGGTCGAGGGCCGCATATGCTCGTCATGGTCGAGGATGGTGAGGCCGTTCTGGTCGGCGATCTCGATCACGGAATTCCTGAACCAGCCCTTCTCCCAGGCATGCGCCGCGCGCTTCTGGCTCTCGACCGCATAGGCGTCGACGTCATCGCGCGAAAAGCCGTGTTTGGTGGCGATCAGATCGGCGGAAATCCCCTGCGGCACGAAATAGGAAGGGATGCCGACCGACGGGTCCATAAACCAGGCGCCGCCCGACATGCCCATACCGACGCGCGACATGGATTCCACGCCGCCCGCGATGACGATGTCGTCGCCGCCGCCCGCGATCTTGGCTGCGCCCAGATTGATGGCGTCCAGCCCCGAGGCGCAGAAGCGCGAGATCTGTATGCCCGGCGCCTTGAAGTCGTAGCCTGCCTCGAAGGCCGCCGCGCGCGGGATCACCGAGCCTGCCTCGCCGACCGGATCGACGCAGCCGAAGACGATGTCGTCCACCGTCGCCGTATCGAGCCCGTTGCGGTCGCGGATCGCCTCCAGCGCTTTCGCCGCAAGCCGCACGGCCGGGACCTCGTGCAGCGAGCCGTCCTTCTTGCCGCGTCCGCGCGGGGTGCGGATCGCGTCATAGACATAAGCGTCAGCCATCGTCGTGCTCCTTTGTCTTTGCCGCTCTTCAGGCGGCGTCTGTCACCGCGTCCTGCCCGGAGGGCATCAGCGTTTCCGGCATCTTCCAGCCGGGCAGGAGCTTGATGCGGTCGAGCCAGTCGCGGATGTTGGGATAGTCGTTCCAGTCTACGCCAATCTCCCGCGGCCAGAACAGATAGCCGCAAAGCGAGATGTCGGCGATGGTCGGCCGCTCCGCCGCCACCCAGTCGCGGTCCTTCAAATGCGCGTCGAGCACTTGATAAGCGCCCGTCACGCGACCTTCGAGGAAGGGCGCGGCCGGATTGTCCGGCTGTTTCGCCAGAGTGCGGAAGAAGCGTAGCGTCGCGGTGTAGCTGGTGAGCTTGTGATTATCGAAGAGGATCCAGCGCAGCACCTCGCGCTCTTCCTCTTCCGTCTTCGGATTGAATTTCCGAAAGCGTTTGGCGAGGTGGGAGAGGATCACCCCCGATTGCGACAGCGTGAGATCGCCTTCCTCGCGGTGATGGACGAGGACCGGCGCCTCGCCCATGACGTTCAGTTCGCGGTATTCCGGCGCGCGCGTCTCGCCTGAAAAATAGGCAACGCGCCTGATTTCCCAATCGGCCTTGCACAGTTCCAGCATCAGCGCCGGCTTGTAGGAATTGCCGGATTCGGAAAAGCCGTAGAGGGTGAATTCAGGCATTGCCGGTTCTGTCTCCCCGCATTCCAGTCAAAATGCTTCCGCCGGCAGGCTCATCATGGTCGCCGAGCCCGACGAGATGCGGGCGAGATGCGCTGCCGTCTCGGGCATGACGCGCTCCATGAAATAGCGGCCGGTCGTGATCTTGTTCTCGCAGAAATCCCTAGCCTCGTCGCCGTCGTCCGCCAGCCTGTCCTGCGCGACCTTCACCATCCGGCCCCACATGTAGCCGAGCGCCACCAGGCCGGAAAGGTGCAAATAGTCGGTCGAGGCCGCACCCGCGTTGTCGGGATTCTTCATGCCGTTCTGCATCAGCCACATGGTGGCGGTGTAGAGGTCGTCGAGCCCCTTTTTCAGCGCCTTGGTAAAGGGCGTCATCTTCTCGTCGGCCCGATGCTCCTCGCAAAAATCGCCGATCTCCTTGAAGAAGGCCTGGATGGCGCGGCCGCCGTTCAGCGCCAGCTTGCGGCCGACGAGGTCGAGTGCCTGGATGCCGTTGGCGCCCTCGTAGATCATGGCGATGCGGCCGTCGCGCACGAACTGGCTCATGCCGTGTTCCTCGATATAGCCGTGGCCGCCATAGACCTGCTGCGCCATGACGGCATGCTCGAAACCCTTGTCGGTCAAGACGCCCTTGATGATCGGCGTCATCAAGCCGAGCCAGTCGTCGGCCTCCTGGCGTTCCTTCTCGTCGGCCGAACGGTGGGCGATGTCGGAGCGCAGCGCGGTGGCGAGGATGAGCGCGCGGCCTCCCTCGTTGAAGGCGCGCATGGTCATCAGGGCGCGCCGGATATCCGGATGGGCGATGATCGGATCGGCCTTCTTTTCGGGCTCCTTCGGCCCGGCCAGCGAACGGCCCTGCAGGCGTTCGCGCGCGTAGACGGCCGCGTTCTGGTAGGCGACTTCGCCGATCGCCTGGCCTTGCAGGCCGACGCCGAGCCGCGCCTCGTTCATCATGGTGAACATGGCGCGCAGGCCGCCATTCTCCGGGCCGATCAGGTAGCCGGTCGCCTCGTCGTAGTCCATGACGCAGGTGGCGTTGCCGTGGATGCCCATCTTCTCCTCGATCGAGCCGCATGACACCTTGTTGCGCTCGCCGGGCCCGCCCTCGCTATCCAGCAGGAATTTCGGCACGATGAACAGCGAGATGCCCTTGGTGCCTTCCGGCGCGCCCTCGATACGCGCCAGCACCAGATGGATGATGTTTTCGCCCATGTCGTGCTCGCCGGCCGAGATGAAAATCTTCTGGCCGGTGAGCTTGTAGCTGCCGTCGCCGGCCGGCACCGCTCTTGTGCGGAGCAGGCCGAGATCGGTGCCGCAATGCGGCTCGGTCAGGTTCATGGTGCCGGTCCACGCGCCCTCGACCAGTTTAGGCAGGTATTTTTTCTTCTGCTCGTCCGAACCGTGCGTGAGGATCGCGGCGATCGCGCCCTGTGTCAGGCCCGGATACATCATCAGCGCCATGTTGGCGGAGGACAGATATTCGCCGATCGCGGTATGGATCGAATAGGGCAGGCCCTGTCCGCCATATTCGGCGGGCGCGGAAAGGCCCATCCAGCCGCCGGCGCAATATTCGCGGTAGGCATCCTTGAAGGCCTTGGGCGTCGTCACCGAGCCGTCATCGTGGCGCTTGCAGCCTTCGATGTCGCCGACACGGTTCAGGGGCTGCATAACCTCTTCGGCGAGCCTGGCGCCTTCCGCGAGGATAGCCTCCAGCACGTCGGGCGTGGCGTCGGAAAAACCGGGCAGATTGCTGTAGCGTTCGTAGCCCAGAACATCCTTCAGGACGAACAGCGTATCCGCGACCGGCGCCCGGTAAATCGGCATGCGATCTCTCCCTTATCCCTGCCAAGACATAGGCCCATGCGGGTGCGAACCCAAGAGCCTGGGCGAAAGAGTCGAGAGCAATAATTGACGTTTACGGAAACGTCAATTATTCGCCATGGCAAATCACGCCGCCCTCCCAAGGGGTGGACCCCGAGGGCGAACCAGTGGGCAGACCCACTGTGCGGACAGGCGGACGGGCAGGCCTGATTGGGCGAAGATCGGAGAAGAAAGCGGGGCGGATCAGCCGGTGCGGCGCAGCGGCTGCGCGGCGTCGAGCCGGTCGCGGACGTTCTCCATCATGTCCGTAAGCTCGCCGATGGCCTCGTCAAGCGCGGCCCGGCGTGCTTCGAGCCGGCCGAGCTGGCGCTGCGACTTTTCCAGCACCATTCTGAGCTGCCGCGTATTCGGCCCCTTGGGGTCGTAGAGATCCATGATCTGCTTGACTTCGCGCAGCGAGAATCCCACCCGCCGGCCGAGCAGGACAAGCCTGAGCCGCGCCCGGTCGCGGCGCGAGTAGAGTCGCGTCGTTCCCTCGCGGCGCGGATCGATCAGGCCCCGGTCCTCGTAGAAGCGCAACGCGCGCAACGTCACGTCGAAGCTCCTGGCCATTTCGCCGATGCGCGTGAATTTTTCCATATTTTCGCGCGCGGCATCGGATTTCGAGGCCGCGCCTTCGGCGGCATGGGTCGTCTCGGTCATGATCGTTCAAATCCCCGGATTGGCTGTTTCGAGCCAGGCCCGAAACAGAACCGGAAGCCGCTGGGGAGCGGGCATCCGTTTGCGATGAGGTTGGTATCAGGCGCGACTGAAGCATGTGCCGCCCGTTTCATGCGGCATATAAATGCTGCACTGCACCATTTCAAGAGGGTTCGCCTGCGGCATTCCCTCCCCGGTTTACGATCCGGCAATCCTGACCTTCCTTAACGGCTTGTTTACCACGTTCGGCGAATGGTGCGCATATCGGAATCCCGTGCTTTCCTGTTTTGCGTTCACGGCATCTCGAGCAGGGAATGGACGCATCACGAGCTGATTTCGCGCACCGCCGTCCGTGAGATCGGGACCGTTCCCCAGGCGATCTAAAGAGCCGACCGATGGCCGGCGGGGAACTGGCGAGCACGCTTCGATGAACACCAAGCGCTCTTATATCGAATCCCTGAACGCAGGCAGGCCACGTCGGGAACATGCGACGCTGGAAGAGCTGAACCGTTCGCTGGCCGGCATGGATGAGCGCTTCGGCGGCGATCCGCAGCAGCCCGAAAATGAGCGGGAAGCCGGGGAAGCGCCGCTTGCGTGGCGTTCTGCGGGGGATTTCGAACGCGGTCGCGCTCGCGAGAGCGGCGTCGCCTCGATGAGCCGGATCGCGTCGGAGCTGAATACGCTCCGCGAGGAATTGCGCAGCCGTTTGGAAGGCGCTTCCGATACGGGCGGCGAGCGCGGATCTTATTCTGCCTTTCCACGTGATGCCGGCCCGCGTGATCCCGGCCCGCGTGATCCCGGTATCGACACGCGCACCACGCGCACCACGGACGCCTATCCGCCGGTTGCCGACGAGCACATGATCTTCGGCATTGCCGACCGCGTCGAGCAGATCCACGCCGCCGTCGCGAACCTTCCCGATTCGCTGTCGATCTCTTCCCTTGAGGACAAGGTGAAGATGCTGGCGACTGCCGTGGAGCAGCTTGCCCGCCAGAAGGAAATGCCCGGCGCCACCACCTTCGAGGCGATCGAGGAGCGGCTCGACGAGATTTCCCGCGCGATCGTCGCGTCGTCGGCGCAGCCCGCACCCGATGCCGGCAACGGCCATCTGGAACGTATCGAGGCACGTATCACCTCGCTCTCGCGCCAGCTCGAGGAACTGGTCGAGGACCGGCCGACCGACGCGGTGATGAAGCAGCTTTCCCAGCTTTCCGCGCGCGTCGAGGACATCGCCGGCAGGGCCGAATTACCGGAAGCGACCGTCGATCGCCTGTCCCACCAGATCGACCTCATTGTCGAGAAGCTGGAAGGCGGCGCGCAGGCCGTTAGCCCGGACGCGATCCTGGAGGGCATGGAACGGCGTTTCGAGACGCTGACCCAGGCGCTCGAACAGCGCCATGAGACCGCGCGCGAGCAGAGCGTCGCGCTCTTCCGCGATCTGGAGGAGCGGCTGGAGCGCTATAATCAGGACGCACTGTCGACCGACGCGGCGATCGTGGAAGCGCTCAACAAGCGCTTTACCGACCTGGAGGACGCCATCTCCCGCCATGACGGCATGGAACCGGAGGCGGCCGGCCTGTTCGGGAGCCCGCAGCAGCACGGCAGGCCGTTGCCGGAATTCGACGATATCGGCCCACGCCTCGCGATGATCGAGCGCTCGGTGAACGAAAGCCGCGAAGCGATCATCGTCGCGGCCCGCGAGGCCGCCGAGCAGGCGGTGCGTTCGCAAAGCCTGCCGGAAGGCGATGTAGCCGTATTGAGCGGGCTGGCCTCGGAGCTTCAATCGCTGGAGAAACTGGCGCGCCGTTTTGACGAGCGCAACGGCCGGACATTCGAAGCCATCCACGACACGCTGTTGAAGATCGTTGACCGGCTCGGTGCGCTGGAGAGCGGTCCATCTTCGTCCGTGACATCCTCCGCTCCTCCACCGGCTGCGGAGACGGAGGCGGTTCGCAAGCTTGAATTCGCCGAAGCTCCTTCGCTCGACATGGAGGACACGGACCCGCTGCCACAGCCGGCATTGGAACACGCGGTGCGTTCACCGGCAGGGGCGCCCCGTGGGGGCGCAGCCGGCGCGATGCCGAAAGGCGAGGCGGTTCGCGACCCGAAGCGCTCCCCTGCCGAGGCGGCTGCCGCGGCTGCCATGGCGGCTCTGAGCAACAGCGACACAGCCGTGGAGAAGTCGAAAGCGGCGCCGAAGAAATCCAGGCTCGGCAAATTGTCCAAGGTGCTGTCGCGGAAGAAGGCGGCGAAGGACGACGCTGCCGAGGAGCGGCTTGAACCGTCGGCCGTGGCCGAACCGGACGGAGAGGCGGCACCGGAAGTGGGCCTCGATCAACCGCTCGATCCCAAACTCGCCAACCGGCCTCTCGAGCCCGGTTCGGGCGCGCCGGACCTGAACGCGATCATGCGGCGGGTTCGCGACGAGCGCGGTGATGAAGGCCGCGCCCGCGACGCGGAGGCGGCGAAGTCGGATTTCATTGCCGCGGCCCGTCGTGCCGCGCAGGCGGCGGCCGCCGAGGCCGAGGTGCTCAAGAAGAAATCCGAGCCGAAGGGTTCTTCCGGCGGCTTCAGCCTGAAGCGGCTGCTCCGTTCGAATACGAAGATCGTGCTTCTGGCCGCCGGGATCGTGCTTGTCGGCGTCGCCGGCGCCCAACTGGGCAAGGCGCTGATGAAGGACAGCGGTCACAAGACCGTCGTTCAGAAGGCGAGCGTCGCGAACACGCGTTCGACGGACCCGTCCGCCGTGGACGCCTCGAAGACCGTGGCAGCGAAGCCGGATGCCGCGATGCAGGAAGCCGCCCTCTCGCCATTGGTGCCGCTCCCGGAGAAGTCGGAGACTTCAGACATCGCGGCCAATACCGGTCCTTCCGCATCCGGGAAGGACGAGCCGGTGATGGCTGCTGCATCCCCCACGGACGAATTGCCCGACCATGGCAATGTCGAGGCTGCGATGCCCGCGCAAGGAAATGCGGCCGCTGCAGTGCAGGATCACCTTTCGCCGGCGGGCACAGCTCTCGCGAAGGCTCCGGACGGCCCGAATGCGGCGCCGGCCGCCTCTGCGGATGCCGCCCGGATCGCCACTCCCGCACCGGCGGATGCGGCGGATGCGGCTCCTGTCGAGGAGAGCTTGGCTACTTCACATGACGAAGCCGCCGCCACCCCGCATGAAAGCGCGCCCGTGTCGTCCGCGATGATGCCCGTTCCGAACGATGCCGGTCCGGCGCCGTTACGCGAGGCCGCCGGGAACGGCGATCCCAAGGCGATCTTCGAGATCGGCTCGCGCTATGCCGAGGGCCGGGGCGTTGCCTCCGATACGAAAACAGCCGCCAAATGGTACGCCGAGGCGGCTGGCCTCGGCTATGCGCCGGCCGAGTACCGGATCGGCAATTTCTACGAGAAGGGCATCGGCGTCGAACGCGACATCGCCAAGGCCAGGGAATGGTACGTCAAGGCCGCCGATCAGGGCAACGCAGCCGCCATGCACAATCTCGGCGTGCTCTACGCCATGGGCGCCGCCGGTTCGGTCGACAACGAGGCCGCCGTCCGCTGGTTCGAGAAGGCGGCCGAGCTTGGCGTCAAGGACAGCCAGTTCAATCTCGGCATTCTCGCCGCCAAGGGCGTGGGCATGCCGCAGAGCCTGGAAGAGTCCTACAAATGGTTCGCGCTGGTCGCCAAGACCGGCGACAAGGACGCCGCCGCCAAGCGCGACGAGGTCGCCAATTCGCTGCGCCCCGAACAGCTTCAGAAGGCTCGTGCGACGGCCGAACTCTGGAAGCCGAAGCCGGTCGACCAGGCGGCCAACATCGTCGACATTCCCGACGCCTGGAAGGAAAGCGACATGAAGACGGCCAGCATCGACATGAAGCAGGCGGTCAGGAACATCCAGCTCATCCTCAACAAGAACGGCTATGACGCGGGCTCCGCGGACGGCATTATGGGCGAAAGGACGAAATCGGCGATCGCGGCGTTCCAGAAGGCCAACGGCATGGAACCGAACGGAGAGGTCAACGAAGCGCTGGTCACTGCGCTGCTGAAAAAGAAATAAGGGCGCGTTGGCGTGGCTTTGTTGTGATCTATTTGCCAACATGCTGACAAATCTGAATGTTTTCGGCCCGATCCGCGGGAGTTAAATTGACTTCCCAGTAGAAGGGCGGCAAAAACAATTTTGTTTTCGATCGTGTTTCCGGCATGAGACGCAAGTCTCCGGTCCCACATGGCTAGTCGGGTTTGACGGGTGGGCATTTATCTCCCGATCGCAGAGATGTCGGTCAACATGTTCGTGCTGCTTGCCATGGGCGGCGCGGTCGGATTCCTCTCGGGAATGTTCGGCGTTGGCGGCGGCTTCCTCATCACGCCGCTATTGATCTTCTACAACATCCCGCCCTCCGTCGCGGTGGCGACCGGCGCCAACCAGGTGGTGGCGGCCTCGGTGTCCGGCGCGCTCATCCACCTGAAGCGCGGCACGCTCGACATCAAGCTCGGGACGGTCCTGCTCGCCGGTGGTATCGTCGGCGCGGCGCTCGGTATCTACATCTTCGCGCTGTTGCGCCGGCTCGGCCAGTTGGACCTGATCGTGTCCCTCATGTACGTCGTGATGCTTGGCTCTGTGGGCTCCATCATGCTGGTCGAAAGCGCGCGCGCCATCCGCCGTACCCGGGCGGGCGGCGCAGCCGAAGTGCGCCGGCCCGGCCAGCACAATTGGGTGCACAAGCTGCCGCTGAAAATGCGTTTCCGCTCTTCCAAGCTCTTCGTCAGCGTGATCCCGGTGCTCGGCCTCGGCGGGGTGGTCGGCTTTCTCGGGTCGATCCTCGGCGTCGGCGGCAGCTTCATCATGATCCCGGCCATGATCTATCTCCTGAAGGTGCCGACCAAAGTCGTCATCGGCACGTCGCTGTTCCAGATCGTCTTCGTCTCCGGGTTCACGACAATTGTTCACGCCGCCACCAACCAGACGGTCGACATCGTTCTCGCGTTCCTTTTGATGGCAGGCGGCGTGATCGGCGCGCAATATGGCGCGCGCGCCGGCCAGCGCCTTCGCGGCGAGCAGTTGCGCGCGCTCCTGGCTTTCCTGGTGTTGGCCGTCGCGATCAGGCTGGCGATCGACCTCTTCGCTCGTCCCGTCAGCCCATTCTCGCTGGCACCGCTCGGAGGCGCGTGAGGATGGGCCGTATCCGCCTCATGCTGACGGTGCTCCTTGCGCTGGCGATCGCCGTGCCGGTGGTCGCTTATGCCCAGGAGAAACGCGAGACTATCCAGATCGGTCTCTCGGCCGACACGGTTTCGATCACGTCCGATTTTTCAGGCGCCAACCTGACCATCTTCGGCTCGATCGACAATGTCGATCCGGTGGTGGCGCGCGAGGGCGGTTATGACGTGATCGTCGTGCTGGAAGGACCGGCGCGCCCGGTCGTTGTCCGCCTCAAGGAGCGCGTCTTCGGCATGTGGATCAACACCGAGGCGGAGACATTCGTCAACGTGCCATTTTCCTATTCGATGGCGTCGACCAGGCAGCCGCAGGACATCGCCGAACAGAAGGTCTATCGGCAATTGGCGCTCGGTATCGACAACATCTACATGCAGCCGCTCGACCGCACCGCCGACCCCGCCACCATCAAGGAGTTCGTAACGGCGCTGCGGGACCGCAAGAAGGCTTCCGGCCTCTATAGCGAGCGGCCCGGCTCCGTGCAGTTCCTTTCGCAGACCCTTTTTCGCGCGACCGTCTCGCTTGCGCCCGACGTGCCGGTGGGAACACACCGCGCCCGCGCCTTCCTGTTCAAGGGCGGCGCCTTCATTGCCCAGACTTCGGCGCCGCTCGTCATCCTGAAGGGCGGGTTCGAGCGCCGCCTCTATCAGGTCGCGCACGACCACGGCTTCTTCTACGGCATCTTTTGCGTGCTCTTGGCGCTGCTGACAGGCTGGGTCGGGCGCTTCCTCTTCCGCAAGGATTGATCAGCCAGGTCGCAGGACCGATCCCGTGACCTTGTAGACGCGCCGCCGGCCGAGCATGCAGGCAAACAGCCCATGCGTGTCGAAGAGACCCGCATAGGCCCTGTCGAGCACGTTCAGCATGCCCGTATAGGCGCCGAAGGCGGGCATGATCATCCGCCTGCCGTCGCCGGCGAAGCAGCGGCGCCTGACCGAACGGCCACGCGCGACGAGCCGCGCGCCGGGATGGAGATGGCCGGCGATCTCGCCGGGCGTCGGGCCGCGCGACGGTTCGTGCCGAAAGACAAGCGGGCCGATGGCGATTTCCTTCACACTCTCGCCGTCGATGCCTTCCGGGGCATCCGGATCGTGGTTGCCGGCGACCCAGAACCAATCGCGCCCGGCGATCAAAACGGAAAGCTCGGCCCGGAAGGCATCCGGCATCAGCGCCGCGCCGGCGCCGTCATGGAAACTGTCGCCCAGGCTGACAACGATCTTCGGATCGTACAGGCCGATCACCTCCGCAAACCGCGCCAATGTCGCCGCCGTATCGTAGGGCGGGATGAGTTGCCGCCGCCGGGCGAAGGCTGCGCCCTTTTCCAGATGCAGGTCGGACACGGCGAGCAGGTCGAGGCCGGGGAAATAGAGTGCGCCGCTGCAGTCGCAAAGCGCTGTCTCCCCTTCGATCTCTATCGCCTCGCTGAAAGTGGTCATCCGGCCTGTTCCGTACCCTTCGCCTCTTCGATCATCATATCCGCCGTCTCGGCGAGCAGCATCTCGTTCGCCTCGCCATTCACCGATTCACGTCCGATCTCGAGCATGATCGGCACCGCCAGCGGCGATATGCGGTCGAGATCCTTATGCATGATTCGTCCCCTGATCCGCGACAGCATTTCGCCCAGCCGCTTCACGTCGAGCAGCCCGGCCGCCGCATCGGCGCGGGTCGCCTGCAGCAGGATATGGTCGGGCTGGTGCGTCCGCAGGACATCGTAGATGAGGTCGGCCGACACCGTCACCTGCCGTCCGGTCTTTTCCTGGCCGGGGTGCCGCCGCTCGATCAGGCCGGCGATCACGGCGCAGTTGCGGAAGGTGCGCTTCAGCATCCAGCTATCGGCAAGCCAGGCTTCGAGGTCGTCGCCAAGCATGTCTTCCGCGTAGAGTTCGGCGAGCGAAAGCGCGCCGGTGCGGAACATGCGCCCCATATCCTCCAGCGACCAGACGGCCAGCGAATAGTCGGTGGCGACGAAGCCCAGCGGATGCGCGCCCGCCCGCTCCAGCCGGCGGGTGAGGAGCATGCCGAGCGTCTGGTGGGCGAGCCGCCCCTCGAACGGATAGGCGACCATGTAGAAGCGGTCGCCATGCGGGAAGGTCTCGACCAGCAGATCCTCGCGATGCGGCAGGACGGACACGTCCTTCTGGATGCGCAGCCAGTCCGCCACCTGCTCCGGCAACAGATGCCAGCGCGACGGATCGGCGAGCATGGCGCGCACTTCGGCGGCGAGATAGGTCGAGAGCGGGAACTTGCCGCCCATATAGCTCGCCACCTTGGGATCGTTGCCGGCGGCGCTGGTGACGTAGCATTCGTTCTCGCGAATACCCTCGAAGCGCACGACCTTGCCGGCGAAGAGGAACGTGTCGCCCGGCGCCAGCGTCTCGACGAAATATTCCTCGATCTCGCCCAGCACCGGTCCGCCGCGCACATTGCCGCCACGTCCCCGATGCCGGGTCAGGCGCACCTTCAGCATCGGCGCCTCGACGATGGTGCCGACATTCAGCCTGTATTGCTGGGCGACGTGCGGATGGGCGATGCGCCAGCGTCCATCCGGCATCCGGCGGATGCGGGCATAGCGCTCATAGCTGCGCAGCGCATAACCGCCGGTGGCGACGAAATCCACCACGCGGTCGAAGGTGACGGGGTCAAGCGCGGCGTAAGGCGCCGCACTGCGGATTTCCTCCAGCAATTCTCCGGCGTCGAACGGCTCCGCACAGGCCATGCCGAGCACATGCTGGGCGAGCACGTCGAGCGCGCCTTCCACCAGTGGCGGCGTATCCTGAGCGCCCAGATAATTGGCGTCGAGGGCGGCGCGGCATTCCAGCACCTCGAAGCGGTTGGCGGGAACGAGGATGGCGCGGCTCGGCTCGTCCATGCGGTGGTTCGAACGGCCGATGCGCTGGGCAAGCCGGCTGGCGCCTTTCGGCGCGCCGACATGGACGACGAGATCGACGTCGCCCCAGTCGATGCCGAGATCGAGCGTCGAGGTCGCCACGACGGCGCGCAGCGCGTTGGCCTCCATCGCCTTTTCGACCTTCCGCCGCTGGCCGACATCGAGCGAGCCGTGATGCAGCGCGATTGGCAGCGTCTCCTCGTTCACCCGCCAAAGCTCCTGGAAGAGCAGTTCCGCCTGGCTGCGCGTATTGACGAAGAGCAGCGTGGTGCGGTGCCGGCGGATCGCTTCGTAGATCTCCGGAATGGCGTAGCGGGCCGAATGGCCCGACCACGGCACGTGCCCGGCTGAATCGAGGATGGTGATGACCGGCTTCGCCCCGCCGCCGACCGTGATCAAGTCCGCCATCATGCCGGGCGGATTCTGCGGCACCAGCCAGCGCCTGAGCGCGTCCGGCTCGGCGACGGTCGCGGAAAGGCCGATCGATTGCAGCCCCGGCGCCAGACGGCGCAGCCGCGCCAGCCCGAGCGAAAGAAGATGCCCGCGCTTGGAGGTGACCAGCGAGTGCAATTCGTCGAGCACGACATAGTGCAGGCCGGCGAAGAAGCGTTCGGCATCCTTGCTCGCGATCAGGAGCGCCAGTTGCTCCGGCGTCGTCAGCAGAATGTCGGGCGGCGCGAGCTTCTGGCGCTGGCGCTTGTGTGCCGGCGTGTCGCCTGTGCGCGTCTCCATCGTGAGAGGCAGGCCCATCTCGGCGACCGGCTTGCCCAGGTTGCGTTCGATATCGACGGCGAGCGCCTTCAGCGGTGAGATATAGAGCGTGTGGACGCCGCGATGGGGCTCGCCCGGCTTCCGCTTCGGACGGTTCGCCAGATCGACCAGGCTCGGCAGGAAGCCGGCAAGGGTCTTGCCCGCCCCGGTCGGCGCGATCAGGAGCACCGACTTGCCGTTTTGCGCGCGCGCCAGAAGGTCGATCTGGTGTGGCCTCGGCGACCAGCCGCGCTCCGCGAACCATTTCAGGAATGGCGCGGGCAGGGCGGCGGCGGGTGGAACCGCCAAAAGGGCTGGCCTCGTATTCAAGCCGCCAGAACTAAACCAGAACGAAGATTAAGCCAAGATGGATCGGGAAGGCGCTGCGCCCGTCGCACCGCTCTGATCGGCCGTCATCTATGACTTCGCAGCCGTCAACGGTGCGGAGCAAGCGCCGGCAAGGCGGCCGGCATGATCTCCACCCTTGAGGGGGAGATGTCCGGCAGGACAGAGGGGGGTGCGAAGGGGCGCATTTCGTTCCGGTCTTCCATCCGCTTCGCCACCACGATCAATCCTGTGATCGGCTCGCCGCGATCCAGGCGGATCGTCGCTGTATTCTGGCTGACGAGCGCGAACCCCTTTTCCGCCAGCAGCCGCTCTACGTAAGCCTTCGAATGGGCATATCGGCGCGATGGCCGGAGCACCATCTCGTCTGGTCCATCGCTAAGCTCGACGGAGAATGCGAAATGCCCTCCCGCCAACAGAAGCTCGGCAATGCGGGAAAACAGCCGCGCAAGCTCGCCGACATACATGAAGACGTCCGCTGCGGTAACGAGATCCGCAACCCGCGCGAGCGCCGGCAGGGTCTGCAGATCCCGTCGCTCCAGCCGGTCATAGATGCGCTTGGCCTCTGCCTCCCTCAGCATGCCGGCAGAGATGTCGTAGCCTTCGAGGAAGCTTGCCGAGGCATGCAGCCTTTCGCCCATCAACCCGGTGCCGCAGCCGAGGTCGACCGCATGCGCGAAAGCCGTGCAGCCAGCATTCAGGAGGGCGTCGTGCAAAAGCTCCGGCACACGATAATCGAGCCGTTCGACGAGGGCGGCATCGAACTTCTCTGCATACTGGTCGAACAGCGTTTCGACAAAGGCACTCGGCGGCGCCACGATGCCGTTGTTGGAGGCAGAGAGGCCAAGCTTGAGCGCCGCGCCCATGCGGTCATCCGGATCGAGCCTGAGTGCCTCGCGCCATGCCGTCTCCGCTTCCGGCGCGCGCCCGGCGATCTCCAGCATCTCGCCCAGCCGGAACCAGCCGGCTGCCCAATCCGACGCCAGCGCCAGCGCCTCGCGCATCAGATCGGCGGCCGCATTCGGGTCGCCGCCCCCAAGAAGCATTTCGGCGTAGGTGGCCCGACGGTCCGCCAGAAGATTGCCGGAGGAAAGCTGGATGGGATGCATGGGAGCGAGGGTTCCGCGCCCGCGAAAGGGGCGCGCGGGCGTATGCGCTTGTCGGGAGGTTTTTGCAATCCTCTTTTCGCGCGCCCGCAAATGCCTATTTTCACAGTCGATGCAGCCCCACGAACTCCTCCTTCCGCGCCCCGAGGGCCTCTATTGCCCGCCTGGCGATTTCTTCATCGACCCGGTGCGGCCGGTCGAGCGCGCGCTGATCACGCATGGCCATTCGGATCATGCGCGTTCCGGCCATCGCCATGTGCTGGCGACGCGGCAGACGCTCGACATCATGGCGCTGCGCTATGGCGGCGATTTCGCCGGCTCGACGCAGGCGGCGGCGCTGGGCGAGACGGTTTCGCTGAACGGCGTTTCGGTCGGCTTCCATCCGGCCGGCCATGTGCTGGGCTCGGCGCAAATCGCGGTCGAGAACGAAGGACTGCGCATCGTCGCTTCGGGCGATTACAAGCGTGCCGCCGACCCGACCTGCGCGCCGTTCGAAGTCGTACCTTGCGATGTCTTCATCACCGAGGCGACCTTCGCGCTGCCGGTATTCCGGCATCCGGATGCCACGCGCGAAATCGCCACGCTTCTGAAGTCGGTCGAGCAGTTTCCCGAGCGGGCGCATCTGGTCGGCGCTTATGCGCTGGGCAAGGCCGAACGCGTCATCCGGTTGCTTCGCGATGCCGGTTACGAGCGGCCGATCTTCATCCACGGCGCACTGACAAAACTCTGCGAATATTATCAGGAGCAAGGGTTCGACCTCGGCCCGTTGGAGCCCGCCACCGTCGAGGGGCGCGGGGGCGCCTTCGCTGGCGAGATCGTCGTCGGGCCGCCCTCGGCTTTCGCCGACCGCTGGGCGCGGCGCTTCGCCGATCCGGTCGCTTGCTTCGCTTCCGGCTGGATGCGCATTCGCCAGCGCGCCCGCCAGCGCGGCGTCGAACTGCCGCTGGTGATCTCCGATCATGCCGATTGGGACGAACTCACCGCCACGATCCGCGAGACCGGCGCGGGCGAGATCTGGGTGACACATGGCCGCGAGGAGGCGCTGGTGCGCTGGTGCGAACTTGCCGGCATCGTGGGCAGGCCGCTGCATCTGGTCGGTTACGAGGACGAGGGCGATTGATGCAGGCCTTCGCCGAACTCCTCGACCGCCTCGTGCTGACGCCCGCGCGCAACGGCAAGCTCAGGCTCATCGTCGATTATTTCCGCGCGACGCCCGATCCCGACCGTGGCCTTGCATTGGCGGCGATCACCGGCGATCTCGACATCCCCTCGGTGAAGCCGGCGATGCTGCGCGCGCTCGTCATGGAGCGCATGGACGCGGTTCTCTTCGCCTATTCCTACGATTATGTCGGCGATCTCGCCGAGACGGTCTCGCTGGTCTGGCCGGCTTCGGAGGAAGCGGCCGAGGCAAATTCCATTCGCCTATCGGAGGCGGTCGCGCAACTGCGTTCCGCCGGCCGGGCCGACGGGCCGGCGGTGCTGGTACGCCTGCTCGACCGCATGACGATTTCCGAGCGCTTCGCCACCATCAAGCTCGTCACCGGCGGCTTGCGCATCGGCGTCTCGGCAAGGCTGGCCAAGCAGGCCCTGGCCGATTTCGGCGGTGTCGATGTGACGGAGATCGAGGAACTCTGGCACGGCCTCAAGCCGCCTTACCGCGAGCTTTTCGGCTGGCTAACGGGCAAGACCGGCAAGCCGAAGCTTTTGGCGGCAGCACCTTTCCGCCCGGTCATGTTGTCCAACCCGGTGCAGGACGGCGATCTGGAGAAGATCGACCCGGCAGACTACGCGGCCGAATGGAAATGGGACGGCATCCGCGTGCAGGCCGTCGCCGAGAAGGGCGTGCGCCGCCTTTATTCTCGCACCGGCGACGATATCTCGGGCGCGTTTCCCGATCTCGTGGAAGCTATGGCCTTCGAGGCGGCGCTCGACGGCGAACTGCTCGTCGGCCATCCGCCCGAGCATACCGGCACTTTCTCCGACTTGCAGCAGCGGCTGAACCGCAAGACCGTGCCGACAAAACTGGTCGGGCAATACCCGGTCTTCGTCCGCTGCTACGATATCTTGCGGGAAGGGAAAGAGGACACGCGGGCGTTGCCCTTCATGGAGCGGCGCAAGCGGCTGGAGGCGTTAGTGGCCACTCTCGACCCGTCGCGCTTCGACCTGTCGCCGATCGTGCCTTTTGACGGTTGGGCCACTCTCGACGCGCTGCGGCACGCACCGCCGCATCCTGTGATCGAAGGCGTTATGCTGAAGCGGCTGGATTCGGCCTATGTGCCCGGCCGGCCGAAGGGGCCGTGGTTCAAGTGGAAGCGCGACCCGCATGTGGTCGACGCGGTCTTGATGTATGCCCAGCGCGGCCACGGCAAGCGCTCGAGCTTCTATTCGGATTTCACTTTTGGCGTCTGGTCGGGCCCGGAGGACGCGCCGGTGCTGGTTCCGGTCGGCAAGGCCTATTTCGGCTTCACCGACGAGGAACTGAGGCTGCTCGACAAATATGTCCGCGATAATACCGTCGAGCGCTTCGGCCCGGTGCGCTCCGTGCGCGCCGAGTCGAAACACGGGCTGGTGCTGGAAATCGCCTTCGAGGGGCTGGCGCGCTCGAAGCGCCACCGCTCGGGCGTGGCGATGCGCTTTCCCCGCATCTCGCGGCTGCGCTGGGACAAGCCCGCCAACGAAGCCGACCGCATCGAAACGCTGCAGGCGATGCTGGATTGACGGACGGTTGCTAGATCCGCCGTCCGATCTCGAACAGGAACCAGGTGCGCCGTTCGCCCTCGTCGATCCAGTTTTCGAGCAGGCTCGTGGTGGCCACGTCGCCATGCTCGTCGCATGTGTCGTGCACCTCGCGCATGATCTGGGTCAGCTTGAGATTGTCTTCCTTGAGTTCGGCCAGCATGTCCTCCGGGGTGACGAAATCGGCGTCGTTGTCGGGGATGCGCTGCAATTTCGCGATCTGGCCGATGGAGCGAAGCGTCGTGCCGCCGACCTTGCGCGCCCGCTCCGCGATGGCGTCGGTCATGGCGAATATCTGCTCCGAATGCTCGTCCAGCAACAGATGGTAGTCGCGGAAATGCGGTCCCGACATATGCCAATGGAAATTCTTGGTCTTTACATAAAGCGCGAAGACATCGGCGAGAAGCGCCGTCAGGCTGGCCGCGATGTCCCTTGCCGCGTTCGAGCCGAGGCTGCTCGGTGTCGCCAGCGGAGCCTTGCGCAGTTTCTTTGCATCATCCTTGGCCATGTGGGTCTCTCCGTAAAATCATGGGTTGAACAATGTCACTGCATCTAGGTTCCGTGCTGCCGGAGTAAATAGAACTGTCCGGCGATTTCTAGAGCATGATCCGGAAAAGTGGGAACCGGTTTTCCGAAAAGATCATGCTCAAACAAAGAGATAAGAGCATGATGCGATTCAATCCAATCGCATCATGCTCTATTGTGAGGCGGCCCCCTCGACGATGGCGCCGTCGACCGCCGCGCCGCCGGTGCGTCCCTCCTCGACGGCATGGCAGGAGACCAGCACGCCGCGCGAGGGCTTCAGCTTCGGCTCCTCGATTGAACAGCGTTCGAAGGCGAGCGGGCAGCGCGGATGGAAGGGGCAGCCGGTGGGCGGCGAGATGGGCGAGGGGAGTTCGCCCTTCAGCACGATCCGCTCCTTCTTGTGGGTCGGATCGGCGACCGGCGTCGCCGAGAGCAGCGCGCGCGTGTAGGGATGCTGCGGATTGGCGAATATCTTGTCGCGCGGCCCGTGCTCCACCGGCCGGCCGAGATACATCACCATCACCTCGTCGGCGATATGGCGCACCACCGAGAGGTCGTGACTGATGAACATGTAGGCGAGGTTCATGCGCTCCTGCATGTCGTGAAGCAGGTTCAAAACCTGCGCCTGGATGGAGACGTCGAGCGCGGAGACCGGCTCGTCCAGCACCAGGATTTCCGGATCGAGCATCAGCGCGCGGGCAATCGCGATGCGCTGGCGCTGTCCGCCGGAGAACATATGTGGATAGCGCTCGTAATGCTCCTTGCGCAGCCCGACCGACGCCATCATGGCGCGGGCACGCTCCCGCCGTTCGGAAGCGGAAAGCTTCGTGTTGACCAGAAGCGGCTCCTCCAGCGCCGCCCCGATCCTCTGGCGCGGGTTGAGCGAGCCGTAAGGGTTCTGGAAGACGATCTGCACCTTGCTGCGCAGTTGCCGCATCGCCTTGGCGCCGCCGGCCGCGATTTCGATGCCGGTGATCTTCAGTTCGCCTCTCGTCGGTGGCTCGATCATGGTGACCAGCCGGGCGAGCGTCGATTTCCCGCAGCCGGATTCGCCGACGACGGCCAGCGTCTTGCGGCGCTCCAGCGTGAAGCTCGCGCCGTCCAGCGCCTTCAGTTCTACGGGCTTGGCGAATGCGCCGCGGTATACCGGGTAGTAGCGCGCGAGGTCCTTCGCCTCGAGGACGATGTCGCCGCTCATGCCGCCATTCCCTTCACGGGATGGTCGCGCGGCACGCCATGTTCGAGCGGATAATGGCAGAGCGCTGCGCCGAGTTCGGCATCCTGCCTGGGCGGCACGACATCCCGGCAGAGTTCGGTGGCGAACTTGCAGCGCGGCGAAAAAAGACAGCCGGGCGGCCGGTCGAACTGGCCGGGCACCATGCCGGGGATGGAGGGCAGATGGCGCGCGGTGGCCCGCTCCGGCAGCGCCGACAGGAGGGCCGCCGTATAGGGATGGTGCGGATCGTCGAAGAGCGGCCGCACGCGCTGTTCCTCGACCTTCTGCCCTGCATATTGCACCGAGACCCGTTCGGCCGTCTCGGCCACCACGCCCATGTCGTGCGTGATGAGCACCAGCGCCATCTTGGTGTCGCGCTGCAATTTCAAGAGCAGGTCGAGGATCTGCGCCTGGATGGTGACATCGAGCGCCGTCGTCGGTTCGTCGGCGATCAAAAGCTTCGGATTGCAGGCGATCGCCATGGCGATCATGACGCGCTGGTTCATGCCGCCCGAAAGCTGGTGCGGAAAGGAGGAAAGCCGCTTTTCCGGCGCCGGGATGCCGACCTGCTTGAGGAGGTCGATGGCGCGCTCCTTGCGCGCGCGCCGGCCGAGCGCGAGATGCGTCTTCAGGGCCTCGGAGAGCTGGAAGCCGACGGTAAAGCAGGGGTTGAGGCTCGTCATCGGTTCCTGGAAGATCATCGCGATCTCGCGGCCGATGATGGTGCGGCGCTCGCGGCCGCTCATGGTCAGGAGGCCGCGCCCGCCAAAATCCATGCGGTCGGCGGTGACTTTCGCCGTCCACGGCAAAAGGCCCATGACGGCGAGCATTGAGACAGACTTGCCGGAGCCGGATTCGCCCACGATCGCCAGCACCTCGCTTTCGTCGACCGAAAACGACACCCCGTCGACGGCCCGGAACGGCCCGTGGGCGGTATCGAATTCGACGGTCAGGTTCTCGATGTCGAGGAGGGCCATGGCGTCACGACCTCTTCAGCTTGGGATCGAGCGCGTCGCGCAAGCCGTCGCCCATTAGGTTGATGGCAAGCACGGTGAGCAGGATGGCGACGCCCGGTATGGTCACGACCCACCAGGCGCGCAGGATGAATTCGCGCGCTTCGGCGAGCATGGTGCCCCATTCGGGGATCGGCGGCTGCGCGCCCATGCCGAGGAAGCCGAGCGCCGCCGCATCGAGGATGGCGTTGGAGAAGGAGAGCGCCGCCTGCACGATCAGCGGGGCGAGACAGTTCGGCAGGATGGTCACGAACATCAGCCGAAGCGGCCTGACGCCCGCCACCTTGGCGGCGGTGACATAGTCGCGGTGCTTTTCGCCCATCACGGATGCCCGCGTGAGCCGCACGTAATGCGGCTGCTGCACGATGGCGATGGCGATCATGGCGTTGGTCAGGCTCGGTCCGAGAATGGCGACCAGCGCTAGCGCCAGAAGCAGGCTCGGGAAGGCGAGGATGATGTCCATCACGCGCATGATGAGCGTATCGACCCAGCCGCCGACGAAGCCCGCGATAAGCCCGACCAGAATGCCGGCGACCAGCGCCACCGAGACCACCACGCAGCCGACGAAGAGCGAATAGCGGCTGCCGAAGATGATGCGCGAGAGCACGTCGCGGCCGACCGCGTCGGTGCCGAGCAGGAAGCGCCATTCGCCGCCGTCCTGGAAGACGGGCGGCTTCAAGAGCGCGTCGCGGAACTGCTCGTATGGTCCGTGCGGCGCGATGAAGCCGGCGAAGATGGCGACGAGGCAGATGAAGACGAAGAAACAGAGGCCGTAGACCGCGCCCCGGTTCTCGCTGAAATAGGCCCAGAACTCGGCGATGAGCGCCAGCCGGCCGGTCTGGCGCGTGTCGGCTGTGGCGGTTTGGGCGGCGGCTTCGCTCATCTCTTCACCTGCCGTGCCTGACTCTGGGGTTCACCAGACCGTAGAGCAGGTCGACGATCAAATTCACGACCATCACGATGAGCGCAATGAGCAGCAACCCGCCCTGCACGGCCGGATAGTCGCGGCGGAAGATGGAATCGACCATCCACTTGCCGACGCCCGGCCAGGAGAAGATCGTCTCGGTGAGGATCGCGCCCGCCATCAGCACGCCGACCTGAAGTCCGATCGTGGTGATGACCGGGATAAGCGCGTTGCGCAGCGCATGGACGGAAACCAC
>JAKDNM010000154.1 GCA_030456445.1 Hyphomicrobiales bacterium
CCCCGTCGAGCGGGGGAGAGGTGGCCGCGAAGCGGACGGAGTGGGGGTCGACACTGTAGCGTTAACCCGCGTTCGCAGGCGTACCGGTTTTCTCGTTGCGCTTGCCGTGCCCTTGATCGCCTGGCAGCTTGCCGTCCTGATCTTCCAGCCCGCCCCCTACATCCTTCCCTCGCCGGTCGAGGTACTTGCCGCCTTCACGCGCCAGCCCGGCTTCTTCGCCTGGAACGGTCTCGTCACGGTGAGCGAGATCGCGCTCGGCTTTTTATGCGGCGCCTCGTTCGGGGCGCTGGTGGCGCTGGCGATGGCGGCGCTGCCGCGCTTCGAGCGGCTGGCATGGCCGCTGCTACTCGTCGTCCAGTCCTTCCCCGTCTTCGTCATAGCACCGCTTCTGGTCGTGTGGTTCGGCTTCGGCATGGCCTCCAAGGTCATCATGGCGTCGATCATCATCTTCTTTCCCGTCGCCTCTACCTTCGCGGATGGGCTGCGCCGCACCGATCCCGATATAATCGACGCGGTAGCGCTGACATCCGCCACGCGCTGGCAGACGCTTCGATATATCCGTCTGCCGCTTGCCATGCCTTCGCTCGCCTCGGGCCTGCGCATCGCCGCGCCGCTCGCGCCGCTTGGAGCGGTGGTCGGCGAATGGGTCGGCGCCTCGGCCGGGCTCGGCTTCGTCATGGTGCAGGCCAATGCCCGCATGCAGACCGATACGGTGTTTGCCGCCATGGCCCTGCTCGCAGCGCTCAGCCTCATTCTCCGCTGGGCCGTCGATCGGGCCGCTCCGCTGCTTACGCCCTGGGAAGCGCAAGACAAGGACAGTCCCGCATGAAGCCTAAAACCCTTCTCGCCGCCTTCGCCCTCGCCGCGGCGCTGTTTGCCACGCCCGCGCTCGCGGCGGATAAATTGACGGTTCTCCTCGACTGGTTCGTCAATCCAGACCATGCGCCGCTGGTGGTGGCGAAGGAAAAGGGGTTCTTCAAGCAGGAAGGGCTGGACGTCGAACTGGTGCCGCCCTCCGACCCCTCGGCCGTGCCGCGCCTCGTCGGCGCAGGGCAGGCCGATGTCGGCGTCTACTACCAGCCCAATCTCTATCTCGATCATGCCGCCGGCGTGCCGATCGTCCGCTTCGGCACGCTGGTCGAAACGCCGCTCAACAGCGTCATCGCGCTTGCCGACGGGCCGATCAAGTCGCTCGCCGATTTGAAGGGCAAATCGGTGGGCTATTCGGTCTCCGGCTTCGAGGACGCGTTGCTCGCCGAGATGCTGTCGAGCGCTGGGCTCAGCTTGAAGGACGTCAACCTCGTCAACGTCAATTTCGCGCTGTCGCCCGCCCTGATCGCCGGGAAAGTGGATGCCGTCATCGGCGGCTACCGCAATTTCGAACTCACCCAGATGCGGCTTGCCGGCCATCCCGGCCGCGCCTTCTATCCCGAAGAACACGGCGTGCCGCCCTATGACGAGCTGATCTTCATCACGCGGCCCGAACTCGCCCACGATCCCCGCCTGCCGCGTTTCCTCGCGGCGGTGGAGAAAGCGGCGCTCTGGCTGACCAACCACCCCGACGAGGCATGGCAGGCCTTCATCGCCGCTTATCCGGACCTGAACGACGCTCTCAACAAACAGGCATGGCATGACACGCTGCCGCGCTTCTCCAAGAGCCCGGCCGCGTTCGATGCGGCGCGCTACCGGCGCTTCGGAGATTTTCTGGTGAAGCGAGGGCTCATCAAGCAGGCGCCGCCGTTGGGGGATGTCGCGGTGGAGGTTGGCGAGGGCGGATAGCACGACGGAGAGGAGGAGGGGCGTATGGCAAAAGATAGCGCCCTCGCCTCACCCCTTCAGCAGGCCCGCCGCCGTCCTCTCGTCGGTGATCAGCCCGTTGACGAGCCGCCGGTTGGCGGCGGCGCGGATGCCGGGCAGCTTCCTCTCGCCCATGGCGAGCGCCACCACCAGCGATTTCTCGCGTGACGGGATCGGCGCCGACGCCACCCGGTCATTGGTGATGCCCTCGATCATTCGCCCGTCGCGGTCGAAGGCCCAGCCGACGATCTCGCCGACCGCGCCGGCCTTCTGCAGCGCCTTCAGTTCCGCTTCCGTAATGAACCCGTCCTCGTAGAGCGGCGCGTTCGGCCCGATGTCCCCGATGCCGATGAAGGTGACGTCCGCGCGGGCGGCGAGCGCGAGCGTCGGCTGGATCATCGGCTGGGAAAGCAGCATCGCGCGCTCCTCCGGCGAGGATACGATGACGGGCAGCGGCATCGGGAAGCTGCGCGCCTTCACCGTGTCGGCGAGCGTGAAGATGACGTTGTAATAGGCGGCGGACCCGTCCGGCGAGATGTTGCCGGTCAGTGACACGACCTTGTGCTGCGGGCATTCCATCGCCGGAAGCTGCTCCACCGCCGCCTTCAGCGTGCGCCCGGTGCCGAGCGCCATGACGATCGGCTCGGGCGAGGAAAGCCGCCGCTCGATCTCGGCTGCGGCGGCTTCGGCGACCCCGATGGTGGTGGAGGGCGAGTCCGGGTCGCTCGGCACGACCTCGGCCAGGTCGAGCGCGTAGTGCGCCTTGAGCCGCTGCGCCAGTTCCAGGCAATTGGCGATCGGGTGATCGATACGGACCCGGACCAATCCTTCCGAAACCGCGAGCGAGACGAGCCGTTGCGCCGACTGGCGCGAGACGCCGAGCTTGGCGGCGATCTGGTCTTGCGTGTTGCCGGCGACGTAGTAGAGCCAGCCGGCGCGCGCCGCGTCGTCCAGCCTGCTCGAATTGCCGCTTTCCTGGCGCCCGTTCATGCCCAAATCCCGTCGTTCTCCGCTTTGCCATTGTCGATGCGCTGCCGCAAGGGCGGCGGTTGCATGATCGCCGCTCTGCTCATACCGGCAACAAATCTACGGCAGAGCAATCGCTCTATTCAAGAGCGGATATTTGATTGCGAATCCAGGCACGCGATGCAGCAATTTGTTTTGAGGCGTAAATAGGGAAACAAAACAACATGCTGTGGCGGACGCGAGAACTGCGACCATGTCACCGGCAGAATGCCTCCCGCAATGCAGCGACGAATGCGGGTTGACATTTGTCCACTGCATTGAATAATTGCTCAAGAACAAAGCAATTGCTCACCAATTGTGATTGTTTGGGAGGATATCCATGAAATTGAAATCGCTCATTCTCGGCGCATGTTCCGTTCTGGCCATGGCCGGCTTCGCGCGGGCGGATACCACGCTAACCATCGCCACCGTCAACAATGGCGACATGATCCGCATGCAGGGCCTGACGGACGACTTCACCAAGGCGAACCCGGACATCAAGCTGAACTGGGTGACGCTGGAGGAAAACGTGCTGCGCCAGAAGGTGACGACCGACATCGCCACCAAGGGCGGCCAATTCGACGTCATGACCATCGGCACCTACGAAGTGCCGATCTGGGCCAAGCAGAACTGGCTGTTGCCGCTCGACAATCTCGGCTCGGATTATGACGTCGACGACCTCCTGCCGGCGATCCGCAGCGGGCTTTCCGCCGGCGGCAAGCTCTATGCCGCGCCTTTCTACGGCGAGAGTTCCTACACCATGTACCGCAAGGATCTGATGGACAAGGCAGGGCTGAAGATGCCCGACAAGCCGAATTGGGCCTTCATCAGAGAGGCGGCCGACAAGATGACCGACAAGGCGAACGGCATCTACGGCATCTGCCTGCGCGGCAAGGCCGGCTGGGGCGAGAACATGGCCTTCCTGACCGCCATGTCGAATTCCTTCGGCGCGCGCTGGTTCGACGAGAAATGGCACCCGCAGTTCGACCAGCCCGAATGGAAGGACACGCTCTCCTTCTATGTCGACTTGATGAAGGCCGACGGCCCTCCCGGCGCCTCCTCCAACGGCTTCAACGAGAACCTCGCTCTGTTCCAGTCGGGCAAGTGCGGCATGTGGATCGACGCCACCGTCGCCGGCTCCTTCGTGACCGATCCGAAGAACTCGAAGATCGCCAAGGATGTCGGCTTCGCGCTGGCGCCGAACAAGGAAGGCGTCGACAAGCGCGCCAACTGGCTGTGGTCGTGGGCGCTCGCCATCCCCGCCGGCACGAAGAAGGCGGAAGCGGCCGAAAAGTTCGTCTCCTGGGCCACCAGCAAGCATTATCTCGACATCGTCGCCGCTAAGGACGGCTGGGCCAACGTGCCGCCCGGCACGCGCAAGTCGCTCTATGACAACCAGAAATATCTGGACGCGGCGCCCTTCGCCAAGATGACGCTCGCATCCATCAAGGCGGCCGATCCGGAGCATCCGACCGTCAAGCCCGTGCCTTATGTTGGCGTCCAGTTCGTCGCCATTCCCGAGTTCCAGGGCATCGGCACGGCTGTCGGACAGCAGTTTTCGGCGGCGCTTGCCGGCCAGATCTCCGTCGATCAGGCGCTTTCGAGCGCGCAACAACTGACGACACGCGAGATGACAAAGGCCGGATATATCAAGTGAACCTCCCGCCTCCGGGGCTCGGCTCTATCCCAGTGGAGCCGTAGCCCCGGATTTTTATCAACCGATGTCATTTCCTGAGGGGAAGTGCCATGGCCACGTTGCACACCCGCGCCAGCGCCCGCCTGATGATGGCGCCTTCCGTCATCCTGCTTTTCGTCTGGATGGTCGTGCCGCTGGCGATGACGCTCTATTTCTCGTTCCTGAGCTACAATCTGCTTACGCCGGGCGCGCATAATTTCATCGGCTTCCTCAACTACTCCTATTTCCTCACCGACCCGGCCTTCCTGATGGCCATCGGCAACACGCTTCTGCTCGTCATCGGCGTGCTGCTGATCACCGTCATCGGGGGCATATTGCTGGCGCTGGTGCTCGACCAGCCCTTCTGGGGGCAGGGCATCGTGCGCCTGCTCGTCATCGCCCCGTTCTTCGTCATGCCCACCGTCTCGGCGCTGGTATGGAAGAACATGCTCATGAACCCGGTCTACGGGCTGTTCGCCTGGATTGCGCGCGGGCTCGGCATCACCCCGATCGACTGGCTGGCCGACGTGCCGCTCTTTTCGATCACCCTGATTGTCGCCTGGCAGTGGCTGCCCTTCGCGACGCTGATCCTCCTGACCGCGCTGCAATCGCTCGACGGCGAGCAGAAGGAAGCCGCCGAAATGGACGGCGCCGGCGCGGTCTCGCGCTTCATCTATATCGTGCTGCCGCACCTTTCGCGCGCCATCACAGTCGTCATCCTCATCCAGACGATCTTCCTGCTTTCCATCTTCGCCGAGATTCTGGTGACCACCAATGGCGGCCCCGGCATCCAGAGCACCAACCTCACCTATCTGGTCTATGCGCAGGCGCTCTTGCAGTTCGATGTCGGCGGCGCGTCGGCCGGCGGCATCATAGCCGTCATCCTCGCCAACATCGTCGGCATCTTCCTCATCCGCCTGATCGGCAAGAACCTCGACCGGTAACCACCATGGCACGCGCGATCAACACACGAAGCAAGATCACCTTCACCATCGTCGGATGGCTGTGCGGGCTTCTTCTCTTCTTTCCGATCCTGTGGACCTTCCTGACCAGTTTCAAGACCGAAGGCGACGCCATCGCCAATCCTCCCTACTTCCTGTTTTTCCACTGGACGCTTGAGAATTATATCGAAGTGCAGGCCCGCTCGGACTATCTGCATCACTTCCTGAATTCGGTGACCATCTCGGTCGGCTCGACCGTCATCGGTCTCATCATCGCGGTTCCCGCCGCGTGGGCCATGGCGTTCTCGCCGACCAAGCACACCAAGGACGTCCTGATGTGGATGCTTTCCACAAAGATGATGCCGGCGGTCGGCGCGCTGATCCCGATCTATCTCATCTTCCGCGACTGGGGCTTGCTCGACAGCCGCATCGGCCTGACCGCCATCGTGATGCTCATCAACCTGCCTATCATCGTGTGGATGCTCTACACCTATTTTCGCGAGATACCGGGCGAGATCCTGGAGGCGGCGCGCATGGACGGCGCTTCGCTCGCCAAGGAAATCATCTATGTGCTGACGCCGATGGCGGTGCCGGGCATCGCCTCGACGCTGCTTCTCAACATCATCCTGGCGTGGAACGAGGCGTTCTGGACGCTCAACCTGTCGACCTCCAAGGCAGCGCCGCTCACCACCTTCATCGCGTCCTATTCGAGCCCGGAGGGCCTGTTCTGGGCGAAGCTTTCGGCGGCCTCGACGCTGGCGATCGCCCCCATCCTCATCATGGGCTGGTTCTCGCAGAAGCAACTCGTGCGCGGCCTCACCTTTGGTGCGGTGAAGTAAGGATGGGATCGCGGATACTTTCGGGAGAAAACCATGGGTAGCATCTCTCTGAGAAACGTCAGGAAATCCTTCGGGACGACCGATGTCATCCCTGGCATCGACCTCGACATCGAGGATGGCGAGTTCGTCGTTTTCGTCGGCCCGTCGGGCTGCGGGAAGTCGACGCTACTCAGGCTGATCGCCGGGCTGGAGGACACCACCGGCGGCCGGATCCTGATCGACGGCAAGGACGTGTCCGACGCGCCGCCGGCCAAGCGCGGGCTGGCCATGGTGTTCCAGTCCTACGCGCTCTATCCGCATATGAGCGTCTATAAGAACATCGCCTTCCCGCTGAAGATGGACAGCCAGGCCAAGGACGTCATCGACAAGAAGGTGCGCGAGGCGGCGCGCGTCCTGAACCTGACCGATTATCTGGAGCGCCGGCCCGGCCAGCTTTCCGGCGGCCAGCGCCAGCGCGTCGCCATCGGCCGCGCCATCGTGCGCCAGCCGGGCGCGTTTCTCTTCGACGAGCCGCTCTCCAATCTCGACGCGGCGCTGCGCGGCACCATGAGGATCGAGATCAGCGAGCTTCACCAGCATCTGAAGACGACGATGGTCTACGTCACCCACGACCAGATCGAGGCCATGACCATGGCCGACAAGATCGTGGTGCTGAACGCCGGCCGCATCGAGCAGGTCGGCTCGCCGCTCGATCTCTACCGCACGCCGGCAAACCTCTTCGTCGCCGGTTTCATCGGCTCGCCTCGCATGAACATGATCGAAGGCGCGGAAGCGGGAAAGATGCAGGCCAAGACGATCGGGTTCAGGCCGGAACATATAAGGCTGTCGCAGACGGACGGCGCCTGGAGCGGCACGGTCGGCGTTGCCGAGCATCTGGGCTCCGACACGCTTCTCCATATCGATTCCGACGAGTTTGGCCCGATCACGGCGCGCGCCGATGGCGACTTCGTGGTGAAAAGCGGCCAGCGCGTCTTCATGACGCCGGACAAAGCGCGCATGCACCGCTTCGACGAGAAGGGTCTGGCGATCAGATGAGGCTCGAAGGCAAGAGCGCGCTGATCACGGGCGCGGCGCGCGGCATAGGCCTCGCATTCGCCGAGGCCTATGCGCGCGAGGGCGCGACCGTCGCGATCGGCGATATCAATGTCGAGGCGGCGGAAAAGACGGCCGCCGGGATCGGGCCGCGAGCCTACGCGGTAAAGCTCGACGTCACCGACCAGGCCTCCATCGACCGGGCTGTGCAGGCCGTTGAAGCGAAGGCCGGAGGCATCGACATCCTCGTCAACAACGCGGCACTTTTCGACATGGCGCCGATCGTAGAGATTTCACGCGCCGGCTACGAAAAACTTTTCGCCGTCAATTTCTCCGGCACGCTGTTCACCTTGCAGGCGGTGGCGCGGTCGATGATCGCGCGCGGCAAGGGCGGAAAGATCATCAACATGGCAAGCCAGGCCGGCCGGCGCGGCGAGGCGCTGGTGGCCATCTACTGCGCCACCAAGGCGGCGGTGATCAGCCTGACCCAATCGGCCGGTCTCGACCTCATCAAGCACCGCATCAACGTCAACGCTATCGCGCCCGGCGTGGTCGACGGCGAGCACTGGGAAGGCGTCGACGCGCTCTTTGCGAAATACGAACACCGGCCGAAGGGCGAGAAGAAAAAGCTGGTGGGCGAGGCGGTGCCCTACGGCCGCATGGGTACGGCGGCGGACCTGACCGGCATGGCGGTCTTCCTGGCCTCGGCCGAGAGCGATTACGTCGTCGCCCAAACCTACAATGTCGACGGCGGCAACTGGATGAGCTGAGCGCGGTGGTTGGCTATCCCCCTCTCCGCCCCGCTACGCGGGACACCTCTCCCCCACATTCGTGGGGGCGAGGAAAAGTCCGCCGTGGGCCTGGCACCCTTCCTCGCCCCCTTTTAGGGGGAGAGGTGTCCCGCGTAGCGGGGCGGAGAGGGGGAAATAGGCCGTTCCGACGGCTCGGAAGAGGTCATTCCCATGGGCATTAAACTGTCATTGAAGGCTCTGGACAACCTCCCCCCTTCTGTCGCTGCGCCGAAATACGACCGCGCCGATCTTTCCCCCGGTATCCTGCATTTCGGCGTCGGCAATTTCCATCGTGCGCACCAGGCCGTCTATCTGGACGATTTGTTGGGCT
>JAKDNM010000036.1 GCA_030456445.1 Hyphomicrobiales bacterium
GAAAGCGTGTTCTCGGCTTAGCGTAGGATTCCGCCCCCTCCCGCAAACGACCCCAGCTTGACGATCTGGAAACCGATATCGCCGGGGTAGGGTCGCCCACCGTGGCGGCGCGATATGTCGATTCCATCGTGGACTATTGCGAAAACCTGCAAACTTTTCCGCACCGAGGCACGCGGCGCGATGATCTTCGGCCGGGCCTGCGAACGCTTGGGTTCCGCCGGCGTGTGACGATTCTGTTTGAGGTAGCGGACGACACCGTGAATATCATTGGCGTCTATTATGGCGGCCAGGATTACGAAGCCGCCTTGCGGGACAGTGAGGAATAGGGGCCAGGCGTTCGCGCCCTGCCCGGAGGCGCGCGCTCGCTCCCATAAGCGCCATAGTGAGCCGGAGGGCCAAAGCCCCGGCGCGATAGCGTCGGGACCGCTTTTGTTTCATGCTTGGTCGAACAGCCCCCGGAACTCTGCATCGGCGTAATAGGCGAGCTTGCCGGCAACGATCGGCCGTTGCCCGGCCAGGAACAGCAGTTCGACATTCTGCGGCAGGTTGCGGACCTCATCGGGGGTCAGCAGCGGGCGGGCCGTGTGTTGCTCGCCGTAGGTGATGCCGGTCTTTTCGGAATCGAGGGCGCGGCTCATGGTCTGGAATACAACGGTTTCCTGCCCGAGCAGATCGGAGACGAGGCGGGCGCTGTCGTGATCGTTGACGCCGAAGACCTGCAGGACGCCGGCGTTTGACAGGAAGGTGCCGGCGCGCTGTCCGTAGGTGGCGCGGAGCTGGTGGACGTCCTGCAGGATCGGCCAGAGCTGGACGCCGTAGCCGGCCATGAGACCCATGGCGCGCTCGACCGGGGCGAGGTGGCCGAGAGCGGCGAACTCATCCAGCAGATACAGCACTGGCATGGCCGGCTTGCCCGGATCGCGGGCCATGTCGGTGAGGCTTTGGGAGACGAGCAGGCGCAGCCAGCGCGAATAGGTCGAAAGGCGATCGGGCGGCAGGACGAGGAAGACGGAGACGTTGCGGCGCTTGAGATCGGCAAAGCGAAAATCGGAGCGGCCGAGCACGGCCGTCATGCGTGGCGAGTCGAGGAAATGGGTATGGCGCTGCGCGGCCGACAGGACGCCGGCCGCCTCCCGGTCGGATTTTCCGAGATGACGATTTGCAGCGCGGGCGACCAGGCTGGCCGCTTCGGGTGACGCCTGCATTTCCTTCAGGAGTGCGGCGAAGATTTCCGGGGCGAGAGTGAGGCTTTCGCGCAGGGTGGCGAGGTTTCGGCGCTCACGCGGCTCCTGGGTGACGATATGGAGGATCAGGCCGCCAATCAGCGCCTTGGCTTCCTCGTTCCAATGGGCCTCCCCGGCCATGCCCGGTTCATCGAACACGAGAGCGTCGGCCAGGGTGCTTGCATCTTCCGCGACATCGAGGCCGGCCGGGTCGAGCTGTTCGAGTGGATTGAAGGCGGCCGAGGGCAGGCCGGTGACGCCGAAGGGGTCGAGAACATGGACCGGCCCGAATTTTTCGCGGGCGCGGCCGGCGATTTTGGCATTCTCGCCTTTGGGGTCGATGCAGATCACCGAGCGGTCTGCGGTGAGCAGATTCGGGATGATGGTCCCCACGCCCTTGCCGGTTCTGGTCGGTGCCATCGTCAGCAGATGGGCTGGGCCGTCATAGCGCAGCAATTTTTTGGACAGGCCGTCGCGACCGATCAGCAGTCCGGAATCAGCGCGGGTGAGGGGTGCGACTTCCTTCTTCGTGGCGAAGCGGGCCGAGCCGTGGGTTTCGCCTTCCATGTCCCCGAAATGGATAATCAGCGGATTGGTGATGAAGCGGAAGGTGATCGCAGCCAGCACCAGGAGCGTGACCAGATCGAGCGCGATAAAGGGAACGCTACCGGGACCGAAGCCCCATTGTTCAAGAAAGAACCGGCCGCCGAAGCCGATCACGAACAGCGCGACGATAAGGATAAACAGGACGACCAGCAGCGTTTGCCAGATACGGAAGGGCAGGGCGATCAGCGCGACGAACGCCCATAGCGGATCGCGCGCGGCAGCGCGCAGCATGTTCTTGAATGCGGCCCAGGCAAGCGTTGCCCGCTTCACGATGTCGCTTCTCCGGTGCTTCCTGCTTTTTCTCCGGTTGCCGTCGCGCCGATCAGATCGGCAAAGAGTTCCTTGTCACCGTCGCGCGTCAGGAAGCCGGGCAGATCACGGCGCAACCAGTCGCCCAGGTTCTGCGAGAATTCATCCTTGCCGTTTTCGAGACGATGCAGGACGAGCGCCCCGAGCAGCACCTTGCGGCGGGTATCGTTAGCCCGTTCCTGTTTGCCAAGCCGTGCTTTCAGGCTGGCGCGTTGCGCATCCAGTTGAGCTAGACGTTCTTCGATGGATTTTCGCGCCATATGTCGTTTCCTCCTATTTCGCGGGGCGGGCGGTAGCCTCACCCTTGAGGCGAACCATGATGATTTTCGGGTTGTCGCCAATGCGCTCGACCTCGACAATGCCGGACGCCTCGACCAGATCGGAGAGGCGTGGGAAACCGAAATTGCGAGCGTCGAAATCCGGCGATTGTTTCGCCAGGTGCGCGCCGACGCGGGCCAGATTGGCGCGGCCGTCTTCATCGGCCGAGGCGGTGACAGCCTTCGCCAGCATGTCGAGGGCAGCACGATCGAGCGCCGCTTTCGCTGGCGCAGGTTTGGCGGTGGATGCCTTGGGCGCGGCAACGGCTTCCGCTTCCTTCTGTTCCCCGGCCGTGTTGAGCACGTCGAAATAAACGAACTTGTCGCAAGCAGTGATGAAGGGGCGCGGCGTCTTTCGTTCCCCGAAGCCATAGACGGTGACGCCCTGTTCACGGATGCGGGCTGCGAGGCGGGCGAAATCGCTATCGCTTGAGACGATGCAGAAGCCAGAGAAGCGGCCGGTATAGAGCAGGTCCATAGCGTCGATAATCATTGCGCCATCAGTGGCGTTCTTGCCGGTCGTGTAGGCGAATTGCTGGACCGGCTGAATCGAGTGTTCCAGCAGGCACTCTTTCCATCCGTTGAGATTTGGCTTTGTCCAGTCGCCATAGATACGTTTGACGCTGGCGGTTCCATAGTTGGCGATTTCAGCGAGAAGGCCGCCGACGATCTTGGGTGAAGCATTATCGCCGTCGATCAGGAGCGCCAATGCCGGGTTATTATCTATTGCCATATTCTTCACCCTCCACTGGACGCCAGATTATACGAAGACACGCCCGGCTCAAGCGGTTCCCGTCGTCTCGCCTTGTGTGATCTTGCAAATTAGCCATTTCCGCCGCAAAATCCCGACATCAGTTCATTGCGTCGAGATTGCCGCCAGCGCCACACCGAGCGACAAAAGAGCGAAGCGATTTGATCGAGAAGGGCGCACTTACGAGTTACTGCGTAACTCAGCGCGCGATTGGCTAACTTGCCAACGGGAATTCAGAAACGGCATCGGAGCTTATTGCTTGGCGATCTACCATTTGAGCATGAAGCCAGTTTCGAGAGCGAAGGGCCGTAGCGCTGTCGCTTCGATGGCTTATCGTGCCGGTGAGAAGCTGACCAATGAACGCGACGGCATCACGCACGATTACACTCGCAAGCAGGGCGTGGAACATGCGGAAATCGTCTTACCCGAAGGCGTCAACGCCGATTGGGCGCGCGACCGTTCGGATTTGTGGAATGCGGCGGAGTTTGCCGAGAAACGGAAAGACGCCCGCGTTGCTCGCGAATTCGAGATCGCCTTGCCGCATGAGCTTTCGGCCGAGCAGCGCCTAGAGGCGACGCGGGAGTTTGCGCAGGAGTTGGCGAACCGCTATGGCGCGGCGGTGGACTTCGCCATTCACGCGCCGCATGACGCTAGCGACGTTCGCAATCATCATGCGCATGTGATGATGACCACGCGGCAGGTGACGGAGGACGGGCTAGGCGACAAGACCTATCTTGAGCGCGAAAACAAATGGCTGTTGGCGCACGACCTGCCGACGACCGACATGCAGCTTCGAGACCTTCGCCAGAGGTGGGAGGGGATCGCCAACGAGCGGCTGGCGATGGCCGGGCTTGATATTCGCATCGACCATCGTTCGCATATGGAGCGCGGGCTTGAGCTGACACCGACCGAGCATATGGGCGTCCATGCTACGCAGATGGACAGGCGCGGCCTCGACGTGTCGCGGGCGCGGCTGGACGAGGATGCGGCGCGGCGCAATGCCGAGCTGATTCGTGAGAAGCCGGAGCAGGTTCTAACCCTCATCACCGGCGAAAAGAGCGTGTTCGATCGTCGCGACGTTGCGCGGGTGCTGCATCGCTACATCAACGACGATCCCCAGGCGTTCCAGAACGCCTTTGCAAAGGTGATGGCCTCGCCCGCCCTGGTCGAGTTGCAGGCCGAGCGCGCAGACCCGGCAACGGGCGAGATCGAGCTTGCCCGCTATTCGACCCGCGAAATGGTCGAGATCGAATCCGGCATGGTCGAGAGCGCGCAGCGGATGCACCAGGCGCACAATCATGGTGTCGATCGCCGGCATGTCGAGCGGGCCATAGGGGCGCAGGACGCCGCCATTCAGCGGAGCGCCGGCGATATGACGGCGCGGCTTTCGGATGAGCAGCGCCGGGCGATCGAGCATATCACCGGGCCGGAGCGGATCGCGGCCGTTGTCGGTTATGCCGGCGCTGGCAAGTCCACCATGCTCGCCGCCGCGCGCGAGGCATGGGAGGCGAAAGGCTACACGGTCCACGGCGCAGCCCTGTCGGGCAAGGCGGCCGAGGGCCTGGAGGAATCTTCCGGCATCCAGAGCCGCACGCTGGCGTCATGGTCCCGCGGTTGGGACACCGACCGCAGCACGATCGGCCGCGGCGACGTGTTCGTGATCGACGAGGCGGGCATGGTCGGGAGCCGCCAGCTCGCCCGGTTCGTCACCGAGGCCGAGGCGCGCGGGGCGAAGATCGTCCTTGTAGGCGACCATGAGCAGTTGCAGGCGATCGGGGCCGGCGCACCGTTCCGGGCGATCACGGAGGAAATCGGCCATGCCGAGCTTTCCGAGATACGCCGGCAGCGCGTGGACTGGCAGCGGGAGGCGTCGGTTGACTTCGCCACGCACCGGACGGCCGAGGGGCTGGCGGCGTATCGGGATCACGGCAATATCAGCTTTGCCGAGACAGGCGAGGACGCGCGGGGCGAGATCGTGCGCGATTACCTTGCCGACCGTGATCAGCGGCCGGAGGGAACCCGCGTTGCGATGGCGCATCGCCGGGCCGATGTTCGCGCCATCAATGACGCGATCCGGGCCGAGCTTCAGGAGCGCGGCGAGCTGGCGCAGGGCAACGTGCCCGCCGTGGGCTCAGACGCCGGCGCGCTGACTTTCCAGACCAATGACGGCAGCCGAGAGTTCGCACCCGGCGATCGCATCGTGTTCCTTGAGAACAACCGCGACCTTGGCGTGAAAAACGGGATGCTCGCGACGGTCGATCATGTCGAGCCGGGGCGGATCGTCGCCACGCTCGACGGCCGAGGCGGCGAGAGCGTCAGCGTGCCGATGGGCGATTATCAGGCGATCGACCACGGCTATGCGACGACGATTCATAAGAACCAGGGCGCGACGGTCGATCGGTCCTATGTGCTGGCGTCGGGGACGATGGATCGGCATCTAACCTATGTCGCCATGACTCGGCATCGCGACGGCGTGCAGCTCTACGCCGCCCAGGACGAGTTCACTAATGCCGGCCAAACGTTGGCTGCGGGCCGCCTGGTCGAGCATGGGGCCGCGCCCTATGAGCACGATCCGCAGAAGTCCGACAGCTATTTCGTGACGCTGGAAAACGCCAAGGGCGAGCAGCGCACTCTATGGGGCGTTGATCTTGAGCGGGCCATGAAGGGCGCGGAGCGCGCGCCGGAGATCGGGGAGAAGATCGGCCTACAGCATGAGGGTTCCACCCCCGTCACCTTGCCGGATGGCACGCAGACGCACCGTAACACTTGGAAGGTTCAGGACGCCGGCGAGCTGGCCTATAGCCAGCTAGAACGCCGCCTGTCCCGGTCGGGCGTGAAGGAAACGACGCTCGACTATACCCGCGACTTTGCCGAACGGCGCGGGATCGCGGAGAAAATGGGTGTCCGTAGCGAGATCGAGATTCCGGCCGAGCGGGAGCGCATCGAGGTCCGCGCGCCGAGATCCTCGCAAAAAGTCGGCGCAGATCTCGCGCAGGATCTTCGTGCAGATCCTCACGCGGATCTCGCCGCCGATCGGCAGCACCAGGCCGAAGGCCGGGAAGGGGAGAAGGAGGGCTATCGCCACATAAGCTGGTCCGAGGTCATGGGGCCGGCTGGCGCCGGCGCTGGCAACCCGCAGCAGGGCAGGGAGGCGCAGGGGCTTGAGCCGGCCGAGGCTGGCAGGCCCGCGCCCCTGGTGCCGGCTATCACTCGCCATGATCGCAGCATTGAGGACGTTGCCCGCGAAAAGGCGTTGCCGACATTTGATGCCCAGTGGAAGACGGCGGAATCCATGATCCGGGGCGCATTTCACGATCCCGACGAGGTAGCAGGCCGGTTGCGCTCCGGGATTATCGACCAGGGCGGCGACGGCAAAATGATGGCGAAAGCTATTGTTGCGCAGCCGGAGCGCTTCGGAGACGTGCGCGGCAAGTCCGGCCTGTTTGGCGACAACAAAGAGCGCAAGCAGGCTTTGAGCTATGTCGGTGCGGTCGCGCGCCATGTCGAATCTGCCGCCGAGACATGGCAGCGCCGTCTAGGCGAGGAACGTGCCTCCGAACAATGGCAGCGCGAAAAACGCGATGTGGTCGAGGTTCCTGGCCTCACGCCGCGCAGCGCCGAAATCATCGCCCAGGTGGACAAGGTGCCGATGGCGGAGCGCAATCGTTGGATCGATCAGATTCGCTCGACACCGGAGGGCACGGCCGCGCTCGAGGAAGTGCGGAAGGTCGGCAAGGCGCTCGAGGCGCGGTTCGGCCGTTCCGATCCTCGCGACTTCGGCCAGCAGCTCGAGCGTAATCCGGAGCTGGCGAAGAAGGCCGAGCAGATCAAGGATATTGCTCGTGTCGTGGAGCGCACGCGAATGGCGGAACTGTCCCGCGACCATACGCTAAAACAGCAGCTCACGCGGTCCCAGGGCTTGGGGTTGAGCCGATAAGAGAAACCACAATCGCCAGTATCCCAAAGGCCATGATATTGTTGCTGAGCGTCTGCCTTGGGGCACCATCACCGCGCCAGTGAGTAGGTATTTTTCAGCCGGCACTACGCATATTCCAGGGGAGCGCGTATTTCTTGATGAGGCCCAGCTCAAGGCCGGCACTTCCGTGAACGGGAAGACCGTTCCATTCGAGATCGGGCGGTTGGGCAATGTATATGTCGATCGCCGGTGTGGTCAGTAGCTCGTTTTTGATGGTGCCGTTAAGCCGCAGGCTGGTGCGCTGCGAAACACCAGGCTTCCCGTAAAAATACAGCCTCTTGGCAAGCCCCATAGTCGCTACGCCGACATAGAGGGCGATGCCATCTTTCGCAAAAGCATAGACTCCCACCCCTTTCGGGAGAGCTGGTCAAGTACCAGGTCGTTTGTCGCTGACAACAGCCAGCGGCCGGAAAACGTGAATCCGCCCGCAATCAGGGTATCGACTGGTAGCGGCGGCTTTTGTTGGGGTAGTGGGCGAGCCGCTTCGGACACCCTATTTGACGGTGCGGGAAGCATCCCGCCAGCTTTCAGAACATTGTAGGCATGTTGGTAGCGAATCCCCAACCGGCGCGCGATCTCGGCCGTAGCAAGCCCTTCGCGGGCAAGCACTCGAATGTTCTCCGAAACGCTCATGTGGCGCGGTCCAATCTGGCCCGCACGCGTGGAATAGATGCCAAGGAATCCGAGAAGGTTTCTGCCCTTGCCTCTAGATCGGCGTCAGGATCAACGATCGTGAACCAGCGTTGACGCTGGACATAAGACGACGAACCGGGAGCGCGAGGCACTGAAACATTGGTGCGCAGCGTAACGACATTTTCGGCGTCGCACCCGATGGCCAGCCGCTCATGGAGCTGCTGCAATAGCACATCATGCTTCAGGTTGCGGCCGGGGAAAGTGATGAAGACGATGGCGCGGCCGGGTTTCCGGAGCAACCGGATTTCGGAGAAGGTCGCGTGCTTCTCCGATTCCGTTCCAATGCCGTTGTCGGGATCGAGAAAAACAAGGTCCGCACCGCCGAGCGCGTTCCGCTTGCGTGCGCCCCAGGCACTTCGATCAGCTCGCGGCGGCATGGGATCACGATGGAACAAAGCGCCATGCTGCGGCCAGATCGCCGCCCGTTCAAGCGCGGCGATGCTGCGTTCTGGTAGTGTCGCAAGTCCCATGTGCAATTCGGCATCAAGCAGCCGCCATGCAGCTTCATCGCGCCATTCGAGGTGTCGGCCATCGGGGCGACCATCATCGCCGGGCGCGTAATACCAGGCGATGCCAAGTGTTCTGTCCTGGCCCGACAACGCGCGCAGGAAAGCAAATTTCAGAACGTCGCTGACATCACCAGCGTATTGATCGCGCATCCTATGTCCCTTGCCGTTGTTATGCCACTCTAGCCGGAAACGCGATGACGTTGCCGGTGGTGCTGACTTCGGGCGCGTTCTCCGCGACGAGGCGGCGCATCGGAGCAATGACGAGCTGATCCCAAAGGGTGTTGGTGATCTCTTCCAGCGTGTCTTTCAGGTCAGCCCGTTTCTCAAACCAGCTTTCCAGATCAGCCGCGACACGGGACTTGAACCCCGGCCCTGCCCCCCATTGGGCGGCGCATTGGGGCCAAATCGGGGATTGCGACAGCGGCTCGCGGTAGACTTCCATGCCGGCCCGCTGCACTGCTTCGAGGAAAGCGGTGCGCGTGGCGACGGCGCTCCGTCCCATTTGGTCGATCGTCTTGGATGCCAGTTGTAGTCCCTCGTCGGCTTTCAGCACGGCCAGGTAATCCTTGAGCGAGGTAAACCATCGCTCGCTACGCTGGCGCGCGTCCTTGGCCGCGCCCACGCCGATGTTGTGGATGATGTTCAGACCGGAATATTCGCCGTTGCGACGTGTTGCCGCCCACAGTGTCGCGGCATAGCGGACGCTGCGGATCGTCGTCAGGGCCTCTGTATAAGCATGACGCTCACGGGCAGGGAGCGCCGGGTGAGTCTCAAGAAAGGAGTTCAGCCTTTCGGCTACTTCCTCCATCGCTGCCGTGAGAGCCTGGGCTTCGTGATTTTTCATCACCTCGTCGGCAGCGGCGCAGAGGTCGAACAGCCTGCTCTCGACCGTTGCTCGCATGCGGCTCAACTGGCCGAATAAGGCTTCGCGCACCGGGGTGGGATCGTCGGACTGCACATTGAAGAACACCATCGGGACACCTGCTAGGTCTTCGGCTGCTAACTCGTTCTCCACCTGCAATTGCTTGAAGGCATAGCCTTCGACGTCATCCATCGCGACTTCGCCAGCATCATCCTTCGTGGCGCGCGCTTCGTCGGCGCGCGGGAGAGCGAGGATCGACACTTTGCCAGTATTCACGGGTTCCGAATAGGTTTGTTGCATATGCTGCAATAGCGACCGTGTGGTGACGCCGGGGGCGTCATTGAAGCGGGTGCAGAAAACAACGGCGGTGCGTAGGTCTTTGAGACGCAGATCGAGGTCTTCGCGCACGGCTACGTCATCAACGCCCTTCGTGTCGATGACGTTGATTTCCATTTCGCCGAAGCTACGGCCGAAATCGGGAATAATCAGATCAATGTTCGACGGCAGGGAAACCTCGGGAAGGCGACCATTGTTCACCTCACGGAAGGTCTTCATCACCCATTCCATAGGGTGCTGTCGCGTTGCACTATCATACCACAGTTCGCGCCGTGTGCGCTCGGGAAGGTTCATCAGCTCAAGAATCCGGGTGCGGAATTCATCCTCGCTGGCACTGGCGGCCACGAGATCGGTAACGGGATCGAAGTATTCGATCTTGCCGTCCTTGATTGAGCGGCGGCGTGTGAGACCTGACATATTGCGGATCGCACGGTCATGCTCGCGGCTCACGTTGGGCGTGTCGGTCGATTCCTTCAATTTACCTTTCAGGACGACCCAGCGGGCGGCGCAGAAGTCTGAAACCAACTCGCGTAGCTCACCCTCGGGCATAGGTAGCAGCGAAATTCCAAACTCTGGCCCCCGTTTGATATGGACTTCGCAGATCGTGGTGCCGCCCGCGCCCGTTTCCAGCACAGGGCGGTCGATCGGCTTGGACGCAAGCGACGGCGGCACAAGCAGATCGAACAGGAAGCTAAGGCCAGTGGACTTCCCCACGCCGATCGGGCCAATGAACGCAATGTTGTGGTTCATCTTTTGGAGATAGGCCGCGCCTTTAATCAAGGTTTCGCGGTGCCGCTCAATCTGGCGACGCAGCGGCCACGGGCGGCTTTCGTCTGCGAGGAAGGTTTCGATATTGCCAAGGGCCTCGTCTGCGATTTCGAGGCAGGCTCGTTGCGGGTTGAAGAAGCTCGGCGGTGCCACATGCTCCCATTCGTGCGTACAGAAATCCTTGTAGGCACGCGCATGGGGCGAGCCGAGAGCGGCAAGGGCGTCGAGTGCCTTGTCCACTTCGGCCTGCGAAGTGATTTCTCCCTTCTCCATGCGGGAAACACGGCTCTGATCGAGCCCGGCTTTTCCGGCGAGCGCGGCTTGAGTCGCGCCCAATTCGGTGCGGAGACGAGATAGAACAGCCCCGTGCGAAACATTGTCAAACTGATTGCTCATATGAATCTCCTTTATGCAGCATATATGCTAACAAGAATGTTTTTGTCAACCGCATAAAGGGTTGGTGCATGCGACCGTTAATTTTGTCGCATAATCCCTAATTCATGCAGCAGGTTGGCCGCTCCTTGATTTTAAAAGGGAATTGCTGTCGCATGTCTTTGTCGCAGGTGCTAAATTGCACGCGACATAACTTGCGACAGGAATCCCCCCGCCCATGATGATCGGCTACGCCCGTGTTTCGACGCGCGGCCAGGACCTCGACCAGCAACGCGCCGCGCTCAGCGTGGCCGGTTGCGTTCGCCTCTTTGAGGAAAAGGCGTCCGGAGCGCGGAGCGACCGGCCCGAGCTGGCGCGGATGCTCGATTATTTGCAGCCGGGCAATGTGGTGACGATCACCAGATTAGACCGCCTCGCGCGTTCGACTGGCGATCTTCTCAGCATCGCGAAACGGATCAGTGAAGCCGAGGCCGGCTTGCGCTCCCTGGCGGAGCCTTGGGCCGACACGACGACGCCGGCCGGCCGCATGGTGTTGACCGTGTTCGCCGGCATGGCCGAGTTTGAGCGGGCCTTGATCGTGGAGCGCACGAGCGCTGGCCGGATCGCGGCGAAGGCGCGGGGCGTGCGGTTCGGCCCCTCCCCTGCCCTCACAGCCGAGCAGATCGCGCACGCACGCCAGCTCATCGACGAGGAAAAGAAGCCGGTTACGGAAGTTGCCCGGCTCCTGGGCGTGCATCGCGCGACCCTCTATCGGGCGCTAGACGGCGCGGCGGCCGAGTAAGAGCGGCCGGGAATCGTCCTTCCTCAACGGAACGAAGCGCGCTTTCGTCGCGTTCTCAGCCATGGACGCGGAATCTAAACAAGATTTGGGCCGGCTCATTGCGAGCTACGCGAATGATCCGGCTACAGCAAGGCAACTACGCAGGTTGCCAGCCTTTTCCGTGTCCGGCGATACGGAAAACGTCTTCGGTCATCTGCTTGAAAAGCTCGCTGAGGCCGAATCTATGCTTGTGAGGCGCAGCCATTAGGCCGCATCCTCCATGTCTTCCGATTCCGGCGCTTCCATCACAATTTCGCACTCGCCGCACATCAGCCGCGCGCCGGGCTTCGCCCAGGCGTGCAGCTCGCAGCTCGGGCAGGTATAGCGGGTTTTGCTCGCCGCCTTGGCCTTGCGCTTCTTGCGGGCCTCCGCATCGCCCCACAGTTCGACATAGAGGGCGTCGAAGCCCCCTGCCCCGGCATCGAGATCGGCAAAGGCGGCCTGGAACGGCCCGCCCGGCGCGATGTAGTGCGTCATTTGTTGGCCGGTTTCCTTGCCGCCAGGCTGGCCGGTATCGGAGGGCACCAGGCCGACCGCGTGCATCTTCCCGACCCATTCCTTGTTGTGGTAGCCGGCGCGCGAGGGCTTGCCGAAATGGTGCTGCCACAGGTGGACCATTTCATGCACGAGCGTTGAAAGGCTCTGTTCCGTGGTGCGATCGCGGAAGTGCGACGGATTGAGGGCAATCTCGTCGGTGACGGTCTTGCCGTCCTTGGAGCCGAAGCGGCCGCCCGCGAAATAGCCGTAAGCCTTCTTGGCCCGCTGCAAGGTGACGAGGCAGGCGGGCAGCTCGCCGGCGAACAGGCGATCGTTGAAGAAGGCATAGGCGCGGTTCAGGCCGTCATAGGTTTTTGCGGTCGGGTTGTCGACGGTCATGACAGCCTCGTGTTGCTTCGTACGATACAAGAACACTAGCGCTCTCTCGCCTACCAGTCAACGAAATTGTATCGTACGAAACAAAAAGATTGTGCAGCCGTGCACAACTGCAAATTTGCATCTGGCCGTGCGAGGGCGATTCGCCTCCAGATCGGGACGGGAAACGCACCACCAGTCACACGCTAGAGCATCCGATATGCGCGAGATTTCCGCAACTTAGGGATTCGGGGTTGCAGAATCGGACAAATCAGTTCGTTACTTGTAAACATGAAAGAACGCGCAGCAGAGATTCGGAGAAGCGTTGCCGCCCACCGGGCGCGGCAGGCTGAGGCCGGTCGTGTGGCACTGAATACCTACGTTCCGGGTGATCTGGTCGAAGCACTCGACCGGATCAAGGAACGCCGAGGCGTGCCGGGTCGTGCGCCGCTTATCGAAGAAGCATTGAGGTTGCTCATCGAGAAGGAAATGAGGGCATAACGAAAAACCCCTCGCCGTTCGCAGCGGCAAGGGGTTTTGGATTTCGGAACGGCTTTGTTGAAGCGCCATAACGTCAGCGCCCAACATAGTCGAGCAGCGTTCGACTCGCAAGATTGATTCTTGCGAGAACGGGAAGCTGTGTCCGCCGTCCACATCGTCATGCCCTCCTGAACGGAGGGACGAAGGACAAATGTTGAGGACGCAAATCGCGGCCGCGATCGGCTGCGCGCGTGCGAACGCGCTTGATGAAATCATGCGGGAGGTCTGGACGCACTACAGCGCCGGCCAGCTCTCCGAGGAAGACGCCGGGCAGCTCTCCGCGCTCGCCCAGGAGCGTCGGGCCGCGTGGCAGGGATCGGGGCAGGTGGCGCTTGCCCTGGTGTTCCCTCCCCCGGCTGCACGCTGCCCGACGCCCGTTCGCCGGCGCAGCCATTTCAAGGGGCGGTCGGAAGGTCGTATCTGGCGGCCGACGACGCGCAAGGACGTGCAGCAGGTGCTTGAGGCCGCCAAGAAATACGAGCGCGCCGAGCGCCAGAAGGGCGAGCGCTATGGGCCGCTCGGATCGGTCGCGATCGAGGTGCTAGAGTATTTCGTCAACCTCGTGGATTTCAGGACCGGCCGGCTAGAGCCGTCTATCGTCACGATCATGAGCCGGGTGAAGCGCTCGCGCAACGCCGTGGTGCAGGCGTTGAAGGCATTGCGCCAGCATGGGTTTCTGGACTGGCTGCGGCGCTACGAGCCGACCGGGAACGAGGGGCGCGGCCCCCAGGTGCAGCAGGCCAACAACGCCTATCGCCTGTCCCTGCCGGAAAAGGCCCGCCAGCTCCTTGGCCGGTTCGGCAAAGCCCCTCCCCCGCCTGCGGATCATGGACAGGATCAGCGAGCCTGGGCCGAGGCAATCGACGCCTACAAGAAGACCTTGCCCCTCGATGAGCGGACGCAGATCGACGCCGGCGACGGGCCGCTCGGGAAAGCCCTTGCGAACCTGGCAAAAAGCTTCATCAAACGTGAGTCTTCCAGAGAGACTGAATCCCTATCTGATCTTTATCTAAGTATGAAAACATAAGCGGTCGCCGCTGTTCGGGCCGCTTACGCGGCCCTGCGGCGGTTCCGGACCGCGCAATAGGCGGTCCGGTTCGGCACCCTCAGAGCAAAATCACCAAACGCCTCGCCTGCGGCTACCGTCCTATGGGCTATCGAGAGGGAGCGAACGGCAAGGGTAGCGCCTTGATTGTGCAGGTGTGCACATTTGCAAGAGCCGTCAGGCGCACAGTTTTTCCATTGACCGCAAGCCGAACGGCGTGGCATTGTTCGGCCCTGCAATTGTGCACAAAGGAGCGTTTGCAAAAATGCGGTATTGCACATGAAGACCATAGCTATCGCCATGCAAAAGGGCGGCGTCGGAAAATCGACGCTCGCGAAGGCCCTTGGCGTTGCCGGCGCGCGAGCCGGCCTCAATGTCCTCGTGCTGGACATGGACTCGCAGCAATCGACCACCCAATGGGCCGAGCGCCGCAAGGATGCCCTCCCCGTTGTGCGATTCGCGACCGAGATCGACTTGCCGAAGCTCTTGAGCCAGGCCGAGGAAGCCGGATGCGACCTTGTTGTCATCGACACCCCGCCCGCCAGGAGCACGGAAGCCCCGGCCGCCGTCGAATATTGCGATTTGGTGCTTGTGCCATGTGCGCCTGACATCGAGGCGTATGAACAGCTTCCCAGGACCGCGCGCCTCGCGCGGACGAGCGAGAAGCCGGCCGCCGCCGTGCTGACGATGGCGCAGCCGAACAGCCGGGCCGAGGAAGACATTGCCCGCCAGGTCTTCGAGACAGTCAAGCTGCCAATGGTTCCGGCCGTGATCCACCGATTCAAGGTGCATCGGGACGCGAGCCGGGAAGGCGTGACGGCATGCGAGCTGGAGCCGGACGGGAAGGCGGCCGCCGAGCTTGAGGCTCTTTGGGATTGGGTGAGTGCAGAATTGCAGTTGAACACAAGTGCAGTCGTGCACAAAAGGGCGTGAGGAACGACATGGCGAAGACGAAGGCAACCGCGCAGGATTTCCTGTCGAAAATGAAGCTCCCCGAGCAGGAGCGCGAGGAATCCGCCCCGATCGCGGCCGAAGCGGCAAAGATCGAGCAGCGGCGCACGGCCGGCAGGACCGGCCTCAAGCATATCGGCGGCTATTTCGACCGGGACACGGTTGAGAAGGTGGCGCTTCTGCGGGCGCGTCTCGACCTCGACAATTCGCAGCTCATCAAGCGCGCCATTGACGAGCTTTATAGCAGGGAAGGGGCCGCCCGGAAATTTGGCGATCGGTAGCGCAATTGTGCACAGTTGCAGGATTTGCCGCATTTTCTCAAGGCAAGCCTTGAAGTGTAACGCTATGTGCCATACATTGGCGGGTGAGGAAGTCGCGTGAGGATTTTCAAAAACAGCCGGTTTCACAAGTTTGCCCGGAAAGAGAAAATCTCCGACGCGATGCTTTGTGAGGCTGTAGAGCGCGCTGAGCGCGGCCAGATAGATGCCGATCTAGGAGCCGGCCTCATCAAGCAGCGCGTTGCGCGGCCTGGCGCTGGAAAGTCTGGCGGTTTTCGAACGCTGGTTTTCTTCCGGACGAAGACGAGGGCGGTTTTTGCGTTCGGGTTCGCCAAGAGTGACATGGCGAATCTAGACGATGCGGAAGAAGCCTATTTGAAGAAGGCCGCAAAGCTGGTCTTGGGATTTACAGATGCGCAGATGGACGCGGAAGTCGCTGCGGGTCGAATGCTAGAGGTGAATTGCGATGACCAAGACATACAAGAGTGAGGCTCTGGCGGCCGTCCACGAGATGATGGAAGGTTTCTATGAGTCCGGCGCGATCGACAAGCAGACGATGCGCGAATTTGACGAGGGGTGCCTGACAGCGGTTGAACCGCTGACCCCGGCGGAAATCCGTTCCATTCGGGAGCGCGAGCATATCTCGCAGCCTGTCTTTGCCCGTTATCTCAACGTGAGCAAGGGGCTTGTGTCCGATTGGGAGCGGGGGGTGAAGAAGCCCGGAGGGCCGGCGCTGCGGTTGCTTACCGTGGTTCAAAAAAGGGGCCTTGAGGCAATCGCGTGACAATGGAACGTCAGAGCTTTGCGAATGTATGGGATGCACTGGAAGATACGCCGGCCGAGGCCGCGAACATGACCATGCGTTCCAATCTGTTGATTGCCGTTGAGCAGAGGGTACGGGGTTGGGGCGTCACCCAGGCCGAAGCGGCACGGCGTCTCGGGATCACGCAGCCCCGGCTTAACGACCTGCTGCGCGGCCGGATCACGAATTTCAGCCTCGATACGCTGATTAATCTCGCCACCCAAGCCGGGCTTGCGGTGCGGCTCGATATTGCCGAGGCCGCATAGTGCCAGATCGCGACGAGGCCCTTGAAACTTGGCTGCGCACGGAAGTCGTGGCCGCCTATGACGAGCTGAAAGCCGATCCGAGCCGCGCGCTCACCGTGGAGCAGGTGCGGCGGCGTCTTGCCGAGCAGCGCAAGCAAATGGAAGCACATCGGGAATCCGGCAATCGAGAGGGCGAGGCTTCCTAGTGCACACCTGCACAAGTGCACGCCTGCAACCCGCCCCCGGCCGACCCTACGGCCCCGTGTGAGAGAGCGGGCCGGCCGGAGTGTGATGGCGCATCCTCCGGTTGTTAAGTCGGCTTTTACCTATTCGGTCCTGCAAGCATTAAGGATTTTCGGCTAGGTTTGCGGCAGCTTGTGGAGACGCGGGCCGAGGCGTGGAAACCTCGCAAGGTTAGAGTTAGACGGAGCCGGCGGCGACCGGGTGACGGGCGTGCATGTCCAGGCTTCGGCTAAAGGCGTTCGTGCCTGACTAATCTCAGGTTTTCCAACACCCGGTTCCGGTCTCCAGCGCAGAGAATTGAGCTAGGAGGGCGAGTGAATTGAGGGGCGATCAACGCAGCTCATCGGGCGGGCGGTATCGCTTCCTGGTATCCCTGGAAAAGCAGCTCGATTCCCTGACCCTTGCGGGCACCTGGCGGGTCCTGCTGTTCAGCATCGCCGCCATTGCGCTCGCGGATTACCAGCTCCACCCGACCGGCGTTCATCTCGGAACGCTCTACATGCTGCCGATCTGCTTTGCGTGTTGGCGGCTCAGCTTTCGGGTCGGCCTTGCGGTCGCCGCCGGCACGGCGCTGCTGTCGGTCGGAACCTGCTTCGCCATTTCCGGGGAAATAACCGGCGCGATGTTCGGCAATCTGGCGCTGCATGTGCTTTCCCTTGGCGTCATCGCGATCATCGTGACGAGCTTGCGCCATAGTTTCGAGCGCGAGCGAGAGCAGGCCAGGCGCGACTATACGACCGGGGTGTTGACCAAATGCGCGTTCGAGCAGCGCGCCGGTGCGATCGTGCGTGCCGGTCGCACGGACCTATTGCTGGCGGTGCTCGACCTCGACGGCTTCAAGGACGTAAACGACCGGCACGGCCATGGCGTCGGGGACGGGCTGTTGCGGGTGTTCTCGCAAGGTGCAGCGGCCGAATTGCGCGCCAAGGACAGTATCGGCCGCCTGGGCGGCGACGAGTTCGCTATACTGTTACCGATCGCCGCGCCCGACAGCGCGCCGGAGTTGGCGCGGACGCTGCATCGGCGGCTTTCGGAGATCCTCGCCGGGACCGGCCATGCGGTTACGTGCAGCATGGGCGCGCTGATCGTGCCGGCCGGCGACAAGCGCCCGCTGGCGGAGCTGGTGCAGGCAGCGGACCGGCTGATGTATGTGGCCAAGCACAGCGGCAAGAACGCGGTTCAGGTCGCCACAAACGCCCCGCCACTCGATCCCGCCGGCACCTGGTTGCCGCTGTCGTCAAGCGATGATGCGGCCCACCTCATTTTGAGAAAGGCGCGCCGGGCGGTCTAGGATGGCCTTCCGCCAACCCGGCCTGATAGAGTTGCGCGGCCGGCATGGGCCGGCCGAGGCGTGGAAACCTCGCAAGATTAGACCGTGAGGCACGGTGGATGGAGCCAGGAAACGATTGGACCGTAGAGAAGCGGCCCAACCTGTTATTGAGAATGCGCGCCAGCGCGGCGTTGCGGGCTTACGATGAGGCCGAGAAGCCCTATCGCCGTCTCGTTTGGGAGATGGAATCGCTTGAGGCCGAGCGAAAAGCGGTGCTGCAATCGCTTGTAGCTCGCCACAGGGCGGCAAAGGGGAGCACCGGCGATCTGGACGCCGATCTGGCATCGGTGTCGGCCGAGCTTCAGCGGATCAACGAGCGGTTCTACGAACTGAGCGAGCCGTGGGAGAAGGCCGAAGCGGCGATGAAATCGGCCTATGCCGCCACACAGCGCGTTTTGCGCGATCTCGGGTTCAGGGAGCTTCCGGACGCCCGGAAGTCGCCAGAAGAGCCGTCCTGACGCCATCAGCCGCGCTTTGCCGGGCTCGCGCACTTGTGCCGTTGTGCACGGACGATCAGGCCCGGAGGCGAACGCGCTCCCATAGCGCTGTAGTGAGCCGGAGGGCCGGGTTGTATCAGGCTCCCAGCCGTTCGGCGCAGATCGTAGCGACGGTTTCTTGCAGCACCTTCACGCGCTCGACCAGCCAGGCCAGTTCCTCGCCGGTGATTTCGTAGGCCGGGGAGTAGCGTGCGCCGACATAGGCGCGATCGAGACGGGTAAAGCACCGCTTGGCGGCGCGGGTGTCGCGCGGCCACACGTCGATGAGCCGGGGGGCGATCCTTTCGGCCTGGGAGCGCAGGAAGGTCAGCCGGTGGGATTTTGGGCTGTAGAGCGCCAGGACAAGCAGAGCGCAATGATAAAGCCCCTCGGTGGCCTGATGGAGCAGGAACGCGGCTTGCCTGTCGTGGCCGTCTTCTATGGCGCGCTTCGCCAGGTCGAAGAAGGCGCTGGCGTTCGGCAACCAATGCTCGAAATGCCGCCGCGCTTCGGCGCGGGCTTCCTCTGGCGCAAGCGTCTTGGGCGAGGCGAGGGGATGACCGCGAACCTCATAGAGCACGATGCCGTCGCGGGCTATGTCGACGAAGAAGGGGCGGCCGTGGATGAGCTGGTCGTTCACGTCCATGATGGAATGCACGATGAAGTTGACCGGGGTTGCCAGGTGCTTTGTGACGGTCAGCTCTTGCAGGAACCGTTCAGCGGCATTTTCCCAGGCTTCATGCTGTTCCGCGAAACTTTCGTAGTTGACGACGACGAGTACGTCATAGTCGGAGCGATAGCCGCTTTTGCGGTCCTCGACCCAATCGCCGCGCGCGTGGCTTCCGAACAGGATCAGTTTGAGGATGCGGCCGCGCTTCCCCTTCTCGGAGAGCTTGGTTTTAAGGGCATCGTCAAATTCATCGAACAGGATGCGGACGACCCGTTCCAGTTCGCGGCGCTTCCTGTCGGGCAGATGGGCGAGGCGTTCAGGCAGCGTCATACAGCCCCCGGAACTCGGGATCGGCATAGTAGGCGAGCTTGCCGGCGACGATCGGCCGTTGCCCGGCGAGGAACAGCAGTTGGAGGTTCTGCGGCAGGTTGCGGACCTCATCGGGGGTGAGCAGGGGCCGGCCGGAATGGTGCTCGCCGAATGAGATCCCCGACTTTTCGGAATCGAGCGCTTGGCCCATGGTCTTGAACACGGCGGTTCCCTGGCCGAGCAGGTCGGAGACGAGGCGGGCACTGTCGTGGTCGTTGACGCCGAACACCTGCAGGACGCCGGCGTTTGACAGGAAGGTGCCGGCGCGCGTCCCATATGTGGCGCGGAGCTGGTGAACGTCCTGCAAGATCGGCCAGAGCTGGACGCCGTAGCCGGCCATGAGGCCCATGGCGCGCTCGACCGGGGCGAGGTGGCCGAGGGCGGCGAACTCATCCAACAGATACAACACCGGGGCAGGGGGTTTGCCGGACGCGCGTGCCATGTCGATCAGGCTTTGAGTGACGAGCAGGCGCAGCCATCGCGAATAGGTCGAGAGCCGATCGGGCGGCAGGACGAGGAACACGGTTACGGTGCGCGCCTTGAGATCGGCAAAGCGGAAATCCGAGCGACCGAGCACGGCGGTCATGCGGGGCGAGTCGAGGAAATGGGTATGGCGCTGCGCGGCCGACAGCACACCGGCCGCCTCGCGGTCGGATTTGCCGAGGTGACGATTGGCGGCGCGGGCGACCAGGCCGCCGGCGTCAGGGGACGCCTGCATGGCCTTCAGGAGCGCCGCAAAGGCTTCAGGGGCCAGCGTGAGGTTGTAGCGCAGGGTGGCGAGGGTGCGACGGTCGCGCGGCTCGCTGGCGACGATATGGAGGATGATGCCGGCGATCAGCGCCTTGGCTTCCTCGTTCCAATGGGCCTCGCCGGCGGTGCCGGGATCGTCATAGACCAGGGCGTCGGCCAGCGTGCTAGCATCTTCCGCGACATCGAGGCCGGCCGCGTCGAGCTGGTCGAGGGGATTGAAGGCGGCGGACTTTTGGCCGTTGACGCCGAAGGGATCGAGCACATGCACCGGCCCGAACCTTTCCCGTGCACGGCTGGCGATTTTTGCATTCTCGCCCTTGGGGTCGATGCAGATCACGGAGCGGTCGGCGGTGAGCAGGTTCGGGATGATGGTGCCGACGCCCTTGCCGGTCCTGGTCGGGGCCATGGTGAGCAGATGGGCCGGGCCATCATAGCGCAGCAGCTTATTGGACAGGCCGTCGCGGCCGACCAGCAGGCCGCTATCGGCGCGGGTGAGGGGAGCGACTTCCTTCTTGGTGGCGAAGCGGGCCGAGCCGTGGGTGTCGGCGTCCACATCCCCGAAATGGTCGATCATCGGCCGGGACAGGAAGCGGAACAGGTAGAGCAGGACGAACGCGCCGTAGGCGAGGTTGGCGGCATTCCAGAGCAGCCCGCCGCGCTGGATACCGGACCAGTTCAGGAGCGCCATGAGGCCGAAGCCGACGACAAGGACAACGAAGACGAAGGACAGGCCGAATTGGTAGAGATAGGCGAGGAAGCGGAACGGGCCGGTGACAATGCCGACGATCGCCCATAGCGGATCGCGGGCGGCAACGCGCAGCATGTTTTTGAAGGCGGCCCAGGCGAGGCGGAAATCCATCATGATGCCAGCCCCCGCTTCCGTCCCCATGCCTTCCCGCTCATTGCAGCTTTCCCTTGTCCCGCGCGAGCTGGTCGAGCATCTGGTCGAGGATTTCGCCGGCGTTTTCCTCGCGGGCCGCGCGATCGACGATCCAGGCGGCGCAGCGTTCGGCTTCGTCCTCGATGTCGGTGAGGTCCGCGCCGACCGCGATCCTTGAGAGGACGGCGAGGCGGCCGCGCGCTTCGGCGTCCTCGACGGTAGCGCCGAGCGGTATGGTTTTTTCGACCAGTCGGGCGAGGGGGACCGGGGTGGGCAGGGCGAGGCGTTCGAGACGCGCCCGCAGCACGAGCGGCAAGGTGTCCATGGCGTCGGACGGGACGCGCCTTTCGGCATCTACGGGTAGGGCGAGGACGCGGCTCATGCGGAAGGCGCCGAGCATGAATGTCGCCTTGACGCCATCATGGTTCTCGCCGGCCGGCCCGTCCTTGTCGCTGTAGGAACAGGCGATGCGATGTCCGGCGCGCAGCACGTCGATATGATCGTCACTGATATAGCCGACGCCTTCGGGGCCGATCTCGCCGGGCTTGCGGTCGAGCCAGACGAAATGCCTTGTGTCGTGGCGGGAGCCGGCCGTCGCGTCGATCTCATCTTCGGTGACGAAGGCGTGGCAACCGTCGCGGCCGGTGAAGATGCAGGTTCCCGGCTCGCCGGCGAGGAAGCGGCGATAGAGGTGGATGGCGTCGTCAGGCATCGCCCGGCGCTCCCCTGTCGGTGCCGGCCGGATCGGCGGCCGGGGGGTTCAGCAGATCGGCAAACAGCTCCTTGTCCATGTCGCGGGTGAGGAAGCCAGGCAGCTCACGGCGCAGCCATTCGGGCAAGCGCTGAGAAATTTCGTCGCGGCCGTGTTCGAGGCGATGGAGAACGAGAGCACCGAGCAGCACCTTGCGGCGGGTGTCCCTGGCGCGCTCCTGTTTCGACAACCTGGCCTTGAGGGTGGCGCGCTGCGCATCCAGTTCGGCCAGCCGCTGTTCGATCGTCTTGCGCGCCATCGCGTCGTCTCCCTCTTTCCGGCCGTCTGACTTTAGCAGCGCCATGTCGTTTTTCCACCCATCGCCGCCGTATTCGCCTTCTTTCGGTTGAAATATTGCGCTGACAGATGCACAATCGTGGCCTCAATTGTTTCGCATCGACGTTGCCGCAGCGCCACACCGGAGGCACGAAAGAGCGAAGCGATTGAGTCACGAAGGGCGCACTTACGAGTTGCTTCGCAACTCAGCGCGCAGCCGGTGCGGTAGCATCGGCTAGATCAGAGCCGGCAGGAGAGGAAATCGGCGCTTGGCGATCTACCATTTCAGCATGAAGCCGGTTTCGCGAAAGGCAGGGCGCAGCGCGGTTGCGTCCATGGCCTATCGCGCCGGGGAGAAGCTGACCAACGAGCGCGACGGCATCACGCATGACTACACGGCCAAGCAGGGCGTGGAACATGCCGAGATCGTCTTGCCCGAGGGCGTCGATGCCGAGTGGGCGCGGGATCGGTCGGATTTGTGGAACGCCGCCGAGTTTGCCGAGAAGCGGAAGGACGCCCGCGTGGCGCGGGAGTTCGAGGTTGCCTTGCCGCACGAGCTTTCGGCCGAGCAGCGGCTAGAGGCTACGCGGGAGATGGCGCAGGAGCTGGCCGACCGCTACGGCGCGGCGGTAGATTTCGCCATCCATGCGCCGCACGAGGCGAGCGACGTTCGCAATCACCATGCCCATATTCTCATGACCACGCGGCAGGTGACGGGGGAGGGTCTTGGCGACAAGACCTATCTTGAGCGCGAGAACAAATGGCTGTTGGCGCATGACCTGCCGACGACCGACATGCAGCTTCGTGACCTTCGCCAGCGGTGGGAGGGGATCGCCAATGAGCACCTGGCGCGGGCCGGGCTTGATATACGGATCGACCATCGCTCGCACATGGAGCGCGGGCTTGAGATCGAGCCGACCGAGCATATGGGCGTTCACGCCACGCAGATGGACAGGCGGGGCCTGGCCGTATCGAGAGAGCGGTTGGATGCGGAGGCCGCGCGGCGCAACGCGGACCTCATCCGGGAGAAGCCCGAGCAGGTTCTTGCCGTCATCACCGGCGAGAAAAGCGTGTTCGACCGGCGCGACGTGGCGCGGGCGCTGCATCGCTATATCAACGACGACCCGCAGGCATTTCAGAATGCCTTTGCCACGGTGATGGCTTCGCCGGCGCTGGTCGAGTTGCAGCCTGAGCGCGCCGATGCGCAAACCGGGGAAATTACCCTTGCCCGCTATTCGACCCGCGAAATGGTCGGGATCGAAACCGGCATGATCGAGAGCGCGCAGCGGATGCACGGGGCGGGCGGCCATGGCGTCGATCGCCGGCATGTCGAACGCGCCATAGAGCGTCAGGACGCCGCCATTCAGCGCAGCGCGGGCGATGCTTCGGCCGGCCTGTCGGCCGAGCAGCGAGCGGCGATCGAGCACATCACCGGGCCGGAACGGATTGCCGCTGTCGTCGGTTTCGCCGGCGCTGGCAAGTCCACCATGCTCGCCGCCGCCCGCGAGGCGTGGGAGGCCGAGGGCTACACGGTCCATGGCGCGGCGCTGTCAGGGAAGGCGGCCGAGGGCCTGGAGGAATCTTCGGGCATCCAGAGCCGCACGCTGGCATCCTATGAATATGGCTGGCAGGCCGACCGCGGTCAGCTCGGCCGCGGCGACGTGTTCGTGATCGACGAGGCCGGCATGATCGGGAGTCGGCAGCTCTCCCGCTTTGTCAACGAGGCCGAGGCGCGTGGGGCGAAGATCGTCCTTGTCGGGGATCACGAGCAGCTACAGGCGATCGGGGCCGGCGCACCGTTCCGCGCCCTTGCCGAGCAGATCGGCCATGCCGAGCTTTCGGAAATCCGCCGGCAGCGTGTGGACTGGCAGCGCGAGGCGTCGGTTGCCTTCGCCACGCACCGGACGGCCGAGGGGCTGTCGGCCTATCGGGAGCATGGTGATATTCGTTTCAGCGGGAGCGGCGAGGATGCGCGGGGCGAGATCGTGCGCGATTACCTTGCCGATCGCGATCAGCATCCGGACGGCACCCGCGTTGCGATGGCGCATCGCCGTGCCGATGTTCGCGCCATCAACGAGGCGATCCGGAGCGAGCTACAGGAGCGCGGCGAACTGGCCCGCGTCACGGAGGCCGGCGAGGGTGAACCCGGCGACGTCGCCCAGGATCGGGAGGGGCCGGAGCAAGAAGGTGCGGGCCGGGCGCTGACCTTCCAGACCAATGACGGCAAGCGCGACTTTGCGACGGGCGATCGCATCGTGTTCCTCGAAAACAATCGCGACCTTGGCGTGAAAAACGGGATGCTCGCGACGGTCGATCATGTCGAGCCAGGGCGGATCATCGCCACGCTGGACGGGCCGAAGGGCGCGGATGGGCGCAGCGTTTCCGTGCCGATGGGCGATTATCAGGCAATCGACCATGGCTATGCGACGACGATCCACAAGAACCAGGGCGCGACCGTCGATCGGAGCTTTGTGCTGGCGTCGGGGACGATGGACCGGCATCTGACCTATGTCGCCATGACCCGGCATCGCGACGGTGCGCAGCTCTACGCGGCCCATGACGAGTTTGCTGACCGTCATGCCGGCCAAACGTTGGCTTCGGGCCGCCTGGTCGAGCATGGGGCCGCGCCCTATGAGCATCAGCAGGGCAACAGCCAGAGCTATTTCGTGACGCTGGAAAACGACAAGGGCCAGAAACACACGGTTTGGGGCGTCGATCTTGAGCGCGCCGTGAAGGAATCCGGTGCGAAGATCGGGGACAGGATCGGGCTTGAGCATCGCGGCTCGGAGCCGGTTCGACTTCCGGACGGCACAGAAGCCGAGCGCAATTCGTGGCATATCCACGATGCCGGCGAAATGGCTTGGCGGCAGATGGAAAGCCGCCTGTCACGGTCGGGTGTGAAGGAAACGACGCTCGACTACATCCGCGATTTTGCCGAGCAACGCGGAATTGCGGAGCGGATGGGCATGCGCGGCGAGATTGAGCTTGCTTCGGCGCGTGTAGAGGCGCAAGATTTTCGACCCTCCGAGCGGGAGGCTCAGGGCCGGCCAGGGCTTGAGCATCAATCCTGGGAGGAACGTGCTCGCCAGCAAGAGGCCGGCCCTGATCTAACGCCCTTGCATGGCGTCAGCGCCGATCGGCCGGAACGGCGGAAACCCGAAAACCTATCGCTTGATGAAAGATCGGTCCCGGCCTCTTACAGTTTAGGGGGGATGAAGGGCCGGGACCATGCGCGTGGCGGTGCACGCACGGATAGATTGCGTTCTCCCGTCGCGAAAAACAAGGGTGAGGATCTCGCGCGGGAAAACCACGCCGAGGATCTCGCCCAAGTCCGTCAACAGCACCGTGACAGAAATCATGGTGAACGAAACGTTAAGCGGGTTGGTGAACAAGCCGTTAACGATCATGGTGAACGCGCGGTTAACGCTCAGCGGCAGAGCAGCCGGTTCGCGGGCCTGAAACTCGGGCGCGAAGCAGCGGCCGGACGGCAGCAGCAGGATCGCGCCGAGCCGGCCCAGGAACGACCGGAGAGAGCCGGGACGCAACAGCGCGGCATGTTCGACGGCCTCAAGCTCAATGCGGCTCGTGGAGCTTCCCAGGAGCGCGCAGAGGCATTGGCGGATGCAGGGCCGGAAAGGGAAGGGAGCGCGCGGGCATCGTTGGCGCCGGCGCGAAACCGGCAGACGGAGCGCTTGCGGCGGCCGTCCGACATGGAGCGCGCCGTCGAGCGTTATGCGCGCGCCTTCGATGCAGCCGACCGGAATTTGCGCCAAGACCTGCCGATGCTGGAAGCGCAGAAACAGGAGTTGCGCCTGGCCGGCCAGCAGCTCGACCAGGCGCGGCCGGGAACATCGGCGCTCATGGTGTCCGCCTTGCAGCACGATCCGCAGATGCGGCGGGCGATGGCCGAGCGTTCCGGCCGCGAGCGTTCCGGGCAGCTCATCGCCGGCATGGAGCGAGAACGCGCCGCGCTGGCGGACCCGAACGTCAGGGCCGACCGCTTCGTGAACCGCTGGCAAGAGCTACAGGGCCAGCGCCATGAGCTTCGCGGCTGGCGGCACGACGAGGCGCGGGCCAAGGTCGAAAGCCAGATGAACGGCCTCACTAAGAGCCTTGAGCGCGATCCGCAGGTTGAATCGATCCTGCGCAATCGACGGCAGGACCTCGGCATCAATCATGTGCGCCAGAGCGAAAGCCTCGCCCGCGACATGGAGCGCAGCCTGACACGCGGGCGCAGCCAGAGCATGGGACTTGAACGATAGGTTGCCGCTGCTTGCTTTCGTAACTACATTATAAGTGCATAATGCAATACAGGAGGCCGCCATGCCGCGTGCCAGTCAGCATCCCAAGGCCGAGTCGTTCAATTTCCGGATCGATCCCGCCTTGAAAACCGCTTTCACCCAGGCGACCGAAGCCGAGGACAAGCCGGCCGCCCAGGTCTTGCGCGACTTCATGCGCGCCTATGTCGAGCGCCGCAACCGCAGGGCGTTCGAGGCCGAGGCGCGGCGGCAGTCGCGCGAAGCGTCGGCCCGTGCGCGCGATCCGCAAAGTGACGAGGCGCAATCGCTCCGCGACATGGAAGCCCTGTTCGATGAGGATCATTTCGTGGATGAGTGGAAGGCATGAAGCGCGGCGATCTGGTGACGATAGCCGTCAGCGGCGACTACGGCAAACCGCGCCCGGCGCTCATAATTCAGGACGATGCCTTCGCAGACCTCAGCGCCGTCACCGTCTTGCGCTTGACCAGCGAGCTGAACGACTGGCCGCTGTTCCGGGTGACGATCGAGCCGACGCCACAGAACGGCTTGCGCAAGCGCTCGCAAGTGATGATCGACCGGGGCATTGCCTTGCCCCGATCGAAGGTCGGGGAGGTCTTCGGCCAACTCGCCGCCGCCGACATGGCCGCTGTCGGCCTGGCGCTTTATCGGTTTTTCGGCTTGCAGGGGATTGGTCCATGACGGACGACAGGGAAGGATTCGAGCCAGGCGGCCGGCAGGACGACGCCGGCGACCCCGCCCAGGCGTTCGAGGCGTTGCGGCTTGCGGTCGAGAAGCTGACCCGAGACGTTGGCGGGGAAATGATCGTGATCCGCAAAGGCGTGGAAGCGGCGTTCGAGGAGTTCGAGAGGTTCCAGCAGCCGACCGATTACGGCCCCGACCTTGGCCGCATCGTCCAGCAGATCGCCGTCGTCGTCGAGCACCTGAAGGCCGTCGAGCAGTCGCCCGTTCTGAAGCATGGCGCGGAGCACTATGCGGCAGTGCTCGAGCGCGGCGGCGAGAGCCTGGTTCGTGGGGCGGCGCAGCAGCTCGAGCGCCAGGCGTCCGACCTCGAGCGCACGGCCAACAATCTTGCCCGCCATGTCGCCGGCGCGCGCGAGCGCCAGGAGCAAGATCGTTGGCTTTGGGGCGTGGGCGCGGCCGGCCTGGTCGCCGGCGTGCTGTTGACGCTGTTCCTGCCGCGCGTGCTGCCATTCTCGGCGGCTACCCGTACTGCCGCCTTTATCATGGGGAGCGATCGCATCAGCGCTGGCTACGCCATGATTGGCGCGGCCGACCCACTCGAAACCGGCAAGATGGAGTGGGGGCGCAGGTTCTACGATTTCAATGGCGATCCGATCTCGGCCTGCTTGAAAATGGCGAAACAGACGGGGAAGGATCAGAAATGCACCATCACCGTGCCAGCGCCGACGCAGCAATGAGCGGCAAGATTCTGGTCAGCGCCTGTCTTCTCGGCCGCCCCGTCCGTTACAATGGTTCGGCGAAGGCCGTGAGTCATCCGGCGCTAGATCAGTGGCAGCGAGAGGGGCGGCTTGTCTCGATCTGCCCCGAATTGACGGCGGGTTTCAGCGTGCCGCGCCCCCCGGCCGAAATAGCAGAGGGCAGATCAGGTGAAGCGGTTCTATCGGGCGATGCGCACGTCATCGAGGCGACCGGCGCGGACGTGACGGACCTTTATGTTGCCGGTGCGCGCGCAGCCTTGGCTTTGGCTTGCGAAAACGATTGCAGGTTCGCCCTGTTGATCGACGGTAGCCCGTCATGCGGCAGCGGCTTCATCTATGATGGCGCGTTCGTCGCGCGCAAACATATCGGTGTAGGAGTGACGGCCGCGCTTCTCCGTCAGCACGGTATTGAGGTTTTCGCGGAGACCGAGATCGATGCCTTACAGGCTCGTTGTCGTAGGAATCCTGATTTTTGAAGACGATTAACGCTTCCGGTGTTAGAGCCGATCGCGACGACCTCGTGGCGGACTGGTTACGCGCAGGATCGCAAATCCTGATATTATCCTCGGTTCGAATCCGGGGCGAGGTCTCCATTGCAGCACCGCCGGTATAAACCTTCGCCGGCCGGCGTCCGGTCTCACGTTCAGGAGGTCGATTGGGGTGGCGGTGGTGGCTCCGGCTGCCCTGAATCGCACTCAGGACAAAGATAGATATAGGGTGGCACCAGAACGAGAACGGCCGATGATTTGCCGCAGCGACCGCAGACGAGGCGGAACCCCTTTGGTGATCGTGAACTGCGTGTTTCGGTGTTGAGGCCGGTCTTTTCCTCGTCCAACATGCACCTGAAAGTTGCTACTCTACCGAGCCATACCACGCTTGAGTTGGGTCTGACTCTGAATTGAAAACGACATTTTCCAGCTCGTCTGCGCCATCGATGCGGCGCACGCGGATGTTCTCGTGAAGCTGGCCACCATCAACGGCGACCGGCTCCCTTAGCCCGGTCGTTGTCATCCGCCTTGGCCGCCCTGGCTCCGATCTCAAGGGCTGGCATCCAGCGGACGAGAATTCCGTTAGATGGCCGACTTTCGCTTGATGCGGCCTTTGTCGAGCAAAAAGGTGCCATGTTGCCCCCCTTGCCTATCGAAATCCGCCTGTAGCTCGCCCCATGTTCCGAGATCCATTCCGCAGTCGCTGCATGTGATCCGCGTCTCGGAGGTCGCGTTCTTCGGAACTCGCAGTTTAATCGTCTTGCAACGAGGGCATTCGAGTTGATGATCCAGAAATTGTTCCACCGCAGCTCTCTCCCGCACGCAATCCCGGCAGAGAGGGCCGCTACGGCAATGCCAGGACCGACGACCTCAATCATACGGCCTTGCTTCGGCGAAAACAGAATTATTTGTCGGGGGTCCGGTCGGGCGGCAGGATTCGATTGTGCAGGACATCAAGCGCGCCCTTTGCCGCTTCTATTGGCAGATCGACAAGCAGCAGACCACCCAGCGCGACGATTTTCCCGCTTAATACCTCGAACACCTCCCATCGGCTATCGGAGGATTGCCGCATATCGTAAAGTATCGGTTCAGGCATAAAGAAATCCCAGCCCACGATTCACAGCAACGCGCAGAGAACGGAGAGGTTCCTTCACATTCGTTTGTCGCGGGTTTCGGGATTTCTGCGACAGACGACTGATACGGTTGAGTAATCGGCCTGGGCCAAAGCAGTTGTGCCCACGAGCAGCCAGAACAGGCCCATGGCCCACAATCATGCCGCCGCCCATCATGCCGTTCGACGCCCTTTTTGAGATGCGCTCAATCAAGCGTTCTCGCGCCTCGGCCGGATAACCAACTTTACCTTGTCGCCTCTTACGTCGCACTCCTTTGCGTGTATACCATGCATCAGGGTAACAGGCCGTGGTAGGATGTGCGCCGCTCTGTACGAACCGATCAACGTCTATAAGCCGCTGGCCGACGACGTCGGAATCGTCGATGGGCCGTTCGAGTATTTCACCGTGGCCGGCATCCGCATGCCGATGCCGTTCACCACCCGGATGACGGTAGTTCGCCTCCGCAACGGCACCCTCTTCCTCCACTCGCCCACAGCCTACGACGAAGCCTTGGCTGCCGAGCTGCGGCGGATGGGCACGATCCGCCACCTGATCTCTCCCAACCAGTGGCACTATGCCCACATCGGCGAGTGGCAGCGAGCGTTCTCCGATGCGACCACTTGGGCCTCGCCCGGCGTGCGGCGAAGGGCTCAGGCCCGGCGCATCGATGTCCGCTTCACGCGAGAACTCGAAGAGGCGCCGCCGCCGGAGTGGCAGAACGAGATTGACCAGGCTTTGGTGCCTGGCGGCATCTTGGGGTCGTTTGCGGGAGGGGGCGGAATCCTACGCTAAGGTTTCGGCCATCGGT
>JAKDNM010000037.1 GCA_030456445.1 Hyphomicrobiales bacterium
TTCAATCCTCTCTCGCAGCACCATTCTTTTCCATAACAGCGTCAAAAGGTTAGCAATCGGCAGAACCGGCTGTTCGTGGTCGAGCGCCTGTATCTGGCTCCTCGTCGACGCTCAGCACCAGCGCCCGGTTGGGCGGCGATAGATAAAGGCCGACGATGTCGCGCACCTTGTCAGGCGGCATATCCGATCCTCTCGAGGTGATCTGTGAGTGCCGCTTGTATTATCTTAAGTTGTCTTATAACGTCTTAGTATGAATTCCAAACTCGATCGACAAAGCCCGATAGCCCTCTATGCGCAGCTCGCCGCCGTGCTGAGATCCGATATGGAAAATGGTCGCCTCGGCGCCGGCGAGCGGATCGAATCGGAGACTGCGCTGGCGCAGCGCTTTCAGGTCAGTCGCGTCACAGTCCGGCTCGCCCTGCAGGATCTTGCCGACAACGGCCTGCTGGTCAGGAAACAGGGTAAGGGCACCTATGTCAGCCGGCCTGCGGTGCAATTTGACCTACAGAAGACGCCCGGCTTCTTCGACATCCTTTTTGAGCAGGGTCACAATCCGAGGACCCGACTTCTTTCCTTCGGACCCCGGGACCCCATTCTCGAGGTGAGCCGTGTGCTGCGCCTCGGGGCCGGTGAGCAGCCGATTCTGCTCGAGCGTCTTTATCTGGTGGACGAGAAGCCGATCGCGCTTGGACGTGGCTGGCTCAGGGCGGAAGCGAGCCGGGTTTCGTGGGCGGACGCCGACAACCATTCGACCGCCTGGATCCTTGAGGAATTACTCGGCACCGCGGTGGCGCATTCAGAAATCGCCATACGCGCTACCACTGCCGGTCGCGTGATTAGCAGAATGCTGGCGCTGCCTGCTCGCTCGCCAATCCTCGTCGGCATCCGGACATCGTTTGATCAACAAGGCCGACCGGTAGAATTCGGCCAGTTCTTCCTCAATCCGGACGCCTACGAATTTACTTTCGGGTCGGATCACCCGATCCCGATCGCTTCGACAATCAGGGCGGTCGCCGCCGAATAATCCAAACGGAGGAAATGGGAGGAATATAAAATGGGAGCTTTCTGGAAGAACTTAGCGCGGCTGATCGCGGCGCCGGTAATTTTGCTGGCGTTATCATTACCCGCTTTGACGGCTGACCACTCGATCAAATCGGCCTACCGTCTGACATTCACTTCGATCGCCGTCACCAAGGGCGACTTCGCCGAGAAATACGATCTGGCGATCAAGCCTATCACCTTTCCTACCGGAATAGAGATCAACGAAGCGCTGCTGACGGGTTCGGTCGATGTCGGTGAAGTCGGAATCGCGCCTCTCGCGACATTGCTGACGCGCACGTCAGACGTGGTTGCGGTCGGTGTGACCGACATCGGCGGCGGCCGCTACAAGACCGTCGTGCGTAAGGAATCGCCCTACAAGAGCATGGATGACCTGCTCGGTAAGAAGGTCGCGATCAAGGTCGGTTCCGGTAACTACGCTGCCTTCCTTACCTATATCAAATCGCGCGGTTGGAAGGAGAGTGACTTTCAGATTGTCAATGCCGGCGACCAGGAGGCGATCGCGGCGCTTACCGAGGGTTCGGTGGACGGGGTAATCTATTGGGAGCCAATCGTCTCCACCCTGATCGCCAAGGGCATCGCGCGGCCGATCTTCAGTTTCAAAGGCGTGGTAAACAACCCGACCTTCCTGGTGATGCCGCGCAAGTTCGTGGAAAACGAAAGGGAGACTGCGATCCGCTTTATCGCCGCCTACATGGATACGCAGGAACTGCTCAGCACCGATGTGCCCGCAGCGGCCAAGCTGGTCGTAAAGGGCATGAGCGCGTCGGGCCAGAAGGTCGATCCCAAGGTGATCGAACTCGCCATTCCATCGGTCGACTACAAGATCGAAATGGGTTCGCAGGTAATCGCCGACGAAAAAGCAACCTGGCAGCTCTTGAAGGATACCGGCAAGCTGCGCGGCGATGAGCCTGACTGGAGCGTCGCCTTTGATGGCAGCCTCATCGAGGCGGCCAAGAAGCTGCGCGGCGAGTAGCAGGGACGATGTCCGAGATTCAGATTCACAGGGCCGGCGAGGCGCGAAGCCCCTCCGCGGAGTTCGCGGCGGGCTTCGGCCACAAGGCGCTTGGCGGGCTGCGTTTTATCTCACCGATCCTCATCGTTCTCGCGCTCTGGGAATTCTCATCCAGAGCGGGGCTGGTCAACGCCGTGCTCCTGCCGCCGCCCTCGGCGATCTTCCGCAACATGGGTCGCCTGTTCCAGTCGGATACCGGCTTCTGGAATTCGCCCCTGGTCGGGCACATCGAGGTCAGCCTGATGCGGCTGTTGGCGGGCTATGGGATGGCGGCGGTGCTCTGCACGGCGCTCGGCCTGTTGATGGGAATCAACCGGCGCGTTTACGCCTTCTTCGATCCGATCGTCACCGTGATCATGCCGATCCCCTCGCTGGCTTGGGTGCCGATCGTTATCCTCTGGCTCGGCATGTCGAACGCCACGATCATCTTCGTGGTCTTTCTGACTGCGATGTTCCCCATTATCTACAATTCGGCCGCCGGCGTGCGCAGCATATCAAAAAAGCATCTCTGGGCGGCCGAACTTATGGGAGCTTCGCGGCAAAAGATCTTCTTCAAAGTGCTGTTGCCGGGTGCGATGCCATATGTGATCACAGGCCATATATTGGCTGTCAGCCTCGCCTGGCGAGCGCTGGTTGGCGCCGAAATGCTGGCTGGTGCGGGGCTTGGCCTCGGCTACATGATCTTTGACGCTCGAACCTTCATGGACACCGAGACCGTTTATGCCGGGATCATGGTCATCGCGGTGCTCGGCCTCTTAATCGAAAAGGGCGTCTTCAGGCCATTGCAGCGTTTCACGATCGAACGCTGGGGAACGGTCCGGGCGGGCTGAAGCGATGGACATGCCGAACAAAAAAACAAAACGGGATGCAGCGGCCACCGCTAAGGTCGAAGCCCTGTCGGTTTCGAAGACCTTCAAACGCGACGGGGGAGAGGAGGTCGCCGCTATCGGCGACATCAGCCTATCCATCGCGGAGGGCGAATTCGCTGCCTTTATCGGCCCTTCCGGTTGCGGGAAGTCGACTCTGCTCTACATGGTCGCCGGCTTCGAGAAGCCAACCGGGGGCAAGGTCCGCATGAACGGCCATGTGATTGACCGGCCGCGGCCGGACCGCGGCATCGTCTTCCAGGAATATGTCCTGTTTCCATGGCTCACGGTGGAAGGGAATATCCGTTTCGGCATCGATCTGCAGAAACAGCCCGATGCCGATGCCCGCGTCGAGCATCTGATCAAATTGGTGGGGCTCCGCGGTTTCGAGCGGGCCTATCCCCACACGTTGTCAGGCGGGATGCAGCAGCGCGTGGCTATCGCCCGCGCGCTCGCCTATGACCCGGAATTGCTGCTGATGGACGAACCTTTCGGTTCGCTCGACGCGCAGACCAAGCGGCGTATGATCAAGGATTTCATCACCGTCTGGGAAGAGACGAAAAAGACGGTGATCTTCGTCACTCACTCGGTCGAAGAGGCGTTGCTGCTCGCGGATAAAGTCTACCTCTTTTCCGCCAGACCTTCGCGGATCAAACAGGTTTTTTCCGTGGACCTGCCGCGTCCGAGGGATATCAGCGAGCCGTCCTTTATCGGCATCCAGCGTGAGCTTCTCGCCAGCCTCGACGAAGAGGTGGAGAAGATGATGGGCTAGCCTTTGTCGCGCCGCGTCGCAGCGCAGCGCACCTAACATCAATAAAGGCAGAGCTTGCCAGCCATTCGGTTCGGCAATTAGGAGATGTCATGCCGCATGCCAACTATCTTCCCGATCATATGGGGTCGGCGATCCTGTCGCCTTCGAAGCCGCACGAGGCCGGCAGCTATGCGTCATTGACGATCGTTTACACCTGCGGCACGTTCGGTATCGACGACAGCGGCCACCTCAAGATCGCCTGGCGCGCAACCTCCGACATGGCTATGCCGCAGTTCGACCGCCCCGAAGCGGCAAACTTCACAACCGTTGAGGCTAGCAATGGCGCAGTGCTGGAATGCCGAGTTGATCGGGTCAACATCCGCCCGTGGGTCAATACGCTATTCATCCGTGTTTCCCGCGGCTTCCTGCGCAAGGGCGAGACGATCACCGTCCGGTTCGGCGATACGCGTCAGGGCTCGCCGGGCATCCGCTTACAGACCAACTGTGAGGCAAGTTTCGGGTTCAAGGCCCTGGTCGATGCTTTCGCGACCTATGAGTTCACCGAGGTCCCGGGGGCACTGGAGTTCCCGCTTGTCGCGGGCAAGGCGGAGCGACTGAAGGCGATCTGCCCGACGCAGGTGATCGCCGACGAACCGTTCCGTCTCGCCCTCGTCGCTGAAGACAGGTGGGGCAACCCGACCGACAGGATCGAGCCGCGCCCGCTCAGGTTCGAAAGCCCCGTCAGGGTCGAGGGCCTGCCGGCGGAAGCGAGGCTCGGCCCTGGCGCTATGCCGCTTGTCTTCGAGGGGCTTCAGGTCGCCGAGGCCTGCTGCTTTGATTTCAAGCTTGTCGACGAAGCGGGCGCAGTTCTCTGTCGCAGCAATCCGATCCGCGTCGTCAAACAGGCATCTCTTCGGCATTACTGGGGCGACTTACATGCCCAGAGCGAGGAGACGATCGGAACGAATTCGGCCGAAGACTATTTCAGCTATGCACGGGACAAGGCTTTCGTAGACATTGTCGGCCACCAGGGGAACGACTTCCAGATCACCGACCAATTCTGGACGCATCTGAACGAATTGACGCGCGCCTTCGATGAGCCAGGTCGCTTCGTCTGTTTGCCAGGCTATGAATGGTCCGGCAACACGGGAATGGGCGGCGATCGCAACGTCTTTTATCTGAAAGAAGGCCGCCCCATTCACCGTTCGTCGCAGATCCTGATCGATGGGACGAGTGCTGAAAACAGCGATTGCTTCTCCGCCGCGGCTCTCTTCGAGGCGCTGAAGGGCGAGGAGGCCATTGTTTTTGCCCATGTCGGCGGACGCTACGCCGATATCGGCGTAGCGCATGACGCGAAGCTTGAGCGCTCGGTGGAGATCCACTCCACTTGGGGCACCTTCGAATGGCTGCTTCACGACGCATTTGACCTTGGCTACCGGGTCGGCGTCGTCTGCCACAGCGACGACCACAAAGGACGGCCCGGCGCGACACGCCCCGGCGCCTCCCATTTCGGTGCAATAGGCGGCCTGACCTGCTATTTCATGAAGGAACTCACACGCGAAGCCTGGTTCGAAGCCGTGCGGGCGCGGCATCACTACGGCACCACCGGCACGCGCATGGCGCTTTCCGTCACCGGTCAGTTCTCGGAACCGGTAGAGCTGTTGGACGATGAAGGCCGTGGCACCTCGACCACGACCGCAATTATGGGCGACATCATCAGGGTGGAGAGCCAGACTTTGAGCCTCATGATCGAGGCCATTGGCTCCGCGCCTATCGAACGCATCGATGTTTTCGAGGGAAAGGAACTTGTCCGGACGGTTCGTCCCTATTCGCAGGAGGATCTCGGCCAGCGTATTCGTGTCATCTGGCAAGGCGCGGAATACCGCGGCAGGGGCCGGGAGGTGCTCTGGCGTGGATCGGCAACGTTGCAAGGGAACCGGTTTTCGGACTGCGTGGCTGTCAATTTTCTCAATCCCGAGAAGCCGCTTAATGTGGAAGCGGCCGGTGAACGCATAAGCTGGCAGTCGGTTACAACAGGCAATCTTGCCGGGTTCGACCTCTGGCTGGAAGACGCCTTCAAAGGAACATTGGCCGTTGAAACCAACGTCGCCACGGCGCGGTTTTCGATCGACGAAATAGGCTTGGAGGATAGGATCGTTGAAGCTGGCGGACTCGGGAGGAGACTTCGTGCGTTCCGCCTTCCCGATCACCTGAATGCACGCCGGCTGGATTTCACCCATACCGCCTCGAAAATACGGCCGGGCGATCTACCGATCTATGTCCGCGTCACACAGGAGGACGGCCACCAAGGCTGGTCGAGCCCAATCTATCTGGTCGATTGAGTTCGAACGTGTAGACAAGGTCTGAATCTGCGACGTTATCTGTGACTATCAGGGACGTTTGTTAGGCACGGGTCATCTTAGCCTGACCGGGATCAAATACGGTCATTCCGACGGTCGTCACAAATGCCGCGTCTGGCTGGAGGATCCCGCCATGGAAACATTGGCCGTCGAAACCAACATCGCCGCGTTGCGCTTCACAAAAAGATGAGAGCATGATGCGATTCAATCCGATCACATCGTGCTTTAATTATCGCGCAAGTTCTCCATTTCGCCGATGCGACGCGCGCTCTCGACCTCGAGCCGCCGTGTCACTTCCGCGATCAGCGTCTCGGCCATGACGAACAGTGCTGCCGAAGAATCCCAGGCCGAGGGTACCGCTGTCCGGCCGGCCACGACGTGCCGTGCGAAACGTGCGATCGGCGAGAGCCATTGGTCGGTGAGCAGGATGATGTGCACCCCCCGCTGGCCTGCCTTCTCGGCGAAGCGGACGAGGCTCTCCTGATAGCGGCGAATGTCGAGGATCACCAGAATATCCCGCTTGCCCATATCGATCAGCCGGTCACGCCAATTGCTCTCCTGACCGGCGAGATGAAGGACGTTGGGGCGGATGATGGTCAGGTGCGCGGCCATGTAGCGCGCCAGGGGGTCGGTGAAGCGCCCGCCTACGAGCATTATCCGCATCCGTGGATTTGCAAGCACATCCACTATTTCCGCGATCTGGTGCGCCGGGATATGGCGGAAAGTCTCGCGGATGTTCTCAATGGAAGCGTCCACCATCGGCGAGGCGCCGCTTTCCCGTGACGATGCCGGCGCCGTGGAACGGATGAGCGGCGACTGCAACTGGGCGGCCAGTTCTTCCTGCAGGTGCGCCTGGAAATCGGAATAGTGCTGGAAACCCAGGCGGGAGACGAAGCGCAGAATGGTCGGCGCGCTGACGCCGGCCTTGGCCGCGAAATCGGCGACGGTCTTCAGGCCGATGAGGGGATAGTTCGCCACCAATGCCTGCGCGGCCTTGCGCTCTCCAGGCGGCATGGCCTCGACCCTGTCGGCTATCCGTTCGGCGATGTTTTCCGCCATTTCCTTCTCCCGCCGGCCTGGCGTCACAGACATGAGAACGCATTTGACAAATGCGATGAAGGCGTATGAAATCATACATAGGAGAAGAATAGAACGCCATACGTAACAGTTATTACAGAGACAGGAGGGGCGTCGCATGGAAGAGACGCATGCCGCAAATGACCAGATGGCGCCTGTCCGGGTACGGAACCGGGCGGGCGAAAGCCCTTTCGTCGTATTGTGCGATCATGCGTCCCACCATATCCCGATGCAGTATGGAACGCTTGGCCTGAGCGCCGAGGAACGGATCAGCCATATCGCCTGGGATCCCGGAGCGCTTCCCGTCGCATCGGGGCTGGCCGCTTCGCTGGACGCAACGCTCGTCGAATCCTGCCTCTCGCGCCTCGTCACCGACTGCAACCGCCCGCTCGACGCGCCCGATCTGGTGCCGGAGATCAGCGAGCGCACGGCGATACCGGGCAACATGGGCCTTGGGCCGGACGAGCGGGCGCGGCGCATCGCGACGGTACACGCGCCTTATCATGCCTGCATCGAGAACCTGATCGGGGAACGGCTTGCCGACGGCCGGGAAACCTTTCTCCTTGCCCTTCATTCCTTCACGCCTGTCTACAAAGGCACTCCGCGTCCGTGGCAGATCGGCGTCATCCACGATCGGGATATGCGTCTCGCCAAGCCGATACTGGATGCGCTTTCGGCGGCGGGCGGGCTCACGGTTGGCGACAACCAGCCCTATTCGCCGGCCGACCGGGTCTATTACACGCTGGAACGGCACGGCCGCTCGCGCGGCCTGCCTTGCGCCATGATCGAAATCCGCAATGACGAGATCAGCGACGAGCGCGGGCAGCGCCAATGGGCCGATCTTCTTGCGGGGATCCTGTTGACGGTGAAGCCGAAGAACAACGGTATATCTGCGTTTGCAGGTTCCGGGCGGGGTTCGGGCGAAGAAGCTGGTTGCGGGAAATAGCGGGACGGAGCGATGGCCGGAAATCTCACATTCGACCAGCTGAAAGAGGCCGTCGCCTCCGGCGAGATCGATACCGTTCTCGTTTGCGCGACCGACATGCAGGGGCGGCTTTTCGGAAAGCGCTTCCTCGGGCGCTATTTCGTGGAATCGGGGCATGAGGAGACGCATGGCTGCGACTACCTCCTCGCCAACGACATCGATATGGAGCCGGTGCCCGGCTACAAGGCGGCAGGCTGGTCGCGGGGCTATGGCGATTTCGCCATGAAGCCCGACATGGCGACGCTCAGGACGATCCCGTGGCTGGAAAAGACCGCGCTCGTGCTTTGCGACGTGCTCGACCACCACCATCACGAAGACCTGCCGCATTCGCCGCGCGGGCTGCTCAGACGTCAGGTCGCGCGGCTGAATGAACGCGGCTACCTTGCCTATTTCGCCTCCGAACTCGAATTCTATCTCTTCGACGAGACCTACCGGACGGCGCAGGAGAAGCGCTGGCAGGGGCTCGATACCGCTTCGCCCTATATCCAGGATTATCTGATCCAACTGACGACCAAGGAAGAAGGCGTGATGCGCGCCATCCGCAACGGCATCGAGGCGGCGGGCATTCCGGTCGAGTGTTCCAAGGGTGAATGGGGCCCCGGCCAGGAAGAGATCAACGTCCGCTACGCCGAAGTGCTGGAAATGGCGGACCGGCACGTCGTCATGAAAAACGGTTGCAAGGAGATCGCCGCCCAGCACGGCAAGGCCGTGACCTTCATGGCGAAATACGACTACGCGCTGGCGGGAAGTTCCAGCCATATCCACAATTCGCTGTGGAGTGCTGACGGCAAGACGCCGCTCTTCTACGACAAGAAGGCCGATTTCACGCTGAGCGAACTCGGCCGGCAATGGGCGGCAGGCCAGCTCAAATATGCCCGCGACTTAACCTGGTTCCTCGCCCCCTACGTCAATTCCTACAAGCGCTTCCAGGCCGGCACCTTCGCGCCGACCAAGATCATGTGGAGCGACGACAACCGGACTGCGGGGTTCCGTCTTTGCGGCACGGGTACGAAGGGCGTGCGCATGGAGTGCCGCATCGGCGGCGCCGACCTCAACCCCTATCTCGCCTTCGCGGCGCTGATCGCGGCCGGCCTTGCCGGCATCGACGAGAAGCTCGAGCTGCAAAAGCCGTTCGTCGGCGATGCTTACCACGCATCGCGCCTGCCCGAGATTCCCAAAACCCTGCGCGATGCGACGGAGGCGTTGGCGAAGTCGAAAATGCTGAAAACCGCCTTCGGGCCAGACGCTGTGGAGCACTATCTCCATACCGCGCGCTGGGAACAGCTCGAATACGACCGCCGTATCACCGACTGGGAACTGCATCGCGGTTTCGAGCGGTATTGATCTGAAAAGCGTGAATGTAGAAACGAAAATGACAGAGACGGTAAAGCTGAAATCCCCCATCGACGGCTCGATCTATGCCGAGCGTCCGGTTGCGAGCGAGGCGGCGATCAATGCCGCCGTCGAGCGGGCGCGGACGGCACAGGCCGAATGGGCGGCGACGCCGGTTGCCACGCGCGGCAAATATCTGTTCGCCACGCTCGAAGCGCTCGTCGGCATGAACGACGAAATCGTCACCGAGCTTGCCTGGCAGATGGGGCGACCGGTGCGTTTCGGCGGAGAGAAGGGCGGCGTCGAGGAACGCACGCGGTTCATGGTGGAGATCGCCGAGGCAGCCCTGAAGCCGATGCCGGCCTCCAACCCGAAGGACGGTTTCCGCCGCTATCTCAAGCGCGACCCGCTCGGCGTGGTGCTTGTCATCGCACCATGGAACTATCCCTATCTGACAGCGGTCAACACGATCGCGCCCGGCCTTATGGCTGGCAATGCGGTGATCCTCAAGCACGCGGCGCAGACGCTTCTCGTCGGCGAACGCTTCCAGGCGGCTTTCGACAAGGCCGGGCTGCCGAAGGGACTTTTCCAGAATATCGTGATGAACCATGCGCAGACGGAAAAGCTGCTCGGCTCCGGCAAGATCGACCATGTCAATTTCACCGGCTCGGTCGCGGGCGGTCGCGCCATCGAGAAGGCCGCCGCCGGCACCTTCATGACGGTCGGCCTCGAACTCGGCGGCAAGGACCCGGCCTACGTGCTGCCGGATGTGAAGATGGAGCACGCCATCGCCAATATCGTCGACGGCGCCTTCTACAATTCCGGCCAGTGCTGCTGCGGCATCGAGCGCGTCTACGTGCATGAGAAGGTCTACGATGAATTCGTCGACGGCTTCATCGACCTGACGAAGCAGTATGTCGTCGGCAACCCGCTCGATCCGGCGACGACCATGGGGCCGATGGCGCAGAGCCGCTTCGCCGACCTCGTGCGGGAGCAGAAGGCCGAGGCGCTGCGCAAGGGCGCGACCGCCCATATCGGCATGAAGGTGGAAAGGGATGAGGCTGGATCACCTTATCTGGGCCCGGAAGTGCTGACCGGCGTCAACCACCAGATGAGCGTCATGCGCGAAGAGAATTTCGGGCCGATCGTCGGCATCATGAAAGTGCGCGACGACGAGGAGGCTGTCCAGTTGATGAACGACAGCCCCTACGGACTGACGGCTTCCATCTGGACGGCGGACACCGACCGGGCGGCCGCCATCGGCGACCGCATCGAGACCGGTACCGTCTTCATGAACCGCTGCGACTATATCGACCCGGCGCTGGTGTGGACCGGCGTCAAGGACACCGGCAAGGGCGGCTCCATGTCGGCGATAGGCTACCAGAACCTCACCCGGCCGAAATCGTTCCATCTGCGTGAAGCGATCTGAATTTTCGAAAGCGTATCCGATGAGCAAATTCTTTTCCAAATGGAATTACCCCACCACCGTCCGCTTCGGCCCGGGCCGCATCGCTGAATTGCCGGAGGTGCTCTCCGCCGCTGGCATCGAGCGCCCGCTTTTCGTTACCGATCCGGGGCTTGCCAGATTGCCTGTCGTGGCCAAGACGCTGAAGCTGCTCGATGCGGCGAAAATTGCCTACGGCGTCTTTTCCGAGGTCAAGCCGAACCCGGTTGAATCGAACCTCACCGCAGGCGTCGCCGTCTTCAGGAAGGGCAGGCATGACGGCGTCATCGCCTTTGGCGGCGGATCGGCGCTCGACCTCGGCAAGCTGATCGCCTTCCAGTCCGGGCAGACAAGGCCGGTGTGGGATTTCGAGGATATCGGCGACTGGTGGACACGCGCCGATGCGGACGCCATCGCGCCGATCATCGCGGTTCCGACCACGGCGGGGACGGGATCGGAAGTCGGGCGGGCCGCCGTCATCACCAACGAGGCGACCCACACCAAGAAGGTGATCTTCCATCCGAAGATGCTGCCCGTTACCGTGATCGCCGATCCGGAACTGACGTTCGGCATGCCGCCCTTCATCACCGCCGGCACCGGCATGGACGCGCTGGCGCACTGCCTCGAAGCCTATTGTGCACCGGGCTATCATCCGATGGCCGACGGTGTCGCGGTGGAGGGTATCCGGCTGGTGCTGGAAAACCTGCCGACTGCTTACGCCAATGGGAAGGACATAGCGGCGCGTGCCAACATGATGGCGGCTGCGGCGATGGGCGCGACCGCCTTCCAGAAAGGGCTCGGCGCCATCCATTCGCTGTCGCACCCGATCGGCGCTCTCTACGATACCCATCACGGCATGACCAATGCGGTCTTCATGCCCTATGTGCTCGCTTTCAACCGCGATGCGATCGAGGAGCGCATCGCCCGGCTGGCCGCCTATTGCGGTGTCAGGGGCGGCTATGACGGCTTCTTCAAGACGATCCTCAAGCTGCGCAGGAAACTGAACACGCCGCACGCGCTGCCGGGGCTGATCAAGGGTCTCGATATGGACCGTAAGCGAAAGACGCTGATCGCCGAGATGGCGGTCGTCGACCCGACCGCCGGCGGAAACCCAGTGAAACTGACGAAAAAGGCGGCGCTTGGCCTTCTGGAGGCGGCGCTTGCCGGAGAAGTCTGATCGGCAATAAGATGGGAGGAAGGGAACACAACGGACAAAACAATAACAATGCGAAGGTCGCCAGCCGGGACGCTTCCGGTACGATCGCCGCGGCAAGAAAACGTAGAGCCGGGCGCGATCGCGCCTTGGCATCTTGAAAGCTTCATCTGCCTGTCATTCGACGGCAGTACCGCGTGAGAAGCGCCGGACGGCGCACGTTTAAGGGAGAAACGCAATGTACAGGTTCACAGGACGGATACTCGCTTTCACCGCAGCCGCGTTGCTGTCGGGCACGGTCTTCGCATCGGCCGGCTCGATGGACGATCTGATCGCGGCGGCCAAGAAGGAAGGAACGTTCTCGCCGATCGCCTTGCCGCATGACTGGTGCGGATGGGGCGGCACCTTCGAGGCTTTCAAGGCGAAATATCCATGGATGAAGATCAACGAACTCAATCCTGACGCCGGCTCGGCGGACGAGATCCAGGCGATCAAGGCCAACAAGGGCAACACCGGCCCGCAGGCTCCCGACATGGTCGATGTCGGGCTTTCCTTCGCGCCCAAGGCGACCGAGGAAGGGCTGTTCCTGCCCTATAAGGTCGCGACCTTCGACGACTTCAAGGTCAAGGATCCCGAAGGGCATTGGTATGGCGGCTATTACGGCGTGCTTTCCTTCGAAGTGAACAAGGACCTAGTCAAGAACGTGCCGGAGGACTGGTCGGACCTTCTGAAGCCGGAATACGCCAACAGCGTCGCGCTCGCCGGCGATCCGCGTTCGTCCAACCAGGCCATTCTCGCCGTCTATGCGGCGGGGCTCTCCGTCACCAACGGCGATGCCGCAAAGGCGCCCAAGGCCGGCCTGGAATTCTTCAAGGAACTCAATGCGAAGGGCAATTTCGTACCGGTCATCGGCAAGGCCTCGTCGGTGGCGCAGGGCACGACGCCCATCGTCATCCGCTGGGACTACAACGCGCTCGCCGACCGCGACACGCTGAAGGGCAATCCGCCGATCGAAGTCGTGGTGCCGAAGAGCGGCGTCGTCGCCGGCGTCTATGCCCAGGCGATCAGCGCCTTTGGGCCGCATCCGAACGCCACCAAGCTGTGGATGGAATACCTCTATTCCGACGAAGGGCAGGTCGGCTTCCTGAAGGGCTATTGCCATCCGGCGCGGTTCAACAAGCTCGTCGACGAGAAGAAGATCCCGCAGGAACTGCTCGACAAGCTGCCGCCGGCCGCGCACTACGCCAAGGCCGTCTTCCCCACGCTTGACGAGCAGGAAGCCAATACCAAGGAAGTGACCGGCAACTGGGACAGCGTCGTCGGCGCCAACGTCCAGTAAAGGCAAACGAGGCGCGGCTCCCGGGGTAACGGGAGCCGCCGATCGAGGGCCAAGGAGGAGAGGCCGCACCCCGATGACCGACGCGACCGCAGTTGCGCCAGCCAGCCAGCCGCCCATGTCGGGCGGGCGCAGGTCGTTCGCGTGGCTGGGCGTCGTGCCGTTCCTGCTTTTCGCCCTGCTCGCCCTTATCCTGCCGACACTGGAGATCGTGATCGGCAGCTTTACCGACCAGAACGGCGGTTTTACATTCGCCAACATCGCCAACCTGTTCCAGCCTTCCATCCTCGCGGCGTACTGGATATCGATCCGCATCAGCCTGGCCTCTGCCTTCCTCGGCTGTCTCTTCGGCTTTCTCATCGCGGTTGCGGTCGGGCTCGGCGGCCTGCCGCCCTGGATGCGTTCTCCGATCCTGACTTTTTCCGGTGTCGCCTCCAATTTCGCCGGCATCCCGCTCGCCTTCGCTTTCCTGGCGACACTGGGCAGGCTCGGACTCGTCACCGTGATCCTCAGGGACTGGTTCGGCGTCAACATCTATGCACTCGGCTTCAACCTGCTTTCCTTCTCGGGCCTGACCATCACCTATCTGTTCTTCCAGATTCCGCTGATGGTGCTGATCGTCATGCCGGCGGTGGACGGGCTCAGGCGCGAATGGCGCGAGGCGGCCGATATCCTCGGCGCGTCCTCCTTCCAGTACTGGCGCATGGTGGCGATCCCGATCCTGTGGCCGTCGCTGCTCGGCACATTCGCGCTTCTCTTCGCCAATTCCTTCGGTGCGGTGGCCACCGCCTATGCGCTGACCGGCAGTTCGCTTTCCATCGTCCCGATCCTGCTCTTCGCCCAAATCCGGGGCGACGTGCTGCAGGATCCGCATCTCGGCTACGCGCTCGCCTTCGGCATGATCGTGGTGACCGGTATCGCCAACGGCATCTATATCTGGCTGCGCGTGCGCAGCGAGCGCTGGCTGAAATGAAGCGCAACAGCCTCTGGTCCTGGATCGTGCTCGTGCTGGCGGTGCTTTATTTCGCGCTGCCGCTGATCGGCACGTTCGAGTTCTCGCTGAAGATGCGGCGCGGCGTCTACAGTTTCGATGCCTACCGCGTCGTGCTCGCCGATCCGCGTTTCCAGAGCACGTTCCTTTATTCCGTCACGATGGCGCTGTGCACCATCGTGCTTGGCATCGTCATCGTGGTGCCGACGGCCTATTGGGTGCGGCTGAAGCTGCCGCGCTGGCGGCCGATCATCGAGTTCATCACGCTTCTGCCGCTGGTCATCCCGCCGATCGTCGTGGTCTTCGGCTATATAAGGCTCTACAACACCTCGTCCTGGCTGCCGCTCACCGGATCGGCGTGGGGCACCAATGTACTTCTGGCATTCGGCTACGCGACTTTGTCGCTGCCCTATATGTACCGCGCGGTCGACACCGGCCTGCGCGCCATCGACGTCACCACGCTGACGGAGGCGGCGCAGAGCCTCGGCGCGAGCTGGCTCACCATCATGGCGCGCGTGATCCTGCCCAACGTATCGGTCGCCGTCATGTCGGGCGCCTTCCTGACATTTGCGATCGTCATCGGCGAGTTCGTCATGGCGGCGCTCCTCAGCCGGCCGGCCTTCGGCCCCTACATGCAGCTCCTCGGCGCCAACCGCGCCTACGAGCCGGCGGCGCTGGCCGTCATCGCCTTTGCTATCACCTGGCTGTGCATGGGGCTGATCCAGCTTGTTTCCCGTTTTTCCAAAGCCTCACCGGCGAGAATCTGAATGGCATTTCTAGAGATCAGGAACATCCAGAAGAGTTTCGGCTCCGCCCAGGTGGTCCGCGACTTCAACCTGGACGTCGAAAGCGGCGAGTTCGTCTCCTTCCTTGGCCCGTCCGGCTGCGGCAAGACGACGGTGCTGCGCATCGTGGCGGGGTTCGAGGAACCTTCCTCGGGCAGCATCTCCATCGGCGGCCATGAGGTGACGCGGCTGAAGCCCAACCAGCGCGACATCGGCATGGTGTTCCAGGCCTATGCGCTGTTTCCCAACATGACGGTGGCGCAGAACATCGCCTTCGGGCTCAAGGTGGCGCGCGCGCCACAAGCCGAGATCGGCGAACGCGTCAAGGCGATGCTGGCATTGATCAAGCTGCCGGAACTCGGCGACCGCTATCCCTACCAGCTATCCGGCGGTCAGCAGCAACGTGTCGCGCTGGCGCGGGCGCTGGCGCCGAGGCCGAAGCTTCTCCTGCTCGACGAGCCGTTGTCGGCACTAGACGCCAAGGTGCGCGTGGCACTGCGCGAGGAGATACGCGCGATCCAGAAGCGGCTTGGCATCACCACCATTTTCGTGACGCACGACCAGGAGGAGGCGCTTTCCATCTCCGACCGGATCGCAGTCATGTATGGCGGAAAGGCCGAACAGGTCGGAACGCCCTTCGAGGTCTATAATCGCCCCGCCACCCGTTTCGTCGCCAATTTCGTCGGCACGCTCAACGTGCTTGACGGCACGGTGACGGATGCGGCCGGCGGCATCGTCGAGGTGCAGGCCGAGAGGGTCTCGCTCAAGGGCAGGCTGAATGGAGCGCGGACCGGCGATCGTTTGTCGCTGGCGCTCCGCCCCGAGGCGATCGCGCTCGGCCGCAGGCCCGGCTATGACAGCTGCCTCAAGGGCAAGATCGCCGAGGTGCATTTCCTCGGATCGGTCATCCGTGTGCGGGTCGAACTGGGCGACAGCGTCGTCTCGCTCGATACGTTCAACAGTCCGTCCAGCCCGCCGCCCGCCGTCGGCGACGCCGCCGAAATCAGCTTTTCGTCGAAAGACGTGAATATCCTGCATTGAGGTTTGGATTTAGGGAAGCCAGCGATAGGCACGGACCAACTCGCGAAAGTACGGGTCAACTTTCGCCGATCGGTCTGCTAGCCTGACCTTCCTTACGCGCGTCATTCGAGGTTCCTGAAAATGTCTTCACCGGTCACCGTCGCCGCTATCCACGCGGCTCCGATCTTCCTCGACAGGGCCGCTACGACCGAGAAAGCCATTTCGCTGATCCGGGAAGCGGCGCGCCACGGCGCCGGGCTTATCGCCTTTCCCGAAACCTTCATCCCGGCCTTTCCCGTTTGGGCAGCCTTGTGGGCGCCGATCGAAAACCACGATCTTTTCGTCAGGATGGCCGAGCAATCGGTGTCTCCGCACGGGCCCGAGATCAACGCGCTGCGACGGGAAGCCAGGTCGCTCGGCGTCTGCGTCTCGATGGGAATCAGCGAAAGCTCGGACGCCAGCGTCGGTGCGCTCTGGAACAGCAACATCCTGATCGGGCATGACGGCGCGATCCTGAACCATCATCGCAAGCTCGTTCCGACATTCTACGAAAAGCTCGTCTGGGCTTCCGGCGACGGGGCGGGCCTCAAGGTGTCCACGACGCCGGTCGGCCGCGTCGGCAACCTGATCTGCGGGGAGAACACGAACCCGCTCGCCCGCTATGCGCTCATGGCGCAGAGCGAGCAGATCCATATTTCGAGCTGGCCGCCCATGTGGCCCACCCGGCGCCCCAGCAGCGGCGGAAATTTCAACAACGTCGCCGCCAACAGGATACGTGCGAGCGCACATTCCTTCGAGGCGAAGGCATTCGGGATCGTGACGGCGGGCTACATGGACAAGGCGATGAGGGAGTTCTTCATCGCGCGCGATCCCAAAATCACCGATATCATCGACGGGACCCAGCGGGCGGCGAGCTTCTTCGTCGACCCCACCGGCGAAACGCTTGGCGACCATTTGCAGGAGGAGGAAGGCATCGGCTACGCCGAGTTCGACCTGCAGCGGTGCATCGAGCCGAAACAATTCCACGACGTCGTCGGCTACTACAATCGCTTCGACGTATTCGACGTCACCATCAATCGCAAGCGCCTGATGCCGGCGCGGTTCGTGGAATTTCCGAAAAGTGACGAAAACCCGGCGGGCGAAGCGCTTGACGGAGATCCCGACGACATTCCCCCTCACATTTTGAGAGCCCCAAACGGTCGTAATCCGGACGCCTGATGGCCGCCAGGCAGTTGGGGGAGATAGTGCCGTTTGCTCCGATTGCTTTATCCACCCCACAACTACCTCATCAGATGGCGGCCACAGAGACGCTTTATTTAGCCGGGTGAATGCTCGAAACGGTCAGCTTCCCGCCTTTCGCTGAATAAGTCACCATCACCCTCTCCCCGACGCTGAGTGTTTCGGCTTCGATCCCTTCGGGAAGGGTGAGTTTCTTTCCGTCCGACAACGTGATCGAATCGCCGCTCTTGTTGACGCTCTTGACCGTGCTGGTGACGGTCTTGGCGAAAGCAGCACCCGAGGTGGCGAGCGCGACAACGGCGGCGAGCGCGATAGCTGATTTTTTCATCTTCGTTTTTCCTGTTTGGTTGCGTTGCGCCGCCATTTACTTTGCCAATGGCGACGGTGGGCCGGCGCGGCCGGCAGGGGTGTACGCTCTTCCTCTGGGAAGGCATGATCGATCGTATGGCAGCCAATTTTCCTCTGCCTTGCCGTGACCATACAAATCGGTAAAGGCGGAATCAGCTTTACGCAGGTGCGGAATCGGAGGGCCGATGGCCGTCCTTCAAATACCTGCCGTGATGAATACTCAGAATTTTAGAAGTCGCGCAAATATTCAGGGTCATGGCTAATGGAGGGCCTGGAGAATAGAACGGCGGCAACCACGGACACAGCCACGAGACACAGCATGATGCCGAGATAGGCCCATGGAATGGACAGCGCCTCGGGCGGCGGATCGAACACGCCGGCCAGCAGCTTGACCAGCATCCACGCCGTGACGACACCGGACAAGAGGCCGAAGATGAACCCGCCGGCGATCACGAGAATACCTTCGCCCCACAGAAAGGCCGTCAGTTGCCCGGGTTTTGCGCCGATGGCGTTGAGGATGCCAAAGCTCCTGCGGCGTTCGATGAAACCCAAGGCCAGCATCAATCCTGCTGCGGCTGCCGCCATGACGACGGAAAAGCTGAGCTCGATCGTCGTCAGTCCGCCAAGGTCCACCGCGGTGAGGCTGGAACCGATGAGATGGGCGGCCTGACCGATGTCCGCGACCTTCAGGGACGGATCGGTCCCGAGCGCGGCCCGTGCCTGCTGCGCCAGCAAGGCGGGATCGATCTTCGCCCTCATCAGCACATACTCAGCCGCATCCGTGCCGGTCATGCGGGCCACATAGGCGGCATTGGCGACCAGGAATGAATCCTTCGGGGCGGTCGGAAATTCGCGCGCCACGCCGATGAACTTGAAGGGAACGGCATGGTACTGGTGATCCCTTGCATCGAGAAGCCGCAGATTGATCGTGTCGCCTGGCTGGAGTTGGAAGTCTTGCACGGTTTCCTCCGACACCAGAACCCCGTTGGGCGTGGCAGCAAGCCCCGCGAGGATCGTCGAGGCGCCGCCGCCGCTGAAATAGGCGTCCGACAGGCTGGTTGCGCGTCCTATGCGCGTTGGGTCGATGCCGTAGAGATCCTGAAGGTCGGCCCCGACATAGGCGAAGCGATGCTGCATCGGTTCGGCGAACGCCGTTCCCGATAGCGAGGCCAGCGTCGCCAGTCGCGCGCCGGCCGGGTTGTCGGACGTGCCGAACACAGTGACGTCCGATCCATTTGTCAGTTGAGCGTCGACGCGCGCCTGCGCGTTGTAGGTGGTGTTGAAGATCGACGTCGAAGTGGCGAAGGAAATCGCCAGCGCGGTCATGGCGATGCCGATGGTCAGGCGTCGCGTCTGTCTCGACAGCGCGGCCGCCACGATCGTCGTCAGCGGACCGGCGGCGGGCGCGACGATCGTGCGCAGCAGCGAACCATTGCTTGCGATGACATTGGCCGAAAGCCGCATGGTCAGCAGCGCTGCTCCAAGCCAGAACAACGCCGGGGCGATGAAGGCCTTGTAGTCCACCGACGTCGCGGCAACGCCTTCGGGAGCGAGCACGATCTGGTATCCGGTGCTGGCCGAAAGCCAAAAGAATAGCGCCGCGGCGCCGAGCAGCAGCAGATCCAGCCATAGCCGCCGCCACAGCGGCGTCTTATCGCGCTCGACCGAGCGGCGGGCCGCACTGGGATCGGAGCGGCGCAGTTCCCACCAGACGGGCAGCAGGAAGGCGACGAAGCCCAGGAGCAGCCCCGCCAGAATGACGATCACCAGCGCCGGGCCGTTGATGGCGGCGGTAACGCCGAGACCCGGAACGGCAAGGCCGAACAGTAGCGCCGCTCCTGTCCCGAGCACCGTGCCGCCAATCGCGGCGACAGCAGCCTCGGTGGCGGAGAGGGAGAGTATCTGCCGCGTCGTGGCGCCGCGCACGCGCAGCAGCGCCTGTTCGATGCGTCGCCGGGCAGCTCCCGAGGAGGTGACCGCAAAGGTCAGCGCCACGGCCAGCGCCACGCCGGGAAGGCCGAGGAACAGGAATAGGACGGAAGCGTAGAGCGCATCCTCGCGGACCGCGCCGAGACGAGAACCAAGATTGTCGGCAACCAGCGCCTGCCCTGCAATCTTGGCCTCGAAATTCTTCTCCATGCCGGTGACGAAGGTGAAGGCCGCGACCGGATCGGCCGGCAGGGCGTTATGCGCTAGTCGCACATGCAATTGCAGGCGCGTGGTGTCGGGGCGCGCCTTGCGCTGCGCGTCGAACAGGCTTTCCCATTGGGCTTGCGGCAGGATCAGCACATTGTCCGGCGGTGCCTGCGGCGCGGCCTGCGGCGGCAGACCAACGGCCTGGAAAAGCGAATCGGCATCGGGCAGGTCGACCACGCCGGCGATCCTGACGTCGATGGGTGGAAGCCCGATGCGGTCGATCGCCACCGTGTCTCCCGGACCGACATGAAGATTGGCCGCCGTCTGCTGCGCGATGAGAACGCCCCGGCTGCTTCCGGAAAGGGGCCGAATCTCGGCCGGAAAATCGCTTGCATAATTGTTGTCGAAGGCAACGACCTGGCCCGGCCCTGTGGTCTGTGTGGTGCCGCCCGTCCGCGCCTGGAAGCCGGCTATATCGGCATATTGCGCATGGTGAACGGCCTTCACCTTGGATGTCTGGGCCAGCGCCTTGCCGATTGCGCCGGCATCGGCGCCGGGTATGACCTGGACTTGCCAGTCGATCGGCACCGCCGACACCGCGCGCGCCGTCATGGAGGCGCTCGCGTTGAGAAGGAAAAGCGTCATCGTCACCAGAAGCGCGGTTGCCAGGGCAACACCCGCCGCCGCGCCCGCCACGCGCAGGAACCGGCGGGCCAACACGCCGCGGATCCACAAAAGCTGCATTACGTCGCCTTGCTCCGGTATGGGCCCGAGCGCAGCCAGCCATGATCCATGGTCCAGCGTGTCGCCATTCGGGCAGCAATCGCATCGTCATGCGTGGCCACCACAAGCGCAATGCCCGTATTTTCCAGCCTGTTCAGCACGGTGTCGAAGAAGAACTGAGCGGTGGTGCTGTCGAGTTGTCCGGTCGGCTCATCGGCAAGAATGAGCTTCGGTCCGATGGCGAGCGCTCTTGCCATCGCTATCCGCTGCGCCTGCCCGCCGGACAATTCCTCCGGCAGCTTGTCCGCCAGTTCGGCAAGACCGAACGCATCCAGCAGAAGGGCCGAGGTCCGATCGGCAGCGTCCCGCTCGCCGGCGAGGATCATTGGAAGGCCGACATTCTGTCCCGCAGTCAATGCAGGAAAAAGGCTTGGTGACTGGAACACGAAACCGATCTGACGGGGCCTGAGTTCCTCGAAGGAACCAAGGCTGGGCCATTCGATCCTGCCGCTTGTCGGTCGGTCAAGGCCGCCAAGGATGTGCAACAGCGTGGACTTGCCGCTGCCCGAAGGTCCAACCAAGGCAATGCGGGCGCCTGAACTGATCGCACAGTCCACATCGCGGAGCACCGTGATACGCCCGGCGTTTCCGTCCGGGAAATCGCGGCCGATACCGTTTGCGACAACGAGCGTTTCATCCATTGTCGACCCTCCCGTCCTTTAGCCTGACGACGCGGTCGGCCCGCTGCGCCAGCGCCCTGCTGTGGGTCGCGAGCAGTGTCGCCAGACCTGCTTCGCGCCTTGCCTCGAAATGCACGATCAGTCCCGATTCGGTATCGCGATCGACCTCGGCGGTCGGCTCGTCTGCGACCAGGATGGGCGGGTCGCAGGCCAGGGCGGCCGCCAGGCCGGCACGAGCGGTCTCGCCGCCGGAAAGCTCGGTCGGGAACGCTCGGGCCCGAGCCCCGAGCCCGACGCTGTCGAGTAGCGACGCGACCCGCTTTTCGTCCAGCTTTCCGGCCAGCTTTCCGGCCAGCAGCATCTGGAAGCGGACATTGTCTTCTACCGTGAGATGCGGAAACAGGTTTCCGGATTGCACCAGGATGCCGAAATGCGCCGCGCGCAAGCGCGCGCGGCTGGCTTGCGAACGGCGGGTGAGCCTCATGCCGGCCACCTCGACATGGCCGCCGTCCGGCTCGTCCAGTCCGGTCAGACAGGCCAGCAGCGTGGATTTTCCGCTGCCCGAAGGACCGGTGACCGCGACGATCTCGCCGGCCGACACGTGCAGGCTGACGCCCCGCAGCGCCGCCGTCTCGTCGTCGCCGATGTGGAAAAAGCGATAGAGCTCGTGCGCGTCCAGTACGTGCATCTTACTTCCACCGGAACGACCGGGACATCAACTGCCACTGGTCGACATTGTCCGCACCCTTGGGCGCGTAGAGTTCCAGCGTGACCAGTTTGCCGTCCTTGAAAAACAGGTAGCGTTCATTCTCCAGGCGAACCTGTTTATTTGTCACGGCGTTGGGCTCGGAGTTCGTCGAATAGACGATGCGGACCGCTGTTCCACCTGGGAGCTTCGCCACCTTCACCGCGCTGACTTTTACTGCGCGCTCGGTCTTTTCGAGTTCCGGGATGTAGGTTGCCTTGCCGGTTGCGATGGATGGGGCGGCATCCGCTTTGGATACCGAGACGATGACGCCGTCGAGCTTGTCGACAAAGCCTGCACCATTGGCGCGGTCCGTGCGTGCCCAGCCTTCGGGAACCTTCAGGGTGAAGCCCTGCGGCGCTATGTAGTCGATGAAAACCTGCGTGTCGGGAATATCGCCGGGCGGATTCCTTTCCGCCGGAACAGCCTTTTCCGCCGCCAAGACCGGCGGCGCCACGCCTGCCAGCATCAGGCAGAGGGTGGCAGCGAACGCCGGTGCGACGCGGTTCAGTCCGCGAAAACTGTTTTTCATAGGGGTACACCTTTTGAACGGGAAGCGTTCAACATGGCGCATTGAGATTACGTCTGGCTCGTCCCGATCATACAGTTTGGTAAGATTTGACGCTGCTGGGCTATGCTGACGCCGGCCTAGCCAGCGGAAAGCTGATGATGACGGCGAGGCCCGGCCGACAGTCTTCAAGGGCGATCGACGCGCCGTGGAGGTCGGCTACCGCCCGCACCAGGCTGAGACCAAGGCCGCTTCCCGGCGTCGAGCGGCTCTTGTCGAGCCGGTAGAGGCGTTGAAAAACCTTCTCGCGCTCTTCTGGAGGAATGCCGGGCCCGTTGTCGCGGACGGCGGCAATGATCCTGTCGCCATGCTCGACCACCGACAATTCGATGGCCGTCCCTTCCGGACAATGTCGCAACGCATTTTCCACGAGGTTGGCAAACATCTGCGTCAACAACTCCCGATCGCCGTGAACCCGCCTTCCGGAACCGTTTAGCTCCGCCGAAAGCGACTTGCCCTCGTCCTCCGCCACGTCGCCGTAGATTTCGGCGATGGTTTCCACCACCTTGGTCAACTCGAGATCGATGAACCTTGCCTTTCTGGCCCCGGCCTCGACCTGCGCAATGCGCAGAAGCGCCTCGAACGTCTCGTTGATCTGGTGACCTTCGGAGCGGACGTCGGCGAGATCGTCGGACACATCTTGACCCAGGGCGCTTTTCTCCGAGGCGGCCTCAAGGATCATCTGCAAACGGTTCAACGGCGTCTTGAGGTCATGTGCGATGTTGGCGCTGACCTGCTTCATGCCCTCGACGAGCCCCGACAAGCGGTCCAGCGCGGCATTCACCTGGCCGGACACCACATCGATGTCGTCGCCGTTTCCGATCAGCGGGATGCGCGCTCCAAGCCGGCCATGGGACACATCCACCATCGTGGCTGCAATGCCGTCGAGGCGACGCTGGACACGAGAGGCAAGCAAGGCGCCGCCGGCAATCGCCAGGCCCGCAATCAGCAACGTTGCCCAACCGAAGCCCATCAGAACAATGGTCTCCAGTTCCTCGGTTTCTGAATAGCTCTGCGCGACAGTGAGAATGTTTCGGCCGACTGATCCCGAGTAGGCCCGATAGCTCGTCTCTTTCGGTACGCCTTGTGTTCCCTCCTTAATCGTGGAGAAGCCCTCGGGGAGCTTCGAGGCCATGAAATTTCCTGCCAAATGCTCGCCGGAAGAACCGGTGAGGGAGAAAAGCTGCTCCTTCGCGGCGGCGAATCGGGCGTGGCTTTCGACCGTAGCGATGAGGTCTTCCGTATCTCCGTCGGCGTAGGTCGCCGCCACCACGGAATAAGTGTTGTGTACGGATTGATCGAGACGGTCCGCGAGGTCCGCGCTCATCATCCGATAGACGATCGCACCGGACAGAATGAAAGCCAACACGAACAGAAATGCAAAGGTCAGCGCCAACCGGAAAGGCGTGCTGCGAAACAGGTTAGCGCGGCGCATGCAGGCTGTAGCCGGTATTGCGGACGGTATGGAGCAGTTGAGTTTCGAACGGTTTGTCGATCTTGGCCCGCAGCCGGCTGATATGCGTCTCGACGACGCTGGTCTTGGGGTCGAAATGGAAATCCCATACCCGCTCCAGCAACATGGTGCGCGTGATGACGCGCCCTTCGCCGCGCATCAGCACTTCCAGCAGGCTGAACTCCCGCTGCTGAAGATCTATTACCTGGCCTTGCCGCGTGACCTGTCGTCGGATCAGGTCCATCTCCAGGTCGCCAACTTTCAAGGTGGTCTTTTGCTCCTGCGCCGGGGGGCGCCGCGCAAGCGCGTTTATGCGCGCCAGCAGTTCGGAGAAAGCGAACGGCTTGACCAGGTAGTCGTCCCCGCCCGCCTCAAGACCTTCGACACGATCATCGACTCCACCGATCGAGGTGAGAAAGAGGACAGGGGTCTTGACCCCGGCAGCGCGCATCGCCTTGATCATGGACAGCCCGTCCAATCCCGGCAGCATCCGATCCGCTACGATGACGTCATAGGCGTCGCGGGTGGCGGTAAAGAGCGCGTCGCGGCCGTCGGCAAGCACGTCGCAGACATGCCCGGCTTCCGTCACGCCCTTGGCGATGTAGTCCGAGGTTTTTCCGTCGTCTTCAATGACAAGAATACGCATTGATGTATGCCGATCCATGATCGTGACTTGGACAATCCAACCGGGAGGTAGAACCCGGTTTCTCCAAGAATACGAGCCGTTGGTGTAGGCTAGTGGTTCGTTTCCAACATTTGCATCCCATTTGTATCGGGCGCGAGGTAAATGTTGGAAACAACAAAACCCCTAGCAAGTTTATGATTCTAGTGGAATTTTAAATTTGACGTTCGATCTGGAGGGCGACATCACGCTTGTATCGAATGTCAAATTCATTCCACTAGGACTACGAGCCGAAAAATCCTAGTAGCGGTTCCATCGCCTCGAAGGTCTCGTCCATGCCGTAGGTTCCCACCACGGGGATGGCGAAATGGCCAAACCGGATGGAAAGTTGCATTTCGGATGTCTCCTCGCCTGCTTTTGCCAGGGCTGCCAGATAAAGCGCCGATGCCAGACCCGCCCTGTCGGAACCCGCGCGACAGTGGATCAATATGGGCTTGGGGGCTGATTTCATCACCGCGATGAGTGCAAGTGATCGAGCTTGCGTCAACTCTTTGCGAGCGGACATCGGGAAATCGATATGGCGGATCCCCAACTCGTTGGCGGTGCGGACTTCCGCATCGTACCAGGCTTGACCATCGGATTTACCGCGCAGATTGATAATTGTCGCGATGTGATATTTTTCCCGGTAGGTTCTGATTTCATCGGCAGATGGTTGCCCGGAGCGGTAGGCTTCACCGTCAACTATGGCGTGGAAATTGTTATTCCGATGGATTGCCGCCAGAGCGGAGCCAGCGATGGCGATGACAGCCACAACCGCTATGGTGAGTTTTCTGGCAAAAGTGCGCCGCACGATTTTCATTCCTTGTCCTATTATAGTCCAAAGCTTCGGAAAAATCGGAGATCACGGGGTGGAGTTTCGGATCGGCACCAGCATGTTGCGCAGGGTCGAGTCCTTGAGAACGTAATGGTGGAAGATCGCTGCTATGGCATGAACGCCGATCACGACAATGAATACCGGCTTGGCGAACGCATGGATGTCGCCCATCCAATCCCACGTGTAGAATGCCAACAGACCCGAAACAGGGACCGCGATTAAGAGAAAATAGAACAACAGATGCGTCGTGCGCGAGGCAAGAGCCATCCATTTGGGCGTAGAGATGTCGGCGCGCGGCGCGCCGTAGATGAGCCGGATAGCCAAACGGATGAAGGTAAGAAAGAGAATGGCCAGTCCAACCCAATAGTGGGCGGAGCCCATGGTCTGGTCGATCTGTGACAGTTGTCGTCCATGCGCAGCGGCGCGGACATAGGTCGTCATGCTCTCCCCGAACAGCAACTGAAACACGACAAGCGCCGCGATGGTCCAGTGGAGGCCGATCTGGACGCCGCTATAACCCAGGCTTCTTGTATTCATTTCCGATCCTGCGATGGCGTGCAAGCATGATGCCGGTGGGTGGATAGAGCAGTGATTTCCGGATGCGAAATCACGTGACGGCTACTCTGCTTCAACATCCAGGAGCCGTTCGCCGGCTTCCTCGTCGTCATGGCCGCTTCTTGTCACGGTCATGTAGAGCACGATCAAAACGATGGCGCCGAGGAAGATGAAACTGGTGATGGTCGTGCCGAGCCCGAGGCCGCCATATTCGACCGGCTGCGAAAGCAAGTCCCCGAAAGACGCGCCAAGCGGCCGTGTCAGGATATAGGCGAGCCAGAATGCCAGGATTCCGTCCAGTTTCAGGACGTAGTAGGCGAAGGCGATTACCCCGATGACCGCGCCGAACAACAGGCCGGTGGTCAGATATCCAAGTTGGAAGGATTCGGCGATCAGATCGCCGGCGGCGGTACCGAGCGAAAAGGTGAACAGGATCGCCAGCCAGTAGAAGGTTTCACGCCGGGTGGTGAAGATCGAATGGATCGAAAGCGTCCGCTCGCTGGCGTACCAGACGGCAAAGGTGGCGGCCAGTGCAATGCTGAAGGCAATGGTGGTGGTTTCCAGCCTTACCCCGAAATTGTCGACCAGATTGTCGGTGATCAGCGTGCCGACGATGCTGATCAGCACCACCGCCAGCCAGTAGGCCCAGGGCACATACCGCTTTTGCCGGAACTGGAGCACCAGCGCGACAATCAGGATCGCGCTCATGAACAGCGAAGTGGCGGTCAGCCCATAGCCGAGATTGACCGCCAGATAATCGGCAGCGGTTTCGCCGACGGTGACCGCCATCAGTTTGATCAGCCAGAAGTCGACAGTGATTTTCGGGACGCGGTTGAGAGCAGGTTCCGCTGCAATACGTTTGCTGGCTGGCGAGAGCATGATCGTATCCTGTCGGTGAAAGTGAAGGTTGCGGGCTTACTTGCCCATGATCTTCAAGGCCTGGGCGAAGAAATCGTCGGCACGCTTGTCGTCGTCGGCGTTGCAGCGCTCGGTGCCCTTGGTTTCCAGTTCGGAGACCTTCGTCTTGTCGGCGGCGTTCAAGGTGGCGGTCTTTTCCGCGGCACGAACCGTTTTCAGCATATCTTCGCAGGGTGTCTGCGCCGCGAAGGCAAAAGAGAGCGGATTGGCGACGGCAATCGTGCCGAGTGCAAAGGCAAGAACAAGCTTCTTCATGAATATCCTCGTTTGGTGGGTGCCGGCTTTTCGCCGGGTTCACGATTTCGAGCCGGATCGACCGGCACCTGCACAGTAGGGGCGCGAATTCACCCCCGCCTGTCGGGCGGCTTACGGTTTCGTAAGAAAGGCGGCGGGTGCTGCCTTACAAATCTGTATGATTGCGGCGATGTGCCGGCAATCTTGCGAGGCTATTGCCGCGGCGAGCCAGATGAAGTCTTACGGCTGACCAACCGATATTCATGCCAGATCAGGAAGATGACGATGACGTCGAATACGGTCAGCACGATGAGTCCCATCGAATGCGTGAAGCTGTAACGATAGACCTGATAGGCGATGAACAGCGACAGCACGACGAGGGACACAGGATACGCCCATAGCTTGTTTCGCAGCAGACCAATCACCAAGGCAATTTTCACCAGGCCGTGGCTCAGAAGGTAGAAGGCATAGAAATGCTGCGTGCTGACGGAAAAGCCGGCCGCCATGGTCATGAGGTGGCTTGCGATGAAATCCTGCGGGTCCTCGATCAATTCTTCCTGCGTCAGCATCCTGACCAAGGAGACGATGGTGTCTGTACTGACAAAGGCCAGCACCAGACCACTGGCGCATTCGATCAGCGCATGCGCGCCCTTGAGAAGAATACTGACCTCGAAGACTTGATGGATGCGACGCTCGTTCATGTGCCTCTCCGTGGCGTGCCCGAACGGATGATAGGGATATATGTTCCATGACGGATAGAGGGGTCTGATGGACGGGTCGATTACGCAATGGATCAATGGCGCGGCGGGAACGAGCCATATTCTGGACCTGACCATGATCGGGGTGACGACCTTCGGCGTTCCGGTTCTGGTCGCGTTGGTCGTGGTGCAATGGTGGACTGGCCGCAACCGGATGCATGTGCGCCATGCAACCATCGTGGCGGGGCTTTCATTCCTGATTGGACTTGGCCTCAACCAGATCATCTTGCTGTTCGTGCATCGCGTCCGTCCATATGACGCGGGCCTGACGCATCTTATCGTTGCGCCAAGCGCGGACTGGTCGTTTCCCTCGGACCATGCCACAGCCGCATTCGCCGTCGTTGCTGCCTTCGCGCTTCAGGCGCTGCCGGGCAGGGCGATCGTCTTCGCCACGATCGCATTGATAATCGCGTGGTCCCGCGTCTTTGTCGGAACCCACTATGTCACGGACATTCTTGGTGGCGCTTTTACGGCCGTTGTCGCAGCCGTTCTGGTCAGCGTCCTCTATCGCGAAGGAACCCGGCTCGACCGGTTCGCGACAGCCATTTTTTGAGTGCCGCCATAACCGGTTACAACAACGCGGCATTCACGCCACGGGGACATCTATGGCCGGCAACGGACAGAAACCACTCGCGAAAGCATTCGGCCAGCGAAAAAGGCTCCTCGCGGTACAGGTGGGAGCGTTCCTTGCTGCTGTGTCGCTGTTATTTGTCGAGCCTGCCTTCATCGCGCTATATCGATCAACGGCGCGGCACCCCGCGACGCACACTTCCTATTAGAATTGCGATGCAGCCGGCCAGCAGAAGGATGCCTCCCGCCAGTGGCGGCAGCGACAGAAGCTTCACGCCAGCCGTGACCATGGCGATCAAGATCACTGCCAGCAGAGCAAGGTTGCCGTCGTCCACGAACATTCCGATGATTTCCTTGACGATCAGCCGGATGAGTTTCATTGGGTCAGGCCCTCCCCCGTCGCATGCCTTTTGGCGCGCAGCCAGCGGACAGTGGCAAACGATGCCGCTGCGACGATGGCGAAGATGGCAAGCAGCGCGAGGTCTGCACCGGGCCAGTCGGCACCGATTCCCGCGCCGGTCCAGAAAATGCCGAAGCTGGTCAGCATCAGCCCGACGACGAATTTCAGCGTGTTTTCCGGTATCTGCGCCAACGGGCGATGTACGATGAAGCCGATGAAGACGATCAGGATCAACGCCGCAAGTGCGCCGAGGCCGGCATAGAATGTCTGCCTGTGTGCGGTGCCAACGGCAATGACGATGAAAACCACCTCGATACCTTCCAGCAACACCGCCTTGAATGACGCTACCCCCGCCAGATAGTCGGCACGTCGATCATCGGCCTGCTTTCGCAGGGCTGCCGTTTCCTTCAGGAAAGCAACCTCCTCGTCACGAAATGCAATGAACCCGCCGGCGCGCAGGATGGCCTTGCGCAACCATCGCATGCCGAACAGGATCAGCAAAACGCCGACGACGAATTGCAGCATGGCAATGGGGACCAATGCCAGCAGCGGCCCGAACGCCAGGATGAGGCAGGCGAGGATCGCAAGAGCCATCCCAGCACCGATCAGGGCCGGCCGCCAACTGCGTGTCACGCCCACGGCAAGTACGATGGTAAAGGCTTCGACTACTTCGACCAGTGAAGCGAGAAATGCCGCCGTGAAGGTCGAAAACACAGGTGCCAAGCTGTTCATGAAGGCCTCTGATCCTGTCAAAACTTTTGCTGCATCGCTAATCGACATTCATCAAGTCGCTGCTTTCCGACAATGGAGCAGCGTGACCACCACCACTTCCTGAGGAATCTTGACCTACAACTTTCCCGACAGGATGTCTGCTTTTGAGCAGTGGCAATAGCGCCCTCAACGACCGAAATTGGGCGCATAGCTGCCATTCAAAGCCCCATGCACGACATCTCGGTAGCACAAAAATCGACCAAACGACCGTAAGCGATTCAAACTTTTTTCACCGTCAAACGCCGCCGTTTCTACGCTTTTCACCCGCAGCCTATCTCCCGCTCTTGGCGCGGGCGTGGTTTTGGCGGCTATCGGCGGCTATGGAGGGCAATCGTGTGATTTTGGCGCACCCGACA
>JAKDNM010000038.1 GCA_030456445.1 Hyphomicrobiales bacterium
GGCCGGCGTTCTTCAAGGGCCGGCGTTCTTCAAGGGATTGCCCGTCAGAAATCCGGAACCATCCTTGCGCGCGCACATTAGCAAGCGGGGCATCAGGAGACGGGGACCTTCCGAAGGCGGGCAGTCATACGAAGGAGCGATGGCGTGGAAAGGAAAATTCCCGCGGAGAAAGCCAGGCAAGGCCGATGGGGCATGCAAATTCTCATCGTCCTCATCTGCGCACTGATCCTGGCGGCGATCGTCTGGTTCGGCGTCGAGATCTACGGCCAGCATCTCGCAAACGAGCCGGCGGCCATGCATCTCAATAATTGACCGGCGCGCAGCCGTTTTCGACATCATCCTTGCTTGCCTCTTGCATCATCCGTGATCGGCCTCCACATTGGCGCTCATGTTCAACCAATCGAAAGGAGGTGATCCGATGTCGAGTGATTTGTGCCTGAGCGTGGTCCCGACGGATTGCCTTTGCGGGGAGCAGTCTTCCCGCTAGCGCGATCGGCGGCCGGTGGCTTGCAAAGCCACGATGGCAAGGGCCGCGCCACGCATCAAAACACGGAAGGGCCGTCCTCGGCGAGGGCGGCCCTTTTCGTTTCCGTTCCTAGAGCATGATGCGATTGGATTGAATCGCGTCATGCTCTTATCTCTTTGTTTGAGTAATACTGCTTGCCGGCCTTGTCGGTGCGGATGGTGTCGGGGCCGTCGGCGCTGAAATCGGCGTTTCCATAGCGATCCTTCCGCTCCGTCGCGCAATTGTCGGGATGCGGATAGGCGGTATTGACGATGGATGCGTAGGTGGCGAAGGGAGGAAGCAACTTGCTCCCCGTCTTCGATACCAGAAGCTTGCTGCCTGCCACCGGCGGCAGGTCGGACGAAGATGAAGTCTCGGAATAGATGCTGTTGGCGAGTGCGCCGACATTGACGCCCGACGCATAGGGCACCAGCGCGACGCGCACCCTTGGATTTTTCGTGTTCTGGCTGCCGAGCATCGTCTTGACCGCGTTCGTGGCGGCAAGCTTGAGGTCCCCGATCTTGTCGGTCTTCCTGGTCTTGGCCATTGAGCCGGTGAGGTCCAGCATCATGGCCACCTCGACCTGCTTGTCGGAATAGAGCGCCGCCGATGTTACCGAAATCTTCTGGTTGTCCGCCGCGCCGAAGAGCGGAAAGAGCAGGCTGATGTCGACACTGGCCCTCGCGGTAACGGTCTTCGTTGTGTGGTCGACGACAAGCGAATCGAGGCTGATCTTGTCTGCCGAAGCGAATCCGGTGCCGCCATTGGCGAACAGGAAAGCCTTGACCGTATCTTCGGCGTCGTCTTCCGGAATGACGCCGGTGGTCAGGTCGCGGGCCGTCGAGGTCACCGCCGAATCGAGCGCGTTGAGCAGGTTGGAGCGGGTCAGCACCATCTGCGCCGTGTTGATGCCAAAACCGATCGAAAGCAGGATCGTCGTTATGATCGCTGCCGTTATGACGGTGAAATTGCCGCTTCTGTCCTCGAAGAACCGGGCAAGCTTGCTGCTCCCACCCCCAAAATTGCGCCGCATCTTTCCTGGCCTCCGTTTGGCGGCATCCAGCCGCTGAAGGGATAGGTGCAGGAAGCTTGCCGTTCTTCGGAAATACAGGCAGGATGCTGCTTGACCCAACTTAAGCCATTGATTTTGCTTGCTTGTTGCCACTCGTACAGTTAACCGGCGGTAAAGGGAATCCGACAGCGCCGGAATTGTTTACCGATCGTCAACCGTCAGTGGGTTTGCGAATCGCCGCCGGGAAAAAGGGCCGTCCCGGATCGATACAGCCCGGCGCGCACCCGTCCCGCCTCGGGTCATCCGCAATAAGGCTGTCGCCGGCCGCCGGAATAGTACCGGACCAGCGCGCGGGAAAGCAGGACGGGCGCCACCTCACCGTCTTCCGTCTCCACGTCGGCCAGCACGCGCCCGTAATATTTGCCGCCGCCTATATTGGTGATTTTCACCGGCGACGTGTCGAGCAACGCGGCAAGCGCGTCGCGCGCCTCGGCCGCCGCAAGCCGTTCGCGCGGACAGCGGCTATGCAGTTCCGGCGCGTCGATGCCGCGGATGCGCACGCTGACCCGTACGGTTTCGCCCGGCCAGACATGCGCCTCGGCGACGAACGTATCCCCGTCGATAACCCGCATTACGGTCGCGGTGACGGGACCGCTGATCTCGTCGCGCGCGTCGACGGCGCACACGACCATGAGCGATGCCGTCGCGCACGCGAAAAGAAGCAGGACAAGCCCGGCATGCCGGAATAAGCAGGATCGACCCATATATGGAATTTATTCCTAATATGGGCGCTTGGCAATGTGGCGCAAGTCAGAAATCGACCGCCTTGCCTTTCACTTCCCAGTCGCCATAGCGTGCGGGATCCTTGCCGCCGCGCCCGCCATGCTCGGCCGGCCCCTCGGCCTCTTTCGCCATATATCCGGCGCGCCTGGTCTCCGCTTCCGCAAGCGCGCGCCGTGCCGCGGGCGACAGTTTTTTCACCGGCGCTTCGGCCGCGTTTTCAGTTGTGCCTTCGGGCCGCTTATCGTTTGTCATTTCGTATCTTTTCCGACATTGAAACGGGATCGCTGGTTTCCCATCATATAGGCGGTTGATCCGGCGCGATCGAGCCTCTTCGGCTGCCGACGCGCCCTGACGGAGCAAAAGATGAACGCCATTCGCACCGGCATGCTGCTGGCCGTAATGACGGCTCTTTTCATGGGCGTGGGCTACCTGATCGGCGGCCCGGCCGGCATGGTCATCGCTTTCGTGATCGCCGCCGGCATGAACCTGTTCAGCTACTGGAACGCCGACAGGATGGTGCTTTCCATGCACCACGCCGTCGAGATCGACGAGCGCGCGGCGCCCGAATATTACCGCATCGTTCGCGACCTCGCCCGCCGCGCCAACCTGCCGATGCCGAAGGTCTATCTGATCGAGAACGACCAGCCGAACGCCTTCGCCACCGGCCGTAACCCACAGAACGCAGCGGTCGCGGCCACCACCGGCCTGCTCCGCCAGCTTACGCCGGAAGAGCTTTCGGGCGTGATGGCGCATGAGCTTTCGCATGTCGAGCATCGCGACACGCTGACCATGACCATCACCGCGACACTTGCCGGCGCGATTTCGATGCTCGGCAATTTCGCCTTCTTCTTTGGCGGCTCGCGCGAAAACAACAATCCGTTCGGCTTCGTCGGCGTGCTGGTCGCGATGATCGTGGCGCCGCTCGCCGCCATGCTGGTGCAGATGGCGATCAGCCGTACGCGCGAATATTCCGCCGACCGGCGTGGCGCCGAGATCTGCGGCAATCCGCTCTGGCTCGCCTCGGCGCTGCGCAAGATCGCCACCGCCGCCCGCCATACCGTCAACCCCGCGGCGGAGCGCAATCCGGCGACCGCGCATCTCTTCATCGTCAATCCGCTTTCCGGGACGCGCATGGACAACCTCTTCTCGACCCATCCGGACACCGAAAACCGCATCGCGGCGCTCGAAGCGATGGCGGGCGGGCAAGCGGCCGGCGGGGCAATGACCGCACGGCCGAGCGAGCCCGACATCTCCGCCGGCCCGTGGGGCCGCGCGACAGAAAGCGAAGCGCCGGACAATCCCTGGCGCCGCAGCCCGACCGGACCGCGTGCGCGGCGGGGTCCGGAGTTGTGAGGCGGGGGTCGCATTCCCGCAAACCGTCATCGGGAAAGCCGAGGGAGGAAGGGGAGCAACGCCCCGGCCTTGCTGCGCGCAAGACGGCGGCACGGCTTCTTTCGGCAATCATCGATACGCATACCTCGCTCGACGGCCTGACCGACGCCGAGGGCGGCCATCCGCAATACCGCGCGCTGGACGTCCGCGACCGTGCTCTGGTCAGGGCGATCCTGACGACGGCGCTGCGCTTCCGCGTCACCATCAGCCGGCTGATCGAGCGCGAACTGGATCGGCCTCTGCCGTCGAACGCGCATGCGCTTTCGCATATCCTGCATGTCGCCGCCGCGCAGATCCTTTTCCTCGATATTCCCGACAGCGCGGCGGTCGATCTCGCCGTCAGCCACGCCAAGGGCGATCCACGCACGGCGCGCTTCGGCGGCATGGTGAATGGTGTGCTGCGCGCGCTGGTAAGGGCGAAGGCCACCGCACTTCCCGAAACGCTGGCGGCGACGGAGGATGCTCCGGACGGGTTCCGCGAAAGGCTCGTAGCGGCCTATGGCAAGGAAAAGGCCGCTGCCATGCTCGCCGCGCACCGGGTCGAGGCGCCGACCGATTTCACGGTTCGCGCCGACCCGGAAAAATGGGCGGTTCGGCTTGGCGGCATCGTCCTGTCCACCGGCTCGGTGCGCGTGGAACGGCTCGCCGCTCCGGTTCCGGAACTGCCTTTCTACGGCGAAGGCGCATGGTGGGTGCAGGATGCGGCGGCGGCCTTGCCCGCGCGCCTTCTCGGCGACGTGGCCGGGGAACGCGTGGCCGATCTATGCGCCGCGCCCGGCGGCAAAACGGCGCAACTCGTGTCGGCAGGAGCACGGGTGACGGCGGTAGACATTTCTGCGAACCGGGTGAAGCGCCTAGCCGTCAATCTGGCAAGGCTCGGGCTGGAAGCTGAAATCGTCGTGGCCGACCTCATGAAATACGAGCCGGCGCAGCCCTTCGACGCGGTGCTGCTCGACGCGCCCTGCTCCTCCACCGGGACGGTGCGCCGCCATCCCGACGTGCCATGGACGAAGACACCCGACGACATCGAAAAGCTCGCCGAGGTGCAGTTCCGGCTGCTCGGTCGCGCGGTGGAACTGGTCCGTCCCGGCGGCCGCGTCGTCTTCTCCAATTGCTCGCTCGATCCGGCCGAAGGCGAGGTGCTTCTGGAGCGCTTCCTTGCCGCGACGGAAGGCGTCAGGCTGGACCCGATCCGGCACGGCGAAGCGGCCGGCATCGATCCCTTCATCACGGCAAGCGGGACGCTAAGGACCACGCCCGCCGATCTCGACCTCAAAACTCCCGCCCTTTCCGGCATGGACGGTTTCTTCGCCGCGCGTCTGGTACGACTGGCATAGGCGGTTGCCGCGTAAAAGCGCATTTGCGCCTTCGCATATCGGACCGACTCCTTTAGAATCTCTTCCGGCTTGGGGTTCGGCTGGACGAGGAAGGCGCGGCATTGAGGGAAGCGAGGGGGTATGCCCCACGCCTGTGGGCGCTTGTGGGACACGCGTTGTATCGGCGCGCCCGCCGCCGTCTGCGCGCCGGTCCCGCCTATCGCTGGCGCTATGCCGGGCGCACGCCCGAGCGCATCCTGGTCGCGCCTCCCGATCTGAGGCTCGCCGACCCGCAGACCGCCGCCGACATCTATCACGGTCATTTCCCCTTTGCCGGCCATGTCGTGGAGGCGAGCGGACAGTCGCCCTTCCAGATCGAGGTCGACAATCCCGCCTGGCTTGAGAGTTTGAACAGCTTCCGCTGGCTGCGCCACATGCGCGAGGCCGGCACCGACCTTGCGGCGGCGAATGCCCGCGCGCTCGTCGCGGAATGGATCGCTGCCCATGGCAGCCGCATCTCCGGCCTAGCCTGGGATCCGGCCGTTACGTCGCGGCGCGTCATCGCATGGCTGCAGCATTCGGCCATCGTGCTGCACGGTGCCGAATATCCGTTTTACCGTTCCTTCCTGAGGCTACTGGCCGTGCAGATACGCTATCTGCGCGTGATGGCGCCGGAAATGCCCGACGGCGAGGAAAGGCTGCGCGCCCGCATCGCGCTCGCCTTCGCCGCGCTGTCGCTGCCGGCCTCGGCGGCGGCGCTGCGCAGCGCCGTTCGTCATCTTTCCGACGAGCTGGAACGGCAGATCCTGCCCGATGGCGGGCATATTTCGCGCAATCCCGCTGCCATCCTCGAACTGCTCGCCGATCTCTTGCCGCTGCGCCAGACTTTCGCCAACCAGGCGGAGGCGCTGCCGCCGGCGCTTATGGGCGCCATCGACCGCATGCTGCCGGCGCTCCGCTTCTTCCGCCACCAGGACGGCACGCTGGCGCATTTCAACGGCGTCGGCGTCACCATCCACAACCGCATCGCCGCCGTGCTGCGTCATGACGACACGATCGGCCAGCCGCTCATGCATGCCCCGCATTCCGGCTACGAACGGATGGTCGCGGGCGGCACCACCATCATTGCCGACACCGGCCCGCCGCCGCCGCCGGAGGTCTCGCGCAACGCGCAGGCCGGGTGCCTCTCCTTCGAGATGTCGTCGGGCCGGCAATTGTTCATCGTCAATGCCGGCGTCGATTCCTTCGGCGCGCGCGATTTCCGCCCGCTCGCGCGCGCCACCGCGGCGCATTCGACTGCGACCATCAACGATGCCTCTTCGTGCCGTTTCAACCTGTCGCCGCGCCTCGAAAGGGTCGTGGGTACGGCGATGGTGGAAGGGCCGCGTCGCGTCGAATGCGAGCGCATCGAGCATGACGGGCACCAGGGGTTCGTCGCCCGTCATGACGGCTATCTTTCACGCTTCGGGTTGATCCACGAACGCCAGCTTGTGCTTTCGGACGATGGCGGCACGCTCGACGGCAACGACCGCTTCTTGATCGCCGACGGCCGGCCGACATCCGGCCGCGCGGCCGATTTCATCGCTCTTCGCTTCCATCTGCATCCGGACACGCGGCTTCACCGCGACGAAGCCGGGCATCTTGTGATCGAATCGACGCGTGGGGGCGAATGGGCGTTTTCCTGCAGCGGCGTCGACCCGGAGGTCGAGGATTCGATCTTCTTTGCCGGTCTTGCCGGGCCGCAGCGCAGCCGCCAGATCCTGCTGAATTTCCGCGCATCGGAAATTCGGGAAATCGCGTGGCGGCTGGCCCGGATACGCGGCGTTCCGCCGAGCTGAAACCATCCTGTGGCGGTTTGATTCCGCCTCGTGTCGTGCTAGTTCGCGCGCATCCTTTCCCGGAGATTTCGCGATCATGGCCGTAGCCTCCAAGAACATCCCCGCGCCCGATCTGGTGCCGGTGCGCCGCGCCCTGCTTTCCGTCTCCGACAAGACGGGGCTGGCCGATTTCGCCCGCAAGCTCGCCCATGCCGGCGTCGAGCTGATCTCGACCGGCGGTACGGCGAAGGCGATCGTCGAGGCCGGTGTCGCGGTCCGGGACGTGTCCGATCTTACCGGCTTCCCCGAGATCATGGACGGCCGCGTCAAGACGCTGCATCCGATGGTCCATGGCGGGCTTCTAGGCGTGCGCGACGACCCCGAGCACGCATCGGCCATGGAGACGCACGGCATCAAGCCGATCGACCTCGTCGTCATCAACCTCTACCCCTTCGAGGAGGTGCGCTGGTCGGGCGCCGACTACGCGGCGACCGTGGAGAACATCGATATCGGCGGGCCGGCGATGGTTCGCGCGGCGGCGAAAAACCACGCCTATGTGGCGGTCGTGACGGACCCCGCAGACTACGACGCGGTGCTGAACGCGCTGGAACTGAATTCCGGCAGCCTTTCCCATGAATTCCGTCAGAAACTTGCCGCCAAGGCCTTCGCGCGGACGGCCGCCTATGATTCGGCGATCGCCAGCTGGTTCGCCGACGCGCTCGCTATCGAGCATCCGGCCTGGCGCGCCTTCGGCGGGAAGCTGGAGAATGTCATGCGCTATGGCGAGAACCCGCACCAGCAGGCGGGCTTCTACGTCACCGGCGAGAAGCGGCCGGGCGTGGCGACGGCGCGGCAATTGCAGGGCAAACAGCTTTCCTACAACAACATCAACGACACCGATGCCGCCTTCGAACTCGTCGCCGAATTCGATCCGAAGCGCAGCGCCGCCGTCGCCATCATCAAGCATGCCAATCCGTGCGGCGTGGCCGAGGCCGGAAGCGCGGTCGAAGCCTACCGCAACGCGCTTTCGTGCGATCCGGTATCCGCCTTCGGCGGCATCGTGGCGCTGAACCGCACGCTCGACGCCGAAGCCGCAGCCGAGATCGTCAAGCTCTTCACCGAAGTCATCATCGCGCCCGACGCCACCGAGGAGGCGCAGGCAATCGTCGCGGCCAAGAAGAATTTGCGGCTGCTTCTCGCCGGCGGCCTGCCCGACCCGCGTGCGCCCGGCATCATCGCCAAGACGGTCGCGGGCGGGCTGCTCGTCCAGTCGCGCGACAACGGCAATGTCGACGATCTCGACCTCAGGGTCGTGACGAAGCGCCAGCCGACGGATCGCGAGATGGCCGACCTCAAATTCGCCTTCCGTGTCGCCAAGCACGTCAAGTCGAACGCCATAGTCTATGCGAAGAACCTGGCGACGGTCGGCATCGGCGCCGGGCAGATGAGCCGGGTCGATTCCTCGAAGATCGCCGCTACCAAGGCAGCCGATGCGGCGCGCGAAGCCGGCTGGAACGAGCCGGGGACCAAGGGGAGCGTAGTGGCTTCAGATGCCTTCTTCCCCTTCGCGGACGGCCTGCTCGCGGCGGCCGAGGCGGGCGCCACGGCCGTCATCCAGCCCGGCGGCTCGATGCGTGACGAGGACGTCATCGCCGCCGCCGACGAGCGCGGCCTAACCATGGTCCTGACCGGCATGCGCCATTTTCGGCACTGAGACGCCCCCGCCGGCTTTCCGCAGCGTCAGCCTGGAATCTCCTTGTCGCCGTTCGCCTTGATGAAGGCGTGGATGTAGGCGAAGGAGGGCAGCAGGTGCACGTCGGCCGGCTTCAGCCCGGCGACGGAACCGAGCTCCGCGGCGAAATGATTGCAGTTATAGAGCTCCATGTGCCAGAGCGGCGGATGGGCGAGCGCCTGCCGCACCTTGGCGAGCAGTTTCTGGTACTGGCCCGCCGTCAGCGAGACCCGGTAGGCCGCGCCAGGCGTGTAATCGCAGTCGCGGCTGCTCGGCAGGACCTCGCCCGGCACGGGCACAATGGCGCCGCCATAGAGGCCAAGCACGCTACCCGACGGGAACAGGCCGATATATTGCCGCGTCAACACGTTGCCGTTCTTATCGAGCCGCCCGAAGACGTCGTACATGTGCCCGGAGATGATGGCGTAGGATTTGCGGTAGCGGAACTCGATGTAATAGGGGTCGCCCTTGCGAACCCGGCTCGCCGTCAGCTTGGCGTTGCCGCCGAGCGGCTTGCCGTATTTGGCGCAGGTGAGTTGCGGGAACTCGACCGGCGGCGTGCCCGCCGTCTTCAGGGACGTATCGACCGGAGCGGTTGTGCTGTCGACCGATGCGATGGACTGGCAGCCGGCAAGGGAAGCGGCAGTCAGTGCCGCGAACAGGAATTTGGAAACGGAAGGCACGTTTGTCCTCGAAGAATATCCGCCGCGCCTATGAAGCGAAGATCGCTGCAATCGTCAATAGATGTAGGGGATGATCCGCCAGCTACGGTCGCGATAGGCCCTGTATTCATCGCCGAACGCTTCTTCCATCATCCGCTCCTCCGGCCCGATGCGCAGCGCGAAGAGCAGGCCGAAACCGACAAGCCCCGCCGGCCCCGCCACCCAGTTCGGCAGGAGCAGAACCTGTGCCAGCGCCATCAGCCAGAACGCCGAATACATCGGGTGGCGCAGCGTCCGGTAGACACCGCTTGTGACAAGCTGGTGGCCTTCCCTCAATTGCAAGGAAACCGACCACATCCTGCCGAGGGCCTTGTGGGTGAGGCGGAAAAGGAGGATCGAGCCGACCGCCGCCAGCACACCGAGAAGAAACAGGACCGGCTCGGGTCGATAGGAAGCGAAACGCGGCCATCCCGTCGCGACATGGATGAAGGGGACGATGCCGAGCCCGGCCGCCGATACGGCAAGCCGCAGCCGCTCCGCCATGTCTTTGGAATCGCGCCCGATTTTCGTGCGCCTGGAGCGCCGCTCAAAGGGGATGCGCAATACATACCAGGTCACCACGAGGACCACCCAGACCGCCTTGCCGGCGACGACGAGGCTCACGGGCGCGGCCTTTCCGATGTTTTCGGGGCGCGCCAACGATCCGCCAACCCGCCATTGGCGGCGATTTCGGAAAGGGGCTGGGGCCCGCAAAGGATCGCGTGAAAGGAATAGCCCGTGCGCTTTTCCGACGCATAGACGAACTGGCGATGCACCCGGAAGAAATTATGCTTGATCGAGCGGTATGTGCTTTCGCTAAGCTGGTTGCGAAAGCGCACGCGGATGATACGCGGCCCCTTGCCGGCGCTGATGCCGAGCGCCTTCTTCGGGTCGCTGCCGTAGAAATTGATCGGATCGGTCAGCGACTGCACGTCGACCCAGGTGACGGGGCCGGCGACAATGGCGGCCACCGCGTCGCGGACCTTCGCGGCGGCCGGATGCAGCGCCACCTTCAAAAGGCTCGATCCCATCGTCAGAAGGCCGGTCGCCGCCGGCTTTTGCCCATGCCTGAGTGCGGATTCCAGGGCCAGCGCGGCGGTGATCGCGCCGAAACTGTGCGCCGCAAGCACGATCTCGTCCACGTCGGCCGTGTCGATACGCCGCCTTATATCCGCTTCTATGAGACCGATACGCTCGTTGATATCGGGGCTTCCGCCGCGTGCCATGTCGCGGGCGCAGGCCCAATCGTCCATCATGAGCAGGAAATGCATTTTCGCCGAGGCCAGCCACAGCGCGAGCGTGAACGCGATGAGACCGAATACTGAACGGAACTCCCAATCTCCCGGAAGGAAGCGGGCGACCAGAACGCCGATCAGCAAGGCGACAAGGAGAAGCACCACCGGATAAAGGAAAAACAACCCGTAGCGCCAGCTCGTCCGCACGAAGCGGAAGAAGGTGCCGGTCACCACGAAATCGGCCAGCGCGGCGAGCCCGGCCAGCGTACGGGCCGCACTGCTGCGCTCGGCATAGGCGTCGTTCAGGTCACCGAGGCCGAAGAGAACGATTTCGGTGTCCGTCCGCCAGCCTTCGCCCGATGCATGGGCCGTGAATCCGGCGGTGCTGATGCCCTCTCTTGCGAAGACGGGCTCGCTTGTCACGACTTCCATGTCGAAGACCGGCGCGTTCTTCTTCGCCTCGCGGATGAAGCGGGCACAATGCGCCGCGACCGGGATCGGCTCGAAGCCGGGAAAGACCAGGGCAAGGCGGCGCGTGACCGTCATATCCGCCTTCTAGCGGTTCGTTTCCAACATTTGCATCCCGTTTGTATCGGGCGCGAGGCAAATGTTGGAAACAACAGAACCACTAGCAAGTTTATGATTCTAGTGGAATTTTTAAATTTGACATTCGATCTGGAGGGCGACATCACGCTTGTATCGAATGTCAAATTCATTCCACTAGCGGTCTCCACGACGGTTGCGCGCGGCCAGCGTCCTCAGCCTGAGCGCGTTCAGGCGGATGAAGCCTTCCGCGTCCTTCTGGTCATAGGCGCCGCGATCGTCCTCGAAGGTGACCAGCGCATCCGAATAGAGCGATTTGGGCGACTTCCTGCCGGTGACTATGACGTTGCCCTTGTAGAGCTTCAGCCGAACCGTCCCCTCGACCTCTTCCTGGCTCTTGTCGATCAAAGCCTGCAGCATCTCGCGTTCGGGCGAGAACCAGAAGCCGTTATAGATCATCTCCGCGTAGCGCGGCATGAGCTCGTCTTTCAGGTGCGCCGCCCCGCGGTCGAGCGTGATGGATTCGATGGCGCGGTGGGCGGAGATCAGGATCGTGCCGCCCGGCGTCTCGTAGACGCCGCGCGACTTCATGCCGACGAAGCGGTTTTCGACCAGGTCGAGGCGGCCGATGCCGTTGTCGCGGCCAAGATCGTTGAGGGCTGCGAGAAGGGTGGCCGGCGACATCGCTTCGCCGTTCAAGGCCACCGCGTCGCCGCGCTTGAATTCGATGGTGATCTCGGTGACCCTGTCGGGCGCATCCATCGGCGAGACGGTACGCTGGTGGACGAATTCGGGGGGCTCGCTCCATGGATCCTCGAGCACCTTGCCCTCGGAAGAAGAGTGCAGCAAATTTGCGTCGACCGAGAAAGGCGCATCGCCCTTCTTGTCCTTCGGCACCGGGATCTGGTGGGCCTCGGCGAAATTCAGGAGGTCGGTACGCGACTTGAAGGACCAGTCGCGCCAGGGCGCGATCACCTTGATGTCGGGGTTGAGCGCATAAGCCGAAAGCTCGAAACGCACCTGGTCGTTGCCCTTGCCGGTGGCGCCGTGGGCAATCGCGTCGGCGCCCGTTTCCTTGGCGATCTCGACCAGATGCTTGGAGATCAGCGGCCGCGCGATCGAGGTGCCGAGCAGGTAGACGCCTTCATAGAGCGCGTTGGCGCGGAACATCGGAAAGACGAAGTCCTTCACGAATTCCTCGCGCAAATCCATGACGCGGATGTCCTTGATGCCGAGCATCTCCGCCTTCCGTCGCGCCGGCTCAAGCTCGCCGCCCTGACCGAGATCGGCGGTGAAGGTGACGACTTCGGCGCCAAGTTCCGTCTGCAGCCATTTCAGGATGATGGAAGTGTCGAGACCCCCGGAATAGGCGAGCACGACCTTCTTGACGTCTTTCAGCGCGGGCATGGTGTTTCCGGTATTTTCGGTTGGCGCAACAGTGTGAATGATGAGCGCACTCATAGCAGGAAAGCGCAGGCGGACAAGCCGTGCGCCTTATCCGATGATCTGCACGACGCCCTCGATAACCCGGACGATTGGTCGCATGAAGCGGAAATTGCATGGCCGAGCGACCAAAGTTCTTATGGGCACCCGCCTCATTCTGTGTAATGGAGACCCCCGTCGCCCGGCCGTGCGTGCCATGCAAAGCCATACAGGAACATCACCAGGGACATATCATGATTGAAGACAGCAGCCTTCTCGACAGTGCACTCGTTCGTCTCGACGAAGCAGCGCGCCACATCAACGTCGATGCCGATGTGATCGAGAAGCTGAAATATCCGCGCGAGACGACCAAGGCGCGCCTGATGATCCGTATGGACGACGGCTCGCGAAAGTCTTTCCTCGCCTGGCGCTGCCGCTATGACGACACGCGCGGGCCGACCAAGGGCGGCATCCGCTTCCATCCCGGCGCAACGGCCGACGAGGTCGAGATGCTGGCCTTCTGGATGACGTTCAAGTGCGCCGTCATGAACCTCCCCTATGGCGGCGGCAAGGGCGCTGTGCAGGTCGATCCGCGCAAGCTCTCCAAGGCGGAACTCGAACGGCTTTCGCGCGCCTACATGCAGGCCTTTTCTCGCATTATCGGGCCGGACAGGGATATACCGGCCCCCGACGTCTATACCAACGCCATGATCATGGGCTGGATGGCCGACGAGTACAGCCAGATCGTCGGCAATGCCTCGCCGGCCGTCATCACCGGCAAGCCGCTGGCGCTCGGCGGCTCGCTCGGCCGGGGTGACGCCACCGCGCGCGGCGGTTATTATCTGGTGTGCCATCTGGCCGAGGAACTCGGGTTGAGAGGCAAGCTGCGCGTTGCGATACAGGGCTTCGGCAATGCCGGACAGTATATCGCTTCGCTGTTCGCAGCCGACGGTCACAGCATCGTCGCGGTCTCGGATTCGGGCGGCGCGGTGCAGGCGGCTGGCGGCCTTTCGGTCGATGCCCTCCTGGCGGCCAAGCAGGCGGACAATTCCGTCATCGCCACCATCGGCAAGAACGGGCACGAGGCACTGAGCGCCGACCGGCTGGTGGGCGTCGAATGCGACATCCTGGTTCCCGCCGCGCTCGAGAACATGATCGACGCGGACAATGCCGACACGGTCAAGGCCCGCGTCGTGCTCGAGCTCGCCAACGGACCCGTCACTCACGCGGCCGACGACATTCTCGGCAAGCGCGATATCGTAGTGCTGCCGGACATCCTGGCCAATGCGGGCGGCGTCACCGTCTCCTATTTCGAATGGGTGCAGAACAAGCAGGGCTATTACTGGGAACTCCCGGAAATCCACGACAGGCTGCGCACCATCATGGAGCGAGAGGGCCGCGCGATCTGGGAACTTGCCGCCGGCAGGGGGGTGTCGATGCGCACCGCGGCTTACGTCCATGCGTTGAGCCGGCTTGCCGAAGCCATCGAGGCGCACGGCACGCAAAGCTATTTCGACAGCTGAGGCGGCCTGCCAAGCTGTCAATGGGGAGGCGCCGCGCCGGCGGCGCCTTCCTGAACGAAAAGCCGGATCGCTTTCATGTCCTTCATTCCCGATCTTTCGGTGCTGATCCAGTTCGCGGTGGCGACGTTCATCCTGGCGATCACGCCGGGTCCCGACATGGCGCTGTTTGTCGGCCGCTCGCTTTCCGAAGGACGCTCGGCGGGGTTGGCGTGCATGGCCGGCGCGCTCAGCGGCTGCATCGTCCACACGACGATGGTGGCGGTCGGACTCTCAGCCCTGATCGTGGCTTCGCCGGAAGCCTTCCTGGTGCTAAAGGTTTGCGGCGCCGGCTATCTGATCTGGCTTGCCTGGAATGCGATCCGTCACGGCTCGGCGTTCAAGCCCGAGAAAGGAACCGGCGGCTCGTCCCATTCGCTCTTCCGCAACTGGGCGAAGGGCGTCGGGATCAACCTGCTCAACCCGAAAATCATCCTGTTCTTCATGACGTTCCTGCCGCAATTCGTGTCGGCCCACGATCCGCACGCGCCGGGCAAGCTTTTCTTCCTGGGAGTTCTGTTCATCGTGCTGTCGCTGCCGATCACCACGCCGATGGTGCTGGCGGCGGACAGCTTCGCCTCGCTCCTGAAGAAGAGCCCGCGCGTCACGCGCATGACCGATTATCTCTTCGCCGGCGTCTTCTCGGCTTTCGCGCTGAAAATACTCTCCGCCCAAGCCCGCTCGTGAACGGTTGCCCGGCGGGAGCCGGGGCCATATTGCAAAACGAAGCGGCAGGCAGCCTCGACATCACCGCATCGAAAGCGACGGCGCTGGTGCGGTGCGATCGCCGTTCCACCCACTGCGGACCGTTCTCGAATCCGCATCGCGTGCATGGTCGGCCAGTCTGGCGACCAGGGCGTGACGGGCATGCGGCGGCGTCAACGTATGGTCGGCATCGCGAAGCAGCAGCCGGCCGACATTGGGAATGGTATCGAGGCGTTCTCCATCCGGTCCGAAGTGCCGATCGATTTCCTTGTGGCTGAGATCGCCTTCGGAGGTGGCGATCAGGACGTGCACTCCCCGGCTCGCGAGATCCCGCATCCAGCGTTCCACGGGCCTTGCGCGCAGGAACGTCGAGGGGCGAACGTTCGCCAGCGTCGTCTTGACCGCCTCCAGGCTACGCCGGACAAGGGCACGGCTGTTTTTCGACGTAAGCATCCTGAATGCCGACAGTGGGTCAGGCCGGCCGAGCGGCTGCGGCTCTGCTTCGGAAGGCTTCCGATCCGCCTTCGCCGCTTCGTAGGCTTTCCATACCGTCATGTCCAAGGCGTAGGAACTGTTCCACGAAAAGCACAGAGGATTGACCATGACCAGCCGATGGACGCGTTTGTCCGCTCGCGCAGCATGAAAAGCCTGAAACGCGCCCGAACAGATGCCTGCAAGGCTGACGTGGCCGAGGCCGTTTTGTTCCAGCCAGTCGATGGCGCGGCTTACATCGACGCTGCCGCGCGCATCGTAGAGGAATAGACGCTCTTCCGGGGGGGCGTCGCTCTGGCCGAGACCGGGAAGGTCGATCCGGAGCGAGGCGATGCCCTCGGCGGCGAGCATCCGGGCCGATTCCACCGTGCCGCGCGCCCATCCGACATGCGGCACGGCGCCTGAATTCAGGAAGAGGACGGTATCCCTTATTTTGCTTCCGCTTGCCGGGCGGCACAACACGCCGCACATATTGAGCCCGATTACCACCGGTTCTTCCTCGTAGTCAAAAGCCAGAAGAACCGGCACATTGATGTCGAGGACGGGTGGGGTTCGGCGGTCGCCCCCGGGATGGTCGCTGATCCAATCGCTGCAACGCTCGATGACGGCAACCGGAATCCTGTTTGCCGTCGGGTCGCACATCAGGCGGCCGTAGCCATCGAATTCGGCGAGAACGACATTGGCGGGCGATCCCGCGAAATCCTCTGCCCATTTCGACAGCGCCGGCGTCTGGACTGTGGATATGACCAGCACCGGCAGCGCCGAGTGTCGCGACTGAACCTCTTGCCAGCCAAGCGAGCCAATATCGGCAAGGGTTTCGGCCGAAAGCCGGAAGCCGGCCACCGAGCGGCCGCCGAGCGTCTCCACGTCCGTTTCGACGGAAGGAAGGGCCGCATCGATCATGCGCGACAGCGCCGTCATCTCGCGGACATAGGCTTTGCCGGATGCCGGCGGGGCAAGAAGCACGAGGCCCGCGACGTCGTTCCGTCTTTCGGCGGCGAGGGCGGCAAGCAGGGCGCCGAGCCGGAAGCCGACGATGATCACTTGCGCGACACCCGTCTGCCGCTTCAACTCGTCGGCCGCGGCGCCTATGCTGGCGGCCCAGGCGGCAACCCGGCCGGGCGCTGTATGATCGCCCGCCGCATCGCCGCAACCGGGATAGTCGAATTGCAGGACCGGCGAGCCCGACTGCGCGATACGGTCCGCCAGAAGCGTGAGAAATCGACGGCTGCACAGATCCTCGAACCCGTGGCCTCCCGCGATCACGACGCCGGTGCTTCCGTGCGCCTCCTTCAGCCAGCCGATCGTGTCGTTGAAAACGAGCGGCTTCATCGCTGCCCTCCCATCCGCGCCCCGGCTATCGCTGTCGCGTCCGACACGCCGTCGATCAACGCGTAGTCCGCCTGACGGTCGCCATTGAGGGCGCTAACGGCACCGGATGGCGCCGATGCGCCGGCGGGCCCGACAAGCTGGATAGTCTTTTCGGTATCGGGCAGCAGATGGAACCAGTCCTCCTCGCCGCGGTAGGCCCTGTCGGCGATATGAACGTAACAGGCCGCACGCCGGCAGGAGACCGCCAGCCGCCAGTCGCCGTCACCGCCTTCTACGCGGGCACGAAGGCCGACATCGGTTCTCATGGTCATCGCTTCCGGCAGCAGGTGAAAGGCTTCGGCGAGCACCATGCCTGCATCGTCTTCGAAACGGGCGACGGTGACATCGTGCGCGGCCGGGCCGAAACGGTAGGCATGGGAAACATCGAAGAAGGCACCCAGAATGTCGAAGGCGGAAAGCGTCAGCCCGCTATGGCCGTCGAGATTGACCGCCCGGCTGCCGGCGACAACGGGCGTGGCGCCGTCGCGCAGGCAGATGAGCCGAAGCGTGCCGGTGACCGCATCCGGGCGATCATTGACGAGATGCACGCCGAGCCCGTTGACGCCTTCGTCGGTGAGGATGAGGCGCAGCGGCCGGAAGGCGCGCTTCAACGCGTGCCAGACGGATTTCGGCCGCCCCGTCGCGTCGACGGCGCCCCAGCCGGCCCCGACCTGCAAATCCTTCCACAACAGCATCAGCGCGCCGGCGGTGGACGAGGCCGGCCGGCGCCATTCATCGATGGTCCGTTCGGCGATTTCGGCCGTCACCGCACGCGACAGGTCGAGATAGCGCGCGCCATCCTCGATCCGAAGACGCCGCGCATCGACGCCGAACAGATGCTCCAGATAATAATCGCGCACATCCTCGAAATCCCACGAGGCGCCGGCATCGCGCGGCGTCGCCGCCTTCCATCTTGGATCGTGCATCGGCTGAACCGGCAGATGCGCGTCGAGCGTCGCCTGATCGGGCAAATTGGCGAAGGCCAGGCATTCGCTGGCAAACCGCACCTCGGCGCGCCGCGCATCCTCCAGCGGCCGGCAATAGGCGCCGACGCCGTAATAATGCGTCGGCCCGCCATCGGCGGTGAAGGGCAGGCTTCCGCCGCAGGGCGACGACGGCACCAGTACGATATCAGGGCGCAGCTTCGCGGCTATCGGCCGGATGATCGTCTCGAACCAGGGGGTAGGGTCGGTCTGCGCTGGAAGCCCCATCATCGCCGCCTGTTGCGCGATCTCGCTGCCGCCGCAAAGCACAGCCAGCGAGGGCGAATGCTGGAGCCGTGTCAACAGCGCGCTGGTTTCTTCTTTAAGGGCGGCACACCAATCCGCATCCTTGGACGGATAGTCGAAATTGGCCAGCATCAGATCCTGCCAGACCAGAATGCCAAGTTCGTCGCAGAGCCGATGAAACGCATCGGCCTCATAGACGAAGGTGCCGGCGACGCGCAGCATGTTGATACCGGCCTCCAACGCCGGGCGAAGATCGTTCGCCAGCAGATCCGGCCGTGCCGGCAACCCTACCGGATCGCTCGGCGTCCAGACGGCGCCGCGGCAGAAGACCGGCACGCGATTGACGAGGAGCTGAAAGCCGCGTCCGTCCGCACCGCGATCAAGCTCGATGCGTCGGAACCCGACACGGCCCAGCCGTATGGGGGCTTCCCCCAGCGTTGCCGTAACCGTGTGAAGCGTCGGCACGCCGTGGCTATGCGGCCACCACGGCGCGATATCGGCAATCTCAAGCCGCGCCTTCAACTGCATGCCGCGCGGTTCGAGCCGGGCCGTCGCGCCCGCACAGGCGATGGTCGCGGCCTCGCCGTCGGGAAGCGGCTTGGTAAGCGTCAGCGTAACATCGAGGATGCCCGTCCTGCCGTCGAGATCGGCGCGCATCGCGGTCCCGATAACCGGGTTTGCCCCCTCGCGGATAAGCCGCACAGGACGCCATGGACCGACCACGTCGAATTTGGGACACCAGCCGGGCATGTGGCCGATCAGCGTCGTGCGCACCAGCCGCAGGCGCTGGTCGTCGATCATGCGCGGCTTCCAGCGCGCTCTTGGACCCTTCAACCCTTCGAGATAGCGGTCGAGGCTTCTGAACGCGATCGACAGCGTCTCGCTGCCTTCGAGCGTGAGCGTCGCCTCCCGTGGCGCGAACATCGAGGTCGACCTGAAAAGAAGACGATCGTCGATATAGATATCGGCGATCGTCGCCAGACCCTCGAAAACCAACCGCACGTCCCCAACAGCATCGAGCCGGCGCCGATACCATATATCCTTGTCATGCAACGAGGTGGGCGCGGAGCGATCCCAAAGCCCATGTGCTTCAAGCGCACCGGCGGCCGTGCCGGGACAATCGGCGTCAAGCCATTCGGCCTCCGGATCGACGGCTGCGGGCGATGCCCATGCGCCGGGCGGCGAGACGGCAAGACGCCACCCGCTTTCCAGCTTCTCGACTGTTCCGTCAATCGACAGTGCCTCGCCCACTTGGTTCTCCCCGCTCCCGGACCCGGTCGGTTCAGGCAGCTTTGTAGCTCAGCTCAGGCACGATTTTCGCGTCGAGCACGTCCATCGTCGCCTCGTAGGCCTCGACCATGGGGGCGAGCATTTCGACAAGCCCGTCAAAGCGTTTCCGCGCCATGGCGCGCGCGAGCTTGAACTGCATCGTCTTGGCGCTTTCGGAAATCCTGCCGGCCGCGTCGGCTGCCCGCTCCAGGCCGCGCAGACCGTGGACGCCGAGCCAGTCGATATGGCCGGCAAGCAACTCGAAATTCGCGCCGAGCTGACGCAGCGTATTGAAGGCGTAGGTATGAAAGTATTCCGGCGGCCGGTCGGCGAGCGCCGCCGCATGCTCTGCGAATGTTTCAGCGTAGGCCGCGATCGGATTCTCTTTCGGCCGCCGCGCCAGGTGATGGGCAAGCAGGCATCGGGCGGTCCTGGCCGGATCGCACGATGCCGCGCTGCGCCCGAACTTCATGAGTTCAGAATAAGGAAAAAGCGGCAATCCGCTCGCTTCGTCCTGTTTTGGGAAAAGCGCGTCGTAATCCGCACCCTCCAGCATGAAGTAGCCGGCGTTGTGGAAATACTCCATCCGCCGCTTCTTGGGGTCGAGCGCGTTGATGCCAATCGAGGATTTGGAATGTGAAATCCGATAGCTCACGCCGCGCGTATCCGGCAGGTAGAAGGCATCGACCTCGACCATCGGCAGCCGGTTGCGGCCGATCTGGGTCATGACACGCGCATCCAGCCGATCGAAGACCGCCAGTTCCTCGATGTCGATGCCGTAGAGCCGCTGCAGATCGGCAGTCGGGAACTTGAAGAAGGTGAAATGGTCGCCCTCGAAGTCTTGCGCCACCGTGAAGCCGAGCGCGGCGGCCGGTTCATGGCCGGCCGCGTGGAGGACTTCGATCAGGAGATCGACGTAGCAGTTCGTCTCCGGCCAGCGCCGCTCCGCGTCATGCAGGAAACTCGGCCGGTAGGTGGCCGGATTGAGGCCTGGAATAACCTGCCGCATCATCACGCTCCCCAAAGGGCATGACGGACCTTGACCGGCCACGTGGCAACGTCAGGCCCGTGATGCCGAAACAGCGCCAGCGCCACCCGCTCCAGACCGAAGCCGACGCAGCCTGAATGGCAGCTGGTCCCGTCGGCGAAGCGGATACCCCAGCTCTGCCCGAAATGGTCCTGGTGGTTGTTGAAGGAGAGGCAGGCGGTCGGCTTCTCGATGCTCGTCACCGGTATCAGAAGCTCGAATTTCAGCGCTTGGTCACGCTGGCTGTTGGCCATCATCTTGCCGGTGCGTCCGAAGAACGGGTCGTTGGCCACCTCGATCTCGCAGGGCAGGTCGAGGTCTTCGACGATCCGCCGGCCACGCTCCATCCAGCTCTTCTGGAAAGCCTGCACCTGCACGGCGGTGCCGATTTGAATGTACTCGCGCTGGCGGAAGAGTTGCATGCGCGCCGGGTCCTTCGACGGCTCATGCCTGAAGCAGTAGGAGGACAGTTCGTAGAGAAGGCCCTCCGCCGGCACCGGTCCCTGCCTGGCGACCGTGGGATAAAGCGGATAGCAGGCAGCGGGCGTCATCGCGACCTCGGTCGCCTCCTGCATCTGCGTCCAGTCCTCGCCGCTCTCCATCATGCCGAGCAGCCGTGCATGGTCGCGTTCGTCGCCCATGAAGGAATGGACACAGCCGGCAAGCTGGGGAAAGCTCTTCATGTAGCCAGTCTTTTCCAGCGCCGCCCGCGCCATGCCCGGCGGGAAATGGATCCGCGTCGCCTTGTCGGGGCCACCGACCTTGAGAACGATCCCCTCGAAGCGCTCGATCACCTCCTCGAAGGTGCCGGAGCGGCCATAGAGGCCGTCGACACCGGATTCAAAAAGGATGCCGTTGTCGAACAGACTATCGAGCAGCGTCTTGGCGTCGAATGTCTTGGCGTCCATCTCAGCTCCCCAGGCTGGTGTCGAAGCGGCTCATCAAAAGCAGCGTCGAAGTATTGGCGAGAATGCGGTCGTTGGAGATCATCACGGCCGCCGACGTGACATCGCGCAGATGACGGCCGACGCTGAAGGGCGTGCCGTTCTTGTAGCCGAGGATGCCGGTGATCAGCATGGCGATGCGCACCACCTCCGCCGCCTTTTCGCTGCTGGCGACCTTCAGCGCGTTGATCTCGGCGGCGAAGCCGATCGACGACAAATCGTCGTCGTCCTGCTGTGCCGCCTCGAAGCGGTGGATCGCCGCGACCAGATGCCCTTTCATCTCCTGCAGTTTCGCGGCGGCCTCCGACAGGCGCAGCGCGCCGGGCGGCGTCACGTTGGGCTGCTTGCGCGCCGCCGCCTTGACGAAGGCCTGGGCGCGCGCGAATGCGTCGGCGGCGATGCCGAACCATGTCGCAGCCCAGTAGATGTGCGAACTGGCCAGCATCGACTGCGCCGCGATCTCGGAAAAGGGTTTTGGGAAGATCTGCGTCGCCTCGCCGGCCGCCGTCAGCAGGAAGCCATCGGAACAGGTTCCGCGCATGCCGAGCGTGTCCCAAACGGATTTGCGCTCCAGCGAACGATTTGCGTCGGCAGGGATGACGACCATGATTTGGTCGGAATGAGCGGCATCGGGTGCGCGGCGCGCCGTCGCGAGGATCGCGTCGGCATTGGCGCCGTAGGAAATGACGGTGGCGTCCTTGGTCAGCGAGAAGCGCCCGTCTGCGACTTCGACGGCACAGATCGAATTCCTGAGATTGCCGCCGATGCCGGCTTCCGACGTGGCGGAGGCGAGCAGAAGCTGTTCGTCCGCCACACGCCGCATGAAGGCACGATGCCATTCGCTGGTCACGCCGTGCGTCGCCAGGCTGGAAACCTGAATCTGATGCATCGCATAGACCATCGCGCTCGATCCGCAGGCCTGGGCGAGCTGGACGACGAGATCGGCGATTGCCGCGGTGCCCAGCCCCTCGCCCCCGAATTCGGCCGGGATGGCGACCCCAAGCAGGCGCTCGTGCCTGAGCGCGTTAGCTGCTTCCTGTGGAAATCGGCCTTCCCGATCGACGGCATCGACGGCATCGGCTGCGATAGCGGCGACACGCGCCATGCGGTCGGCGGTGCAATCCGCGGGCGACAACGCCAGCGGATTGCTGATCTTCCCCATTACGTTCATTGGATCAGACCTGCTCGGCCGTGAGTTCCGAGATCGCCGCGGCGATGCTGGCGATCGACGAAAACGTCCGACGGGTCAGCATCTGCTCGGGAAATTCGATGTCGAATTCTTCCTCGATCGCCAGCATCATCTGGACGGAGGCAAAGGAGGTCAGGCCGGCATCATAGAGATTGGCGTTGTCGGACAGTGCACCGAAATCGATGGGGATCATCGGATTCTGCGCGAGAAGCGTGCGGATTCTGTCGATCATTGGTAGCCACCCTGATTATGATTTTCCGTTTCCATCGCATGGCCAGAGCGACCGTTCCGTTAACGGCGGGGATGGTCCTATTTCGTGCTTAAAGAGCAGTGAGGAAAATCGATAGAATTCTACGGGCTACGGTATTCTGCTGGAACATGGCGAAATACTGGAGCAAAAGCGTTGCGGCGTTGCTTGCCGCCTCAGGCTTCGCCGTGACCGGCGATCATCATCGCTTCGAGCGCCAGCCGTTCGGTCTTCTTGAGGCGCTCCGATTCCGACTTGAGCTGGCCGCAGGCGGCGAGGATATCGCGGCCGCGCGGCGTGCGGATCGGCGAGGCGTAGCCGGCCGAATTGATGGCGTCGGCGAATTTCTCGATCGTCTCCCAGTCGGAGCACTGATAGTTCGTGCCCGGCCAGGGATTGAAGGGGATGAGGTTGATCTTCGCCGGGATGCCCTTCAGGAGCCGCACCAGTTCCTTCGCGTCGGCGAGGCTGTCGTTGACGTCCTTCAGCATCACATATTCGAAGGTGATGCGGCGGGCGTTCGACAGGCCGGGATAGGTCCGGCAGGCGGCGAGCAGCTCATCGAGCGGGTATTTCTTGTTGATAGGCACCAGAAGGTCGCGCAGGTCGTCGCGCACAGCGTGCAGCGAGATCGCCAGCATGACGCCGATCTCCTCGCCGGCGCGGGAGATACCCGGCACGACGCCGGAGGTGGAAAGCGTGATGCGCCGCTTCGACAGCGACAGGCCGTCTCCGTCGGCGGCTATCAGGAGCGCCTTCTTCACGTCCTCGAAATTATAGAGCGGCTCGCCCATGCCCATCATGACGATGTTGGATATCTTGCGGCCTTCGGCCGGCACGATGGCGCCTGCCGGCGTATCGCGGTCGGGAAAATCGCCAAGCCGGTCGCGCGCGGTCAGCAACTGGGCGAGAATCTCTTCCGCCGTCAGGTTGCGTACGAGCTTCTGCGTACCGGTATGGCAAAACGAGCAGGTGAGCGTGCAGCCGACCTGTGAGGAGATGCACAGCGTTCCGCGTCCCTCTTCGGGGATATAGACGGTTTCGATCTCAACCGGCCTGCCGGCTCCCCGCGCCGGAAAGCGGAAGAGCCATTTGCGCGTGCCGTCATTGGATATCTGTTCCTCGACCACTTCCGGCCGGGCGATCGTGAACCGTTCGGCAAGCGTCGTCCGCAGCTCCTTCGAGATATTGAGCATGTGAGCGAAGTCGGAGACGCCGCGTACGTAGAGCCAGTGCCAGAGTTGCTGCACACGCATCCTGGCCTGCCGTTCCGGCACCCCGGCTGCCACCAGCGCTTCGGCCATGTCGGGGCGTGACAGGCCGATCAGCGACTGCTTTTCCACAAGGCGCGCGCGCGCCTGCCTGGCAAGGGCATCGCGAGCGGCATGGTCGGCAAGGTCGAGCGAAACGGTCATCGGTTCACGAAAAGGCAAAGCGCGCCAAAGGCGTTCGGCGCGCTGATAGCACGGCAGACAGGAAGCGTCACGCGGCGAGGCAAGCTGCCGGCCGCAATGCCGCTCCCGCCGGCGAAGCTTTCTATTTGCAGTTGGCGATCGAGGCCAGCGCGGCGGTCACGCCCTTGAGGGAGAAGACGTATTTCGTATCGTTGCCGCGGCCGGATTTGGCGGCGACCGTCATGTCGCTGCCACCCTTCATGGCGGTGATCAATTGCGGCTCCTCGGCTGCATTCTCCATCCAGGCCGAATGGCCGCGGGTGAACATGGAAAAGCTCTTGTCTCCGACGGTGATTGTCGCCTTCGACTTGTCCTGAAGATCGTAGCCGGCAATGAATTGCGGCTCGTAGCTGACATTCTGCCCCGGTCTCTGGCTTATGAAGAAGAACATGTCGCCATGGTCGAGATTCTTCGGCTCCTTGTCGGTCGGGATCGTCAGGACATAGCAGACTTTGCCGTCCTTGGTCGGGTAGGAATAGGTGCCCCATGCGTTGTGCTGGCCGATCTTGGTGGCCTGCTGCGCCATTGCCGGCGCGGCAAACGCCAGCGTGATGAGACATGAAAGGGTTAGAATTCGCGCGCGATGCATTGTTGCCGTTCCCTATGTCATGTGTAACGCCGTTCGGGGCCCGGCCTTTCGGCGGCACCCGATGCATTCACTTTGATTTAATTTGGGTTACCAAAGCGTGAATCCCATTCGCCGTCGCGCCGGCAACCCCGCCGCCTTGCCGTACGCGTGAAAAAACGCGCGTTTGTGATGCCCGGCAGCCGCAGCCCCTGATTTTACGCATGTCTTGATCCCGAAACCGGTATTCGCTTCGGGAGACATGCGCTAACTCATCGGTTGAAAATCACGAAAAAGGCGAGAGTTTGACCCGGTTGGCCGCTGGAGCCGACGGCAAAGCGGCCAAATGCCGCAAAATCGGATCACGAATCCTCGGAAAGCGCCTCGCGCGCGGCGGCGCGGTGGACCGGCGTGATGTGCGAGCGCAGCGCGGCGATCGCAGCCGTCAGCACGGCCACGTCGTCGGTGAAGCCGAGACCGAAGATGAAATCGGGAATGAAATCGGTGGGCAGTACGAAATAAGCGAGTGCTGCCAGGAGAACGCCGCGCACGCGCTTCGGCGTCCTTGTGTCGAGCGCGCAATAATAGGCGGCGACCACGTCCTCCATGAAGGGAACCTGGCGCGCCGCGCGCCTGACCGTGCGCCAGAACTGTCCGCGCACCCGCTCTTCACGTTCCTGATCGCGATTGCGGTCACCCGGCGTGAGGATTTCGTCTATTCGGGTCTTGTCCATGCGCCGAATGTGGCGTCTGGCGCGCGCGCGTACAAGATCATGCGCCTGCGAAACCGCCCATGCGCCGGGCAAGGTCGAAATCGGGCGGGAAAGACGGACGGTTTGGCTGGCTATCGGCCGATCGGTGAAATATCCGCGGCGGGCGCATTATACGGGCGCGCCGCGTCGCCGGAGGTCAGCGGCCATGCCTCCTCCACCACATAGGGGCCGCCGCCGACCGAATCCTTCGAAGACATCAGGACGAAACGCGATACGCGGAATGGCGCGGTCTGGAAATTGCCGCGCCCCGAAAGATAGGCGGCGACTTCGGCCGGGCTGACATTCCTCAGCCGGGCGATGGTGACGTGCGGCATGAATTTGCGGGCGTCCGCGGGCAGGCCGAGCCGCTGGCAAATGCGGTCGATCTCGGCGTGCAGCGCGTTGAGATCGGACGACGCCGTGGCGCCTGCCCAAAGCGCGTGCGGTTTCTTCGATCCGAAGGCGCCGACGCCGGAAAGGGCGAGTTGGAAGGACCGGCGGCGCACCCGGTCGAGCGCGTCGGCGATCTCGTCGGCGACATGGCCCTCTACGTCGCCGAAGAAGCGCAAGGTGAGATGGTAATTCTCGACATCTATCCAGCGCGCGCCCGGCAGGCCGCCGCGCAGGAGCGACAGCGAAAGTGCGGCGTCGCGTGGAATTTCGAGGGCGGTGAAAAGGCGTGGCATTTGATCGGCCCTCCTCGAATCGCTTACCCCAAGGCAGCGAATCACCGATCGCGGAGCGGGGCAAGTCGTTTGTGCGGTTCTGGGGAAAACGCGGACGGAAGGGAATTGTTTCGATCGACGTGAAAGGCGCGGCGTTGCGCCACCTCTGAGCGCGTTATGAATTCTTGCCCAGCTCGCCGAGCGCCTTTTCAACCACTGGGAGCGCGCCTGAGACAATGCGGTCCACGCCTTTGGTGTTCGGGTGCATGCCGTCTTCGAGCTGCAGGCCGGGGTGTCCGGCCACGCCGTCGAGGAAAAACGGGTAGAACGGCAGCGAATATCTGGCGGCAAGGTCCGGATAGATGGCGTCGAATGCCTTCTGGTAGTCCTGGCCGAGATTGGGCGCGGCCTTCATTCCGAGGAGCACTATCTTGATGTTGCGCGCCTTCAGCCGCTCGATCATGGCTTCGAGGTTCTTTTTCGTCAGGGCCGGGTCGATGCCGCGCAGCATGTCGTTGGAACCGAGTTCAAGCAGCACAAGGTCTGTTCCGTCGGGAACCGACCAGTCGAGCCGCGCCAGGCCGTCGCTCGTGGTGTCGCCGGAGACGCCTGCATTGGTAACGGTCGCGTCGTAGCCGTCCTTTTTCAACGCCACTTGCAGTTTGGCGGCAAAGGGCTCGCCGGGGCCGAGTTCGTATCCGGCCATCAGGCTGTCGCCCATGCCGACGATGCTCACCGGATCGGCTGCCGCCGGTGAGGCGGCCAGTGCCGCCATAATGGCGACAAGCAAAGCCCTGAAAAGAATTTTGAAAGCCGCCATCTGGAACCCATATGCTTGAAAGCCGCACATTCGCCTTCCCCAATATAGGATCGATCGCCCGTGACTGAAGCCTTGTCCGCGACCGACGCCGTCATTGCGCTGGCCGACGTCTCACTGACGCTCGGCCAAGGCGCATCGCAGGTCCATGTGCTGAAGGAGGTGACGCTTTCGGTGGCGCGCGGCGAGACGGCCGGTATCGTCGGTCCCTCCGGCTCGGGCAAGTCGACGCTCCTGATGGTGATTGCGGGGCTGGAGCGGGTCGACAGCGGCACGGTGACGATTGCCGGCGAGGTCCTGAACGGCAAGAGCGAGGATGAGGTCGCTGCCTTTCGCGGCCGCAATGTCGGCATCGTCTTCCAGTCCTTCCACCTGATCCCCAACATGACGGCACTGGAGAACGTCGCCGTCCCTCTGGAGCTTGCCGGCCGCAAGGACCCGTTCGGGGCGGCGGAGCGGGAGCTTGCGGCGGTTGGCCTGAAGGATCGCATGACGCATTATCCCGGCGCGCTTTCAGGCGGCGAGCAGCAACGCGTGGCGATCGCGCGCGCGCTGGCGCCGCAGCCGCCCATCCTGATCGCCGACGAGCCGACCGGCAATCTCGACCAGGCGACCGGCAGGCAGATCGCCGACCTTCTCTTCGCGACGGCAAAGGATCGCGACACGACGCTGGTGCTGGTCACGCACGATGCGGCGCTGGCGGCGCGCTGCGGAAGACAGATCGCCATGCGCTCGGGCCGTATCGAGGCAGTGCCGGCGCTCAAGGTTTCGGCCTGAGCGATGGGCCGCAGCGACACGTTTCGCCTTGCGTTGCGCTTTGCCCTGCGCGAGATGCGCGGCGGCCTTCGCGGCTTCGCCGTGTTCCTGACCTGCATCGCTCTTGGCGTGGCGGCGATCGGCGGCGTCAACTCCGTCGCCGAGGCGATCGGCGCCAGCGTGTCGGGGCAGGGCCGTATCCTGCTTGGCGGCGACATACGCTACCAACTCATCCAACGTGCGGCCGACAATACCGAACGCGCCTATTTCCATGACCTTGGCACCGTGGCCGAAAGCGCGGATCTGCGCTCGATGGCACGGCTGCCCAACGGTTCGGATCAGGCGCTGGTGGAAGTGAAAGCGGTGGACGGCGCCTATCCGCTTTATGGCAGGCTCTCCACCGACCCGGCGCTTTCGCGCGATGCGCTCTTCGGCAAGGTGGACGGCGCCTATGGCGCCGCCGCGCCCGACCTGTTGTTTGCGCGCCTGCATCTGAAACGAGGCGACCGTATCCGGCTTGGAGAGGCCACGATTGAACTCAGAGCGCGGCTGGTCGACGAACCGGACGCCGTGTCCGAGGGCTTTGCCTTCGCGCCACGCCTCCTGATTTCGCTTGATGCTCTGGCAGCATCCGGCCTTGTTCAGCCGGGCAGCCTCGTCAAGCATATCTACAAGGTGAAACTGCCGGCCTCCACGAACGATGCGGCGTTGAAGAAGATCGCGGAACGGGCCGGCGAAAAATTCCCCGAGGCCGGCTGGAACATCCGCACCCGCATGAACGCCGCGCCGGCGCTTGCCTCCAATATCGAGCGCTTCACGCAGTTCCTGACGCTGGTCGGGCTGACGGCTCTGATCGTCGGCGGGGTCGGCGTCGCCAACGCGGTGCGTGCCTATCTCGACGGCAAGCGTGGCGTCATCGCCACCTTCAAGAGCCTCGGGGCTTCCGGCGGCTTCGTCTTCATCGTTTATCTCGCCCAGATCGGCCTGATAGCGCTGATCGGCATCGTTGCCGGCCTTCTGGTCGCGGCCGCGCTCCCCTTTCTTGCCGGCTGGGCGCTATCTTCCGTCATCCCCGTGCCGGCGGAGGGCGGCATCTATCCGGGCGCGCTCGCAATGGCCGCGCTCTTCGGCGTCCTCGTGACGCTCGCCTTCGCACTCCTCCCCCTCGGCCGCGCCCGCGACGTACCGGCGACGGCGCTTTTCCGCGAGATGGGCTTCGAAGCGAGCGGCTGGCCGCGCCGTCCCTACCTCGCTGCCGCAGGCGCAATCGTGATCATGCTGGCGCTGCTTTCCGTCTGGTACGCCAGCGACCGGCATATTGCCGTCATCTTCGTTGCTGCGGCCGCATTCGCCTTCGTCGTGTTGAGAAGCGTCGGCTGGCTCGTGCAATTCCTTGCACGCCGTAGTCCGCGCGTACGCTCGACCGCGCTCCGGCTTGCCATCGGCAATATCCACCGGCCGGGCGCGCTGACGGGTTCGGTCGTGCTCTCGCTCGGGCTCGGGCTGACACTCGTCGCCGCTCTTGCGCTGATCGACGGCAACCTGAGGCACCAGATCGCCGATAGCCTGCCGGAAAAGGCGCCGAATTTCTTCTTCGTCGACATACAGGGAAACAAGGTCGATGATTTCACCCGGCTGGTGGAGAAGGCAGCGCCAGGCGCGAAGGTGGAGCGGGTACCGATGCTGCGCGGCCGGGTCATGGCCCTGAACGGCGTGCCCTCCAAAGACATCAAGGCGCCGCCGGAGGGAGCCTGGGTACTGCGCGGCGATCGCGGTCTCACCTATGCCGAGGAAAAGCCCAAGAACGCCACCATCACCGAGGGAAGCTGGTGGCCGAAAGACTATTCCGGCCCGCCGCTGGTCTCCTTCTCGGAAGACGAAGCGCACGCGCTCGGCGTCAAGGTCGGCGATACGCTGACCGTCAACGTGCTCGGCCGCAATCTGACGGCCAAGGTCGCCAATCTGCGCAAGGTCGAATGGGAGACGCTCGGCATCAATTTCGTCTTCATCTTCTCGCCCAACACGCTTGCCGGGGCCCCGCATGCGTGGATCGCCACCCTGACCATGCCGAAGGCAACACCGGCGGACGAGGCGCGCATCCTGGGTGCGGTAACCCGCGACTTCCCGGCGGTGACCACGATCCGCGTCAAGGATGCGCTCGAGGTGGTGAACCGTCTCGTGGGGCAACTGGCGACGGCGATCAGGGCGGCGGCCGCGCTCGCCCTTCTTGCCTCCGTGCTGGTGCTGGCGGGCGCGCTCGCCGCCGGCAATCGCGCCCGCATCCATGATGCGGTGGTGTTGAAGATGCTCGGCGCTACACGCCGGACGCTGATCGCCGCCTTCGCGTTCGAATACGCGCTGATCGGTCTGGCGACGGCGCTTTTCGCGCTTTTCGCCGGCGGCGTGTCGAGTTGGTATGTGGTGAGCGAGATCATGAAACTGCCGTCTCGTTTCCTGCCCGAGGTCGCTGTTTCGACGGTGGTCATCGCGCTGGCGCTGACGGTCGGCTTCGGGCTGGCCGGGACCTGGCGGATACTCGGCCAGAAGGCGGCGCCGGTGCTGCGCGA
>JAKDNM010000155.1 GCA_030456445.1 Hyphomicrobiales bacterium
CTGCCGCATGCCCGCCGGCCGCGTCAAGGGTAAAGCTTCGCCCGGCTGCGCCGGCCCTTGACCCGCCCGGACGGAGAGGCGGCTGTCGGAAGGGGTCCGAAAGGGCTGAAGATGATGGTGATCCGCAAGGGATGAACCGCGCTCCGGCCCGCAAACGGCCAGGAGCTTCCCATGACCCTTCAAACCTCCATCCGAAAAATCTATTTCGGCACCGCCGATCGTCGCCAGATGTTCCGCCTGTTCGACCGCTATGCCCAGCGGCCCAATCGCTTTCAGGGTAACAGCGATCACCTCTATGCCGGCGAGTATTTCGAGATCGGGCGCGCCGAGCACGACACTATGCTCGACATCCTGCCGCCGCTCTGGATGCGCGGCGAGATGTTCGCCATGCGTGAATTCCTCACCGAGAGCGTCACCAGCGTATTCTACGCGCTGAGGATCGATGGCAAGGTCCGCCATTTCCACGCTTATTGCGACCTGACTGACGCGCGCTCGCCGGTGGAAATGCGTGACGCGATCGTCGAGCGCGAATCCTGGCCGGTGAAGGCCATGACATACGAGGAGCGGATCGAGCACATCTGGAGTGCCACCCATGACGAATATCGTGGCTATGCCGGCGAGCGCTGGCTTCCGGAGCATCGCGGCAAGCGCACGGTCCTGGTCTATGGGCGGTGCGGCGGCACGATACTGAAGCTGCTGGAAGCGCTCACCGAGGATGAGATCCAGGCCAAGCTGCCGGTGCATCTGCGGCATCTGCCTGAGCGGCATGCGGCGTGACGGGGAGGTTGCCATGTTCACCTTCCCGATCGTCGCGGTCCGCAAGGTCGTCGAGCGCGGCATTGCCGATGCCGCAGCCAATGGCGGTTTCCGCAATCCCTATTACGGCACCCGCCCCGGCGAGGGCGAATTGGCCGGCCTGTGGCTTGTCGGCGATGAGGGCGTCTACGTCATGTCCAATGGCAAGCTGGCCGAGGGGCAGCAGGCGCTCGTCATTTATGCCGAGCAATGCCATCCCAAGGGCGATATCGACTGGTGGGACTACAAGCGCCGCCATTTCGGGGGCGATGACGGCATTGAGTTCATCGAGGCCGAGCAGCTGATCCCGCTCTTTGACCGTAATATGCGGGCCACGCACCTCGACATCCAGCTCACCGAGATCGAAATCTCCCTCTCGCTGATCACCCGCTGACCCTTTCCGAACCTCCGATGCCGATCCTCTGGCCGACCTGTTCGGCCGGGGGCTTCCACACGCCTTCATCAACGGAGAAATACCCATGTCCAACGACGATCCCTTCACGCTCGACTTGTTCGGCAACACCGCGCTTTCATCGGGCCTGGGCCTCGGCGTCACGGCTTTTGGTGGAGACTTCGCGGCCAACGCTATCGATGACGATCCGCCGCTGACCGCGCCGGCGCCTCAGATGCCATCATCTTCGCGGCGGATTGTGCCGTCGGCGCAGGGTGCCAATTTCCATCTTTCCGCAAGCCGCGATCTCGCGCGCGGCTGGAAGCAGCGCGCCCGCGACAATCTGGATGCCATCCGCCTCGCTAGCGAAATCGAGGCAGCGGACCGGCCCGCTACGGCAGAAGAACAGGCGCAACTCATCCGCTTCACCGGCTTCGGCGCTTCGGATCTTGCCAATGCCGTGTTCCGCCGCCCAGGCGACGACAGTTTTCGGGAAGGTTGGGACGCGATCGGCACCGAGCTGGAAGACGCCGTCTCGGGCGTCGAATATGTTTCGCTGGCGCGTTGCACCCAGTATGCGCATTTCACGCCCGAGTTCATCGTCCGCGCAATCTGGTCCGGATTGCGACGGCTCGGCTGGCACGGGGGCAGGGTGCTCGAGCCGGGCATTGGCACCGGCCTGTTCCCGGCCTTGCTGCCGGAGGAACTGCGCGATGATGTCTATGTCACTGGCGTTGAACTCGATCCGATCACGGCCAGGATCGCCAGGTTGTTGCAGCCAAGTGCGAAGATCCTCAATGCAGACTTTGCCCGTGTCGAGTTGCCCGCGCATTTCGATCTCGCCATTGGCAACCCGCCGTTCTCGGATCGCACGGTACGTTCCGACCGTGCCTATCGGTCGATGGGGCTGCGGCTCCACGACTACTTCATCGCCCGGTCGATCGACCTCTTGAAGCCCGGTGGTCTCGCCGCCTTCGTCACAAGCGCAGGCACTTTTGACAAGGCGGACTGCTCCGCGCGCGAGCATATCGCCAGGTCCGCCGATCTGATCGCGGCGATCCGTCTGCCTGAAAGCAGTTTCAGGGCCGATGCCGGCACGGATGTCGTCGTCGACATCCTCTTCTTCCGCAAGAGAAAGCCCGACGAGCCGGAAGACGATGTGATGTGGCTTGACGTGGACGAGGTTCGACCCGCCAATGGTGACGATGGTGCAATCCGCGTAAACCGCTGGTTTGCACGTCATCCCGACTTCGTGCTCGGCACGCATGCTCTGGTCTCAGGACCGTATGGCGAGACCTATACCTGCCAGCCGCGACAGGACCTCGATCTGGAGCAGGCGCTCGCCGCCACGATTTCTCTTCTTCCGGAAGCTATTTACGATGGCGAGCCCACGGCCATTGATCATGACGCCGAGAATGAAACCGATGTTCATGTCGCCGGGGCCGAAGGTGGCGGAGCGCGCGAGGGAAGCTTCTTCATCGCGAAGAACACCGCACTCATGCAGATGGTGGACGGCGTCCCTGTCACCATCACCGTGCGTAATGGCAGATCGAGTGACGGCGTACCTGAGAAGCATGCGCGCATTATCCGCAAGCTGATCCCGATCCGTGACGCCGTGCGCGAGGTCCTGAAGGCCCAGGAGTTTGACCGGCCGTGGAAGCAGGCGCAGGTGAAGCTGCGTATCGCCTGGTCAAACTTCGTGCGCGAGTTCGGGCCGATCAACTTCACCACGGTCTCGGTGTCGGAAGACGCCGAGACGGGCGAAGTCCGTGAGACGCATCGCCGGCCGAACCTGCAGCCATTCCTCGACGATCCCGATTGCTGGCTGGTCGCCTCGATCGAGGATTATGACCTCGAGACCAATACGGCGCGACCCGGCCCGATCTTTACCGAGCGCGTCATCGCGCCGCCTTCGGCGCCGATCATCACTTCGGCCGCCGATGCCCTGGCGGTGGTGCTCAACGAGCGTGGCCATACCGACATCGATCACATCGCCGAATTGCTCCATGCAAATGGCGACGCCGTCATCGCGGAGCTGGGCGAGGCGATCTTCCGCGACCCCGAAACGGGATCGTGGCAGACGACCGATGCCTATCTCTCCGGCCAGGTTCGCGACAAGCTCAAGGCGGCGGAAGCCGCCGCAGCTCTCGATCCGATCTTCGAGCGCAATGTCCGCGCGCTGGTCGACGTCCAGCCGGCCGATCTCGGACCCTCGGACATCACCGCCCGTCTCGGTGCCCCGTGGATCCCGGCGGCCGATGTCATCGCCTTCGTGCACGAGACGATGGGCGCCGAGATAAGAGTCCATCACATGCCGGAACTGGCATCGTGGACGGTGCAGGCGCGGCAACTGGGTTGGATGGCAGCCGGCACATCGGAATGGGGCACAGAACGGCGTCACGCCGGCGAATTGATCGCCGATGCGCTCAACAGCCGGGTGCCGCAGATCTTCGATACGGTGAAGGAGGGGGATAGCGAGCGGCGTGTGCTCAACGTCGTTGACACCGAAGCCGCCAAGGAAAAGCTGCAAAAAATCAAGACGGCGTTCCAGACCTGGATATGGTCCGATCCTGATCGCACCGACCGGCTGGCCCGGGTCTATAATGACCGCTTCAACAATATCGCCCCGCGAAAGTTCAACGGCGATCATCTCCAGCTACCGGGCGCCTCTGGCGCCTTTTCTCTTTATGGGCATCAGAAGCGTGGTATCTGGCGCATCATCTCGGCGGGCTCGACCTATCTGGCGCACGCCGTCGGCGCCGGCAAGACCATGACTATGGCGGCAAGCGTCATGGAGCAGAAGCGGCTTGGCCTGATCGCCAAGGCGATGATCGTCGTTCCCGGCCATTGCCTGGCGCAGGCGGCCCGCGAGTTCCTCGCGCTCTATCCGACCGCCCGCATTCTTGTCGCCGATGAGACCAATTTCACCAAGGATAAGCGCCATCGGTTCCTGTCTCGCGCGGCGACCGCGACCTGGGATGCGATCATCATCACGCATTCCGCCTTCCGCTTCATCGACGTGCCCTCGGCCTTTGAGCAGCAGATGATCCAGGACGAACTGGAGCTTTATGAGACCCTGCTGACCAAGGTCGAAGGCGACGACCGCGTCTCGCGCAAGCGTCTGGAACGTCTGAAGGAGAGTTTACAGGAGCGCCTCGAAAATCTCGCCACCCGCAAGGACGATCTGCTCACGATCTCCGAGATCGGCATCGACCAGATCATCGTCGACGAGGCGCAGGAATTCCGCAAGCTCAGCTTCGCCACAAACATGTCGACGCTGAAGGGCATCGATCCGAACGGCTCGCAGCGTGCCTGGGATCTCTATGTCAAATCCCGCTTCATCGAGACGAAGAACCCGGGCAGGGCGCTCGTACTGGCATCGGGCACCCCCATCACCAATACACTGGGCGAGATGTTCTCGGTGCAGCGCTATCTGGGGCTCGACGCCTTGCGCCAGCGCGGCCTGCACGAATTCGACGCCTGGGCCTCGACCTTCGGTGATGTCACCACCGAGCTCGAGCTGCAGCCCAACGGCAAGTACAAGCCGGTCACCCGCTTCGCCACCTTCGTCAACGTTCCCGAGCTGATCGCCATGTTCCGAACGTTCGCCGATGTGGTGATGCCGGAGGATTTGCGCGAGTATGTGAAGGTGCCGATCCTCTCGACCGGCACGCGGCAGATCAGAACGTCAAAACCTTCGTCTGCCTTCAAGCGCTATCAGGTCCTGCTTGATGCCCGGATCAAGGCGATCGAGGCGCGCGAAGGCCCGCCGCAGCCCGGTGACGATATTTTGCTTTCGGTCATCACCGATGGGCGTCATGCCGCGATCGATCTGCGCCTGGTCGATGCAGACAATGACAATGAGCAGGACAACAAGCTCAATGATCTCGTCGGCAATGCCTATCGCATCTGGCAGGAAACAGCGGATGGCGCCTATGTCCGGCCCGACGGCAAGCCGTTCGAGTTGACCGGCGCCGCGCAGATGATCTTCTCCGATCTTGGCACGGTCAGCGTCGAGAAGACGCGCGGGTTTTCGGCCTACCGCTGGATCAGGGACGAACTCATTCGCCTGGGCGTTCCCCCTTCGGAAATCGCCTTCATGCAGGATTACAAGAAATCGGAGGCCAAGCAGCGGCTGTTTGGTGACGTGCGTGCAGGAAAAGTCCGTTTCCTGATCGGCTCCTCGGAAACGATGGGTACCGGGGTCAATGCTCAGCTGCGCCTCAAGGCCCTGCACCATCTCGACGTCCCTTGGCTGCCCTCCCAGATCGAGCAGCGCGAGGGGCGCATCCTGCGGCAGGGCAACCAGCACGATGTCATCGATATCTTCGCCTATGCCACGGAAGGCTCGATGGACGCGCAGATGTGGCAGAACAATGAGCGCAAGGCCCGGTTCATCGCCGCCGCGCTATCCGGCGACACCTCAATCCGCCGTCTCGAGGATATAGGTGAGGGGCAGGCCAACCAGTTCGCCATGGCCAAGGCTATTGCGTCAGGCGATCCACGCCTCATGCGGAAGGCGGGTCTGGAAGCCGACATCACGCGGCTCGAACGGCTCCGGGCCGCGCATCAGGATGACCAATTTGCTATCCGCCGCCAGATCCGTGACGCTGAGTGCGATGTCGACTATTCGACGCGCCGCATTGGTGATATCGGGCAGGATATCGACAAGTGGGTTCCGACCACCGGCGCTTCCTTCCGGATGGGCGTCGGCGACGAGATCTTCGACGAGCGCAAGCTTGCCGGCCGGGCGCTGATGAAGGAAATTCTGATGCTCGTGCAGCGTCAGCAAGAAGGCGATGTCGTTATCGCTTCGCTCGGCGGGTTCGACCTCCAATATTGTGGCGAGCGGTTCGGCAAGGACGGATACCGCTACACCACCATGTTGATGCGCACCGGCGCCGAGACGGAAATCGAGCTGCCGGTAACCACCACGCCGCTCGGCGCGGTCGCCCGTCTCGAGCATGCATTGTCCGGCTTTGATGATGAGCAGAAACGCTATCGCCGGCGGCTGGCCGATGCCGAATGTCGCCTCGCATCCTTTTCCTCACGGCAGGGTGGAGAATTCTCCTTCTCGGAAGAACTGGTCGACAAGCGCCGGCAGCTGGCCGAAATCGAAACTTCGCTTTCGGCCGATGTTGAAGGAGTTCATGCCCCCGGCGCGCGAGAGGCGGCATGAATGTGTTGCCTCCACTGGGCCGCGTCGCTTTGCGTCCAGTTGTCACTGTTGTGAAACGCGGTTAGGAGGGCGCAGGATACGCTTCAGGTCCGTCAGCAGAATCCGATGAACGGCGGGACGCTGTGATGGCAATTCGGAGCGAACTGTTCTGATCAGGGAAGAAGTTATGAAACCGCAAAGTCGACCGGTCGTCGTGGAAGTCAAACGAAAGCGTGGAGTGCAAAAGCCCGGCCACTCGATATGGGGTGGCGTCGATCTTTCCGCGGCGGCCGGCGAACTGGAGGTTGATGCTGAGGGGACTCCAAAAGGCCGACCAGTTGACTCCGGTACGGGATCCTTTGATGTTGAAGGCACTCAGGAACCACAGGTGGAACAGCACATGGCCGATCCTCAGGAAGCAGATGTAGGGCAGCCTGCCCCTCAGGCACCGACCAACACGGAGACGCCCGCGCCGAAAAAGAGAACCCCACGGGTGAAGAAGGCGAAGGCCGAGCCAAAGCAGAAGGTGGCAAGGAACGCTGCCAGGCCGGCGACGAAGGCGACTGAATTCCCGAGCGCGCCTGTTCGGGGAAAGCGAAAAGTCTATTCCGAACAGGAACGCGCCCAAAAACTCGCCCAGATCGAGAAGTCCGTCGGTCGTGGCGCGTCAACCAAGAGTGCTGTAGGTCAGGCCGGAATATCGGAGCAGACCTACTATCAATGGAAGAAGACAGTCGCGTCGGCACCGACTGGCGGCGAACTGAAGGACCTGGTCGCACTCGAGGCAGAAAACGAGCGCCTGAAAAAGCTGCTTGCCGAACGTCTGCGCAAGGAGAATGCAGAGCTCAAGAAGAAGCTCGGTCTGGCATAGGCTTGCATCGCTCGGTTAGTCGTTTTCGATAGGCCGCGATGGTGCAGGCGCGGCCATATGATTTTGGATAAAGGCTGCGGCCGGAATGTCGGCCGCGTGCTGTCGCATTCATTTCGGCGGCCAATTTTTTGGTAACCTCTTAACTCTCTTTGAGCGGTTTGGTCCGTCCTTTGGGCAAGGATTTTTGCGATATGGCTTGGGCACGTCGTGACCGTCAGATCGATATCGATCAATGCTTTGCTCCGGGCGTATCGATCTTCTCGGCCAACCAGATCTTGATGAGCGACTGATAGGGAACATCGCGCTTGCCTGCTGCGATCTTGATGCGCTCCAAAAGCGCATTCGGCAGCCGCAGCGAAATCGAGGTGGAAGACGGCTTCAAATTGGGAAGTCGCACCTTCTGCGCCTTGCTCCAGTCGACGTGATCGGCGGAGTCGTGCGCTTCCCAGAAGGCGCGCTCGTGCGCTTCCGTCTGAAAATCCGGGGTGGGTTTAGGTGTCTTACTCATAATAACTACGCTCCTTGCGGCTCATGTCACGGGCCCAGATCACCCGGATTTTCCTCTCGCTGTCCCGAAGCGTGAAGGTGATGTGAAGCAACCTTCCGTCATCGGTGCGTCCGAGCGCATGAATGCGTTGCTCGACGACGCTGTGCCTTGTGTCGGGAACCATCAGCAGCGGCTCGTTGAAAAACATCTGCTCGGCTTCGCCCTGGCTGGCGTCATGCTTGTCGACGCTTTTTCGGGCGTTGCCTTCATCCCAGTCGAAGCCGCCAATCCGCTTCCAATCGATCATGCATGTATATTGCCATAATATACACCAGATTCAAGCATCACCCGTTCATCCTGCGAAAAGAGACGCCGATGGGTTTGAATATCGAAGGATCGGGGAAGGGCAAGTTGCGGGTGAGGGTGAGAAAAAACCCGCTCGCAGATCGGACAGGCCGCTGACGCCGCGCTCAACCACCGCCATCGCGATCCCGGCCCGTCGTCCTGCGCAGGGCTTTAAGCCCCGCTTGGCCAGCCGGGCAGGGATGCTCGGCCGCAGTTGCACCGGCCCGTCCGCTCCGCGGGCCGGGGGA
>JAKDNM010000156.1 GCA_030456445.1 Hyphomicrobiales bacterium
TCATGCCGGGCGCGCGCATGTTGAAGATGGTGGTGATGAAGTTGATCGCACCGAGGATCGAGGAAGCGCCCGCGATATGGATCGACAGGATCAAGAGATCCATGGCCGGTCCGGGCTGGCCGGATGTCGAGAACGGTGGATAGAGGGTCCAGCCGCCACCCGGCCCCCAGGCACCCGCGGCACTCGGCATGAAGCAAGACAGGATGAGCAGCAGGAAGGCCGGCACGAGCAGCCAGAAGGAGATGTTGTTCATGCGCGGGAACGCCATGTCCGGCGCGCCGATCATGATCGGCACCATCCAGTTGCCGAAGCCGCCGATCATCGCCGGCATGATCGTGAAGAAGATCATGATGAGGGCGTGGACGGATGTGAACATGTTGTACATGCTCTTGCCCGCGTCGAGGGCGGCAGGGCCCTCCACGCCATAGACCATGGACGCCAGGCCCGGGAATATCTGAATGCCCGGCTCCATCAGTTCGGCGCGCATCATGATCGACAGGAATGCGCCGATACAGCCGGCGCAAACCGCGAAGATCAGATAAAGGGTGCCGATATCCTTGTGGTTGGTCGAATAGACCCAACGCACCCAGCCACGCGGCCGATGGTCGTCATGAGCTGCTTCTACCGCCGCCATGTTTGTCCGCTCCGTTCCTGATTCCTGTGTGGGCCGCGCTCAGTTAGCCGCGGCGACATTCTTCGTCTTGGCATGATCGACCTCGGCCATCAGCGTCTTGTTGGCGCCGTCGAGATCGTTCAAGGCCGTCTTATACCAGTTGTCGTATTGTTCCTGCGACACCACGCGGATCGCGATCGGCATGAAGGCATGGTCCTTACCGCACAGTTCGGAGCACTGGCCATAGAAGATGCCTTCCTTATCCGCATTGAACCAGGTCTCGTTGATGCGGCCGGGCACGGCATCGACCTTGATGCCGAAGGGCGGCATGGCGAAGGAGTGGATGACGTCGGCTCCGGTAACGAGCACGCGAACCATCGCGTTCACCGGCACCACCATCTCATGATCGACAGTCAGGAGACGCGGATATTCAGCACGGTCCTCCTTGCCGAGCTTGGCGCGGTCGGCGTCCGCGAGGATCGCCGAGTTGAAGGAAAGCTGGCCCTCGGTCTCGTATTCGTAGTCCCAGTTCCACTGGTTGCCGGTCGCCTTGACCGTCAGCTTCGGCTCTTCCTTCGGGTTGTACTGCGCGGTCAGGAGTTGGAAGGACGGGATGGCGATGAAGAGAAGCACGACCACGGGAAGAACGGTCCACAGCACCTCGATCATCGTGTTGTGGGTCGTCTTCGAGGGAACCGGGTTGCGCTTGGCGCTGAAGCGGAAGATGCAGTAGCCCAGCAGCACCATGACCAGGAGCGTGATCGGAACGATGAACCAGAGCGTATAATCCTGGAACCATCTGATCTGCCGCATCATATCGGTCGCGGCCGGCTGGAGCGTCCATTCCCAGGGCTGCGGGGCGGCCGTTGCCGACGTTACCGCGAAACCTGCCGCTGCCCCGCCGACACGCGCAAGAATGTTCCTGATCACTCTCATCGTCTCCCGCAAATATCCTAATCGGGCGCATGTTCCCATGCGCCCGCCGGGCATGGGAATCTTCCCTCACCCTCGCATGCGTTCAAACCATACTACGATATCAACCGCAAGGAAGGCTCCATGCGAAAGATGCGGCATTTTTGCGCGCGAAAAAGTGCGGCATTATCCGGCAGTGCGGCGCGCGGCGGTTCGCGCGCGCCTGAATCCCGCGCCTGCCGGCATTTTGTGGTGAAGGCGGGTTCCCGTCGCAATTCGGGCGAATTGTTGCGCCAGTTGCCGCCTGACGGGTGGAATTCGCTTCCAGAAACCTCGCCGCGTGCTTCCGCAAGGGCGCGCGGGTGGCTAAATTGCCGTGATTCGCAGGGAGCCGACATGATCGCTGGGCCGTTTCGAGCAATGTTTAGAAGGTTTATCCTCACGGGGTCTATCTTCCCAGGGATCGCTTTCGCCGGAATTGCTTTAATTGCCGCGATGGCGGTCATGCCTGTCGCGGCCTTGGCGCAGCAAGACACCATGCCAAATGCCAACGGCACCGTGAAATCCGTACACGGCGCCTGGTCTATCATCTGCGACACACCGCCCGGCGCCAAGACCGAGCAATGCGCGATGATGCAGAACGTCGTCGCCGCCGACCGGCCGGAGATCGGCCTTTCCGTCGTCGTGCTGAAGACGGCGGACCACAAGGCGCAGATCCTGCGGGTGCTGGCTCCGCTCGGCGTGCTCCTGCCGAACGGGCTCGGCTTGAATGTCGACGGCAAGGATATCGGCCGCGCCTATTTCGTGCGCTGCTTCCAGGACGGCTGCTACGCCGAAGTCATCCTCGAGCAGAAGCTCATCGACACGCTTTCCAAGGGCAAGTCGGCGACCTTCATCGTCTTCCAGACGCCCGAACAGGGGATCGGCATCCCCGTCGACTTGACCGGCTTCGCCGACGGCTTCGCCGCGCTTCCCTGACAGGCGCCGTCACCGCATGCCGGCATAGATCGCCAACCCGCCGGCAATCCCTATGCCGACGCCGGCGACCGCATAGGTGGTGCCGAAGAGCGCCCCAGCAAACAGCCCGACAACCGCGCCGATCATTACCCAATATGATCCCTTCATTCCTGCTCCTGCCATCAGATTCGACCCGAACGGGCGTGCAACGTAGAAGCCCGCCGCCTATATTCGATCTAATTTCCTCATGACGGGAGCCAAGACGTGGATCGCAGGCTGACTGAACAATTCGACATTTCCGAAGACGAGGTGAAGCGGATCGTCGCCGACACGATCCGGGGCGCCGACGACGGCGAACTCTTCCTCGAATACCGCGAGGGCGAGGCGTTGATGTTCGACAATGGCCGTCTGAAGACGGCTAACTTCTCCACCGACCAGGGTTTTGGCCTGCGCGCCGTTGCCGGCGAAGCGAGCGGCTATGCCCACGCCAACGATTTCTCCGAAGGAGCGCTGAGGCGCGCAGCCGACGCTGTCTCCACCGTCAAGGCGGGCTATTCCGGCACGCTTGCCGCCGCGCCGCAGGGCACCAATCTTCATCTCTACGGCGAGGAAAACCCGATCGTCGCGCCCGGCTTCGAGGCGAAGGCGAAGCTTCTTCAGGAGATCGACGCTTTCGTGCGGGCGAAAGACCCGCGCGTGCGGCAGGTCACCGCCTCGCTCGCCGCCTCGTGGCAGCATGTCGAGATCATGCGCGCAGACGGCCGCACGGTTCGCGATATCCGGCCGCTGGTACGCATGAACGTGGCGGTCGTGGTCGGTGACGGCGACCGGCAGGAATCGGGCTCCTACGGCATGGGCGGGCGCAAATCCTTCGCGGAGTTCGTGGCCGAGGATTCCTGGAAACACGCCGCCGACGAAGCGCTCAGGCAAGCGCTGGTCAACCTGGAAGCCATCCCTGCCCCTGCCGGCACGTTCGACATCGTGCTCGCCAGCGGCTGGCCCGGCGTCATGCTGCACGAGGCGGTCGGCCATGGGCTGGAGGGCGACTTTAACCGCAAGAAGACTTCCGCCTTCGCCGGCCTGATGGGCCAGCAGGTGGCCGCCAAGGGGGTCACCGTCGTCGACGACGGCACGATTGCCGAGCGGCGCGGGTCTCTCACCATCGACGACGAAGGCACGCCGACCAACCGCACCGTGCTGATCGAGGACGGCAAACTCGTCGGCTACATGCAGGACCGCCAAAACGCCCGGCTGATGGGAATGAAGGCGACCGGCAACGGCAGGCGCGAATCCTATGCGCACGAACCCATGCCGCGCATGACCAACACCTACATGACCGCCGGCGGATACGAACCGGCCGAGATCATCTCATCGGTGAAGAACGGCATATACGCCGTCTCCTTCGGCGGCGGGCAGGTCGACATCACGTCGGGCAAATTCGTCTTCGGCTGCACGGAAGCCTACATGATCGAGGACGGCAAGGTGACAAAGCCGATCAAGGGCGCAATGCTGATCGGCAACGGCCCCGACGCCATGCACCGCGTCGCCATGGTCGGCAACGACATGAAGCTCGACACCGGCATCGGCATGTGCGGCAAGGCCGGACAGGGCGTGCCGGTCGGCGTCGGCCAGCCGCATCTGAGGATGAACAAGATGACGGTCGGCGGGACGCGGACGTAAGAGCGGCGGTCGGCAGTTCGGCAGTGGGCAGTCGGGGACAGGCGGCCTGCCTACTGCTCTACTGCCTACTGCCTACTGCCGATTGCCCTACTACCATTCATTCCTGCGCAAAACTTGACGCCGTTTACCTGTGATCCAAATACCCTGCACGGGCTAGGGGCGCGCGAGTTCATTCACCACTCCTGATTGTCGGTACGATCCAGGCTGATAAATCGCCCGCCGAAAAGGAGACAAACGTGAAAAAGAGAGCACTCATCGCGCTGGCCGCATCGCTGGCTTCCGGTCTTGCACTTTCGTTCGGTGCAACGATCGTGACCACGGCGGCCCAAGCGGCGCCAACCAATATCGTTGTCGGCGCCGACACGACCTTCCCGCCATTCGAGACCGAGAAGAACGGCGAGGTCACCGGCTTCGACATCGACATGATCAAGGCGATCGCCAAGGAAGAGGACATGACGGTCAGCTTGAAGACGCTGCCCTTCAACGGCATCATCCCGAGCCTGCAAGCCGGCTCGATCGACGCCGCGGTCGCCGGCATCACGATCAAGTCCAGCCGGATGAAGAACGTCGATTTCAGCGATGCCTATTACAAGTCGGGGCTTTCGATCCTGGTCAAGAAGGATTCCAAGATCAAAGGCTTCGACGATCTGAGCGGCCATGTGGTCGCCACCAAGAAGGCCACGTCCTCGGTCGACTACCTGACCGGCCACAAATTCCAGTCCGACCACATTAAGCAGTTCCAGAGCATCGACGCCGCCTATCAGGCGCTTATGACAGGCGGCGCGGACGCCGTCATCTTCGACAACCCGGTCAACATCAACTTCAAGACCAAGCATGGTGGCGTAAAGACCGTCGGCCCGCTCCTGACGGGTGAATATTACGGCATCGCCGTCACCAAGAAAAAGCCCGACCTGGTCGCCAAGCTCAATGACGGGTTGGCCAAAATCAAGAAGAGCGGCGAATACAAGAAGCTCTTCGAGAAATATTTCGGCGGCGATTTGAGCGGCGCGGTCAAAGGCGTCGAAAAGCCGACGGACATCGCCGTCAAGGACTGAGGATCGGCCTCGGTATCCGGTCGGAATCCGGTGGATTCGCCAGATCGAACCTGGAAAGGCGCGCGGCGCAACAGCGGCTCCGCGCGCTTTCCTCATCTTTGATGAGAGAAGGATAATTTGGGGCACGGTCCATGGACGCCATCTGGCAAAACCTACCCGTCATCCTGGTCGGCCTGCGCCTGACGATCCAGTATTCGATCGTCGCCATCATTTTGATGGTGGCGATCGGGCTGATCGCGGCGCTGATGCGGCTGTCGAAAGTCGCGCCGCTCAGGTGGATCGCCACCTCCTATGTCGAGATTTTCCGGTCGACGCCGCTTCTGGTGCAACTTTTCTTCATCGTTCTCGGACTGCCCGCCATCTTGCCGGTCAACGAATGGTTCGGGCAGCTGTTGTATCCGATCCTCGCGGCGGCACTGACGCTCAGCCTGAACGAGGGTGCCTATGTGACCGAGATCATCCGCGCCGGCATCCTCGGCGTCGACCGGGGCCAGAAGGAAGCCGCGCAGAGCATCGGTATGAACGGCTTCCAGACGATGCGCTACATCGTCCTGCCGCAGGCGTTCAAGCGGATGATCCCGCCGCTGGTCAACCAGGCCGCCCAGACCATCAAGGACACCTCGCTTCTGGCTCCGGTCGGCATCGCCGAACTGGTCTATAAGGGCGAGATCGTGATCGCGGAGACCTTCGCTTCCTTCGCCATCTGGGGCCTGATCGCGGTGCTCTACTTCATCCTCATCTTCTCGGTGTCGAAGTGCTCGTCCTACCTGGAGAGGAGGCTTCAAGTTGATAAGCGTTAAAGACCTTCACAAATCCTTCGGCGACAATGAAATCCTCAAGGGGATCGACACTCATGTGGACGAACAGGAGGTCGTCGTCGTGATCGGCCCTTCGGGGAGCGGCAAGAGCACGTTCCTGCGCTGCCTGAACGGGCTGGAGACGGCGACCAGCGGCGAGATCGAAATCGCCGGCATGAAGCTCACCGATCCGAAGACCAACATCCACCATTTGCGCCAGCATGTCGGCATGGTGTTCCAGCAGTTCAACCTGTTCAAGCACCTGACCATCCTGGAGAACATCACGATCGGGCCGCGCAAGGTGAAGAAGATCGCCGCCGCCGAGGCGGAGAAGATCGCACGCGAATTGCTGGCCAAGGTGGGGCTCGTGGGCAAGGAAGCGAGCTATCCGGACGAGCTTTCCGGCGGCCAGCAGCAGCGCGTGGCCATCGCCCGCGCGCTGGCGATGGGACCGGTGGTCATGCTCTTCGATGAGCCGACCTCGGCACTCGACCCGGAAATGGTGGGCGAGGTGCTTCAGGTCATGAAGGCGCTGGCGGTCGAGGGAATGACGATGGTGGTCGTCACCCACGAAATGGGTTTTGCGCGCGAGGTGGGCCACCGGGTACTCTTCATGGATGACGGCCTCATCGTCGAGGAAGGGCCGCCCAAAGAGCTCTTTTCAAATCCGCAGAAGAACCGGACAAAAAGCTTTCTGGCGAAAATCCTGTAGCGTCACTACAGCCAAGACGCCGGCGTTCGCGGCAGGCGATGGTCGGGGTCAACGATCCTGAGTTCGGGCGCGCCTTCCTCGTTCCAGCGCCAGAGCGCCACGCAGGTGCCGCCCGGCGACATGAAGGACGGATAGACGACACCGTCCTTCCCGGCTTCGATGAGCTTTGCCCTCAACAGATGTGTCTCGGGCGTCCTGCCTTCGTCCAACGACGCCCGCCATTTGCATTTGTGGATCTCCGCGCCGACATTGAAGGCAGCCAGCGTGGCTGGATCGGTGAGGTCGGCGAGATGCGCGCCGTTCAGTTCGAGCCGCGCGATCAGCGCCGGATGCTGGACAAAACCCTGATTGTATTCGGCCCAGGCGGTCGAGAGTTCGCGGGCGGCGTAGATCGTGGGTTCGCCAACCGGATTCCAGCGGCCGCCGAAACTGGCCGCGCCCTCCCCCGACAGCGGCAGATAGGCCCAGCGCGGCACGAAGGCGCGCCAAAGCGCAAGGCTTTGCGTCTCAGGCATAGACGCCGGAGCGGACAGCCTCCAGATAGGCGAGCACCTTGCCGGCCTTGCCTTCGCGCACGAGATCGTAGGCGGTCTTGCCGGCCCAGCCGGGGATCGGCTGGTGCTTGAACCAGAGCGCGGCGCGCTCCTCGCCGCCGGCCATCTCGTCGGCCATGGCGAGGATGCGCACGACCGGGCTCAAGGCGGCGTCGACCTTGCGCGCGCCGCTTTTCGCCGTCAGCGTATTGCGGGCAACGCCGATCAGGCCCGCCAGTTCGGTGAGCGTGACACCGAGCAGTTCCGCAACCCGGCGCGGCGCGAGGAACGGCGCCCCACCATCGCCGAAGCGCGATGCCGACATGTCGAGAGCCGCGATGCTCATGGCGTTCTCCGATCTCACTTTGAATTCTATATGCTCAAAGTAAGCGCAAACCACGCTCAATTCAAGTGCGAGGCAGGCGCGCTCACCGGCGCCGCTTCTTTTTCGTCAAAAGCGCGATGGCCTCCACGTGCGGTGACCACAGGAACTGGTCGATGGGAATGATGCGCCGAAGCGCATAGCCGCCTTCGATCAGGATCGCGAGGTCGCGGGCAAGGGTCGCAGGATTGCAGGAAACCGCCGCGATCAGCGGCACGTCCGATTTCGCGATCTGCTTCGACTGCGCCTCGGCCCCGGCACGCGGCGGATCGAAGACGACGCCGTCGAAGGCGTTCAGTTCCTTCGCCGTCACCGGCCGGATGAAAAGGTCGCGGCGCTCCGTCGTCACGCGTTTCAGCCCGGAGCCAAAACGGAAGCCGCGGTCGAGCGCCGCAAGCGACGCGGCGTCGGCCTCGACGGCGTGAACTTCCGCGCCTTTCGCCAAACGCAGCGCGAATGCGCCTGCGCCGGAAAAGAGATCGACGATCCGCTTGGCTTTCCCGAGATGCGCCGAGACGATATCCGCCATGGCCTGCTCGGCGCCCGCGACCGCTTGCAGGAAAGCGCCAGGCGGCGGTGAGACGGACACGTCCCCGAACAGCACGACCGGCTTGCGCGGCTCGAC
>JAKDNM010000157.1 GCA_030456445.1 Hyphomicrobiales bacterium
ACGCGCATCTGGCATCTGGAGACCGGGCGGCGCATCCGCTTCCACCTGATCGACCTGGCGCGCGACTACGAGGTGCTGAAACGCTGGCTCGGCGAGAACCGGCCCGACGCCGTCATCCATTTCGCCGAGCAGCGCGCCGCGCCCTATTCGATGAAGAGCGACCGGCACAAGAACTACACGGTCAACAACAACGTCAACGCCACGCACAATCTGCTGAACGCGCTGGTTGAGCTCGATCTCGACGCGCATCTCATCCATCTCGGTACAATGGGGGTCTACGGCTATTCGACGGTGGGAGCGGCGATCCCGGAAGGCTACCTGCCGGTCGGCATCGAGCGGCTGAACGGCGAGACCGTCGACCAGGAGATCCTCTACCCGGCCAATCCCGGCTCGATCTATCACATGACCAAATGCCTCGATCAGCTTCTCTTCCAGTTCTACGCGAAGAACGATCGCGTGCGGATCACCGACCTGCATCAAGGCATCGTCTGGGGAACGCACACGGAGGAAACGCGGCTGCACGAGCAACTCGTCAACCGCTTCGACTATGACGGCGATTACGGCACGGTGCTCAACCGCTTCCTCATCCAGGCGGCGATCGGCTATCCTCTTACCGTCCACGGTACGGGCGGCCAGACCCGCGCCTTCATCCATATCCAGGATTCGGTGCGTTGCATCGAGCTTGCGCTGAAGAACGCGCCGAAGCGCGGCGAGCGGGTCAGGATATTCAACCAGATGACGGAGACGCACCGGGTGCGCGATCTGGCCGAACTGGTTTCGCGCATCACCGGTGCGCGCATCGCCTTCCTGCCCAACCCGCGCAAGGAGGCGGCGGAGAACGACCTTGTGGTGGAGAACGACCAGTTCCTTGCGCTCGGGCTGGAGCCCACCACGCTCGCCGAGGGGCTGTTGACGGAGGTCGTGGATGTGGCGAAAAAGTTCGCCTATCGCGTCGACCGCTCGCGCATCCCCGCCGTTTCCGCCTGGACGCGCGACCTCGCGCCGACCTTGGAGCGCGACCCCGAGGGTAGGCGGCTGAAGAGCGTCGGCTGAATTGTCTAAGTATGCCTACGTCACGCTTGTCACCAACACCGACTATGCCAAGGGCGCGGTGGCGCTGGTGCGCTCGTTGATGCGTACGGGCATTGAAGCCGACATCGTCGTCATGCATACGGGCGGCGTGCCGACGGAAGCGCTGGCGCCGGTTGCGGCGCTTGGGGCGCGTCTGGCGCCGGTCGAGCTTCTGCCGACCTCCGATGCCTTCAACGAGCGCCATAGCCGCGCGCACCAGCACGCGGCGGCTCCCTTCGCCAAGGGTGGGAAACCGGTCTTCCACACGCCGCTCGACAATTTCGCCAAGCTCAGGCTCTGGCAGATGGGCGAGTATGAGAAGATCGTCTTTCTCGACGCCGACGTGCTGGTGTTGAAAAATATCGACCGGCTCTTTTCCTATCCGGAATTCTCCGCCGCGCCGAATGTCTATGAGAGCCTTGGCGATTTCCACCGGCTGAACTCCGGCGTCTTCGTCGCGCGCCCCTCGGAGGCGATTTTTTCGGCGATGCTGGACAGGCTCGACCGTCCGGACGCGTTCTGGCGGCGCACGGACCAGACATTTCTCGAAAGCTTCTTTCCCGACTGGCACGGCCTGCCGGTCTTCTTCAACATGCTGCAATATGTGTGGTTCAACCTGCCCGAACTCTGGGACTGGAAGTCGATTTCGGTGCTGCATTACCAGTATGAGAAGCCGTGGGAGGATCACGCCAAGGCCGACAGGCTGCGGCCGCTGGTCGACCTCTGGCGGGCCTATTATCGCGGCGAGGGGATTTTGGACACGGCCGACCTGCCCAACCCTGCGGACTGGCCGTGACGCTGGCGCTCGTTTCCGGCGGCGGCGGTTTCGTCGGCCGCTTCATTGTCGAAAAGCTGCTCGACGAAGGGATGTCGGTCCGGATTACCGGACGGACGCCGCCCGTGGATGAGTTCTTCTCGCGATCCGTCGAGTTCGTTCCGCAAGCGCTTGATCCGGAATCGGATTTCTCCGCCGCATTTGCGGGCGTCGATACTTTCGTCCACGCCGCTTTCGACCATCTGCCGGGCAAGTACCGAGGCGGGGAAGGGGGCGACGCCGAAGGTTTCCGCAGGCGCAATCATCTCGGGACCGTCGCTTTCTTCCGCGCGGCCGAAGCGGCCGGCGTGCGGCGCGCCGTGTTCTTGTCGAGCCGTGCGGTCTACGGCGCGCAAAAGCCGGGCGTCGTGCTGACTGAGCAGACCGTCCCACATCCCGATACGCTCTATGGCGAGGTGAAACTCGCGGCGGAACGGGAAATCCTTTCGATGGCCGCGGCAGGCTTCGAGCCGACCGTGCTCAGGATCACCGGCGTCTACGGTCCGGCGGGGAAGGGTCGGCGGCATAAATGGGCGGATCTTTTCGACGACTGGCGGGCGGGACGGGAAGTCGCCCCTCGCGCCGGCACCGAAGTGCATGGCGAGGACGTTGCGACGGCTGTATCGCTGGTGCTGTCGGCCACTGACGACGTTGCCGGCGAAGCGTTCAACGTCTCCGACATAACCGTCGATCGTCGGGAATTGCTCGGCATGGCGGCCGAAATCACCGATGTTGCAAGCCCGCTGCCCGCTTCCGCCGACCTCTCGGCGCTGAACGTCATGTCTTGCGAGAAGCTGCGCGTGCTCGGCTGGCGGCCGGGTGGGCCGGCGAAACTCTTCGATTTCCTGCGAAGTTCTTTGGCCAGTTGAAGCCAGGATATCGAATGCAAAACAGCGGAGGCTCGTTTGGAGCTTCCGCTGCCGCTGAATGGTCGCTCATTGGCCCAAAGGCTTTTCAACCCTTGTTGGCGGCCTCGGCGTGATGCCTCTTGCGCGGGCCGGTATCCTCGGCTTCGGAGGTGTTCGCGGCCTGGAGCTTCGCCTTCGCCTCGCGATAGAGGCGCTGATAGGGCTGTAACTCCTTGATCTCGGATTTCAGCTTCGCGATCTGGCCGGTAAGGGCGGAGATTTGGCCCTCCAGTTCCTCCATGCCGGAGCGTTCGTTGCGGGCGCTGAGGGCGGCGAGACTCTTCTTATCGGCCTCATTGTCCCGCTTCAGCGTGACGATCGTCTCCTGCGTGATCTGCTTCTCGGTGGTCATGTCATCGAGTTGCGACTTCAGCCTGGCGATTTCCTCGCCCGCGTCCGCCTGGCCGGCGGAGGCGGTTTCGAGCCGCGTATGCAGGCTCTGGATCTCTTCCTTCAGGCCGCGGATCTCGGCCATGCCGCGCTTCTGCTCCGCTTCGCTCTCGGCCTCGCGGCCGATGGCGGTCTCGTGGAGTTCCGCCTGCCTCGCCTCGGCGATCTCTGCCTGCTTCTGCAGGCGGATGGTATCCTTCTCGGCCTTGGTGAGTGACGCCTGCGTCTCGCGATGCCGCGCGGTCTCGTTGGAATGGTTGGCCGAAAGCTCGTCGAACTTGCGCCGTAGTTCCGTTTCGCGCTTCAGCGCCTTTTCGAGGTCGATCGACAAATTGACCTGCTTTTCGCGCAGCATCTCGTTCTCGCGCAGGCGCCGTTCGGCCTCGACGGTGCGGGTCGAGAGCGTCTTCACAAGGTCGCCGCGCTCGGATTCGGTCCGCGCCAGATTGTTGCCAAGCTCGACATTCTCAAGCTTGAGGCTGGAAAGCTCGATGCGCAGCGCGTCGCGGTCCTGCAGCAGGCCGGTCTCGCGGCGGCGCAGAGCTTCCAGCGCCGTCTCCAGTTCCTGCTGTTTCCTGAGCGCGTCGTGAAGCTGTTCGGAAAGCTTGCGGTTTTCCGCGGCAAGCGCGTTGCTCGCAGCCTCCAGTTCACTGGCGCGATGGATGTCGGAATGGGCGGCGTTGAGGAATTCGCGGGTCAGGTGATGGGCCGTGATGATCTCGGCGAGACCCGAGCCGACGCTTTCCAGATGGTCGTGCGCATTGCGGTGAAGGTCCTCCAGCGATTCCAGCGCCGCCATCCGGCCCTGTGCGTAGGAGGTCAGCCGGACAGCGGGTTCCTGCTGCTCTTCAAAACGCGCATCGGCGAAGAGTTCATCGGGATTGACTTCTTCGGCGGCGATTGTTTCTTCCGAGAGCTGTACCGTATCCGGGAGGCTGAAAAGGTCTTCGTCGAGCACATCCAGCATACCGGTCTGGAGTTCCTCGAAAGCCTTGTCCAGCTTGTCGCCGCGTTTGAGCATACCTATCAGATTCATCACTTTACCCCTTGGCGGAAACACCGCCACGCTCCGAACTTATTCAGGAATTGGTAACCCTGTTACTACAGCCGATCTTTTCCGAACGGAAGGTTCAAGCCGGCCGCATCGCCAAGTATAGTAAATTTCTACGCTTTCCTGCTTCGCCCCTTCTTGCGGCCGGCATGAAAGAAGTCGATTTTAATAAACATTTAGACATATCCGACTTGGTTCTTATTGCGGTGCCGAGCCTGCGGCCTGACGCCGTCGCGGTCAATTCCGTCGCGTAGAAGATGGCGCGGCCGGCGAAAAAGTCTACATTCGGGCAGTGATCTGACTGAAAGGCGTAAGGAATGGGCGAGGAAGAGGAAGACAGAGGCGGCCCCACGGAATATGCGTCGCCCCCTTGCTTCATGCATGAACTGACAGAGGATTACCGCGTTCCGGCGGCCGCCGACGCCCAAGCCGCGGCTGATATCTATCGCTGGCGCAAGGCCGAGCGGCAGCGCCAGATCGAGGCGCGGCTTGCAGTCAGCGCCGCGGACCGCGCGGTGATGACGGAAGGCATCGTGGCCGGCATCGATAAGTTGATCGGCGATGTCGGCGGCAGGCTTGCAAGCTATTACTGGCCGTTTCGCGGCGAGCCCGATCTCAGGCCGTGGGGCCAGACGATCGTGGACAGGGGCGGGCGCACCGCGCTGCCGCTTGTCGTCGCCAAGGGCCAGCCGCTCGTCTTCCGCGAATGGAAGCAGGGCGACAAGCTGGAGCGCGGTGTGTGGAACATTCCCGAACCGGCGGAAGGCGAGCCGGTCTTCCCCGATATCGTGATCGCGCCGCTGGTCGGCTACGACCCGTCGAACTACCGGCTCGGCTATGGCGGCGGCTTCTTCGACCGGACGCTGGCTTCCCTGCCGAGGAAGCCACTCGTCATCGGCATCGGCTACGCCTCATGCGCGCTCTCCACGATCTATCCGCAGGTGCACGACATTCCGATGGATGCGATTGTCACCGAGGCCGGGGTCGTTTCCGACCGGCGGCGATAACCGGTCGGAAGAGACCCTCGGGTCGTTCGATCAAGCCGCGATCGCCGCCTGTCCATGCGTTTCGGCGAGCGCGCCGGCATATTCCATGGCGCCGCTGATCGCCTTTTGCGCGGCCTCCTCGCCGAAGGCCAGGCCCTCGACACGGATGAATTCGACATCGGTGATGCCGATGAAGCCGAGCATGTGCCGGATATAGGGCGAGGCGAAGTCGATGGCCTTGGTCGGGCCGTCGGAATAGATGCCGGCGCTGGCGAGAACGACATAGGCCTTCTTGCCCTTGAGCAGGCCCTCGGGGCCGGCTTCGGTGTAGCGGAAGCTCTTGCCGCGCACCGCGATCCGGTCGAACCAGCTCTTCAGCGGCGAGGTGATGGCGAAGTTGATCATGGCGGCCCCGATGACCACCGTATCGGCCGCCGCGATCTCCGCAATCAGCCTGTCGGACTCCTCGGCAGCCGCCTTCTGTGCGGCGGTCGGCGCATCCGAAGGCGCGGTCGCGGAGACCACAAATTCGCTGTCGATATGGGCAGGCGGGTTGGCGCCGAGGTCGCGCACGGTAAGCTGCCCGTCGGACCTGTCGGAAATGGCGCCGGCGAGCGTGCGCGCCACCTTGGTCGATAGCGAGGCTTCGCCGCGCGGGCTGGAAAGAACGAGAAGAGTGCTGGACATGGAAGTCTTCCTTTTCGGTTGCGGCTTTGGGAGGATGCCGCTTACAAAAATTTTCCTGGTTACAAGTTTGATACTGGTTACAAACAAGAACCGATGCTAAATTAGATACCGATAGGGAAGGCGCAAGGAGGCACTTTTTTGGAACATGGTGACAATCTTGTAACCCCCGACTGCCGGGCGGTTGCCGACATCCTGTCGAGGATCGGCGACAAATGGACGGTATTCGTCGTCCGCAGCCTTGCCGGCGGACCCAGGCGTTTCACCGAGATCAAGCGGCTTATAAACGGGATTTCGCAGCGAATGCTGACACTTACGTTGCGCGGGCTGGAGCGGGACGGTTTCGTGACGCGTACCGTGACGCCGACGATCCCGCCGCGCGTGGATTACGAGTTGACCGGGATCGGCCGCACACTGATCGAGCCGCTCAACACGATTGGCGAATGGGCGACGACACATCGTCAACAGGTGGAAGACGCCCGCGCGGCGTATGATGAGGCGTCATCGGAATCGGCGCCGCCGCGGCTTATCTCCGCTGGCGGGCGGTAGGCCGTTCCATCAAGGAAACAGCGGGTCTGGCGCCATCTCCAGATGCAGCGCGTCGCCCTTCCAGGGATGCGCTTCGCAGACCGCCTCGTCGAGTTCGACGCCGAGGCCCGGTTCCTTCGGCGGGATGACCCAGCCATCCTGCCACTCGATCTTCTTCTTCAACAGCTTTGCGTGAAAGCCGTCCCAGGTCTTGATCGATTCAAGAATGAGGAAATTAGGCAGCGTGGCGGCAAGCTGGATGTTGGCGGCGCCGACGATCGGGCCGCAATAGCAGTGCGGGGCGATCTGTATGTGGTGCGCTTCGGCCATCGCGGCGATCTTCTTGGTCTCGAGGATACCGCCCGAGCGGCCGAGATCGGGCTGCAAAATGCTCGCCGCCTTGTGCTCGATCACGCGGGCGAATTCCCATTTCGTCGTCAGCCGCTCGCCGGTGGCGATCGGGATGGAGGTCGCGCGCGCCACTTCCGCCATCACCTCCGGCATGTCCGGCGGCACCGGTTCCTCGAACCAGAGCGGATCGTAAAGCTCGATGGCGCGGGCCATGCGCCGCGCGCCGGACGCCGTGAACTGACCGTGCGTGCCGAACAATATGTCGGCCTTGGTGCCGACCGCCGCGCGGATCGCCTTCAGCATGCGGGCCGAAAGGTCGATGTCGATCAGGCGCGGCTGGTGGCCGTCGAAGGCGGTGTAGGGGCCCGCCGGGTCGAGCTTGACGGCATTGAAGCCCTGCCGGACATATTCGAGCGCGCATTCGGCGGCGAGGTCGGGGTCGTTATAGACGTTTCTCGTGCTGTCCGTCTCGCCGGGATAGACGCTGCCGGTCTGCGGGTAGAGATAGGTGTAGGAGCGCAGCTTTTCGTGCACCTGGCCGCCCAAAAGCTTGTAGGCCGGCTTGCCGGCCTCCTTGCCGATGATATCCCAGCAGGCCATTTCGAGTGCCGAGACGCATCCCATCATCGAAACGTCCGGGCGCTGGGTGAAGCCGGAGGAATAGGCGCGGCGGAAGAAGGTTTCGATGTCGTGCGGATCGCGGCCGACCAGATGGCGCGCGGCGCAGTCCTCGATCATGCGCGCGGTCGTCTCCGGGCCGAAGGTGGCGTTATAGGCCTCGCCGTAGCCGACCACATTGCCGTCGGTCGTCAGCTTCACGAAGATGAAATAGCGCCCGCCGATCTGCGGCGGCGGGTTGCCGACGATGAAGGTTTGGACGTCGGTGATTTTCATTCGGCGCTCCGGAGGATTTCGGCAGTCGGCAGATCGGCAGTCGGCAATCGGTTATAGCGTCAAAGTCGCGTGTGGTGGTTTTCGATTGCCCATTGCCCATTGCCCATTGCCCATTGCCGAATGCCCTAGAATACAATCACATTCCTCAATGCCCGTCCCGCATTCACCTCAGCAATCGCCTCGTTGATCCGCTCCAGCGGATAGCGCCGGGTAATGAGTTCGTCGAGCTTCAGTCGGCCGGCGCGGTAGAGTTCCACCAATTCGGGGATGTCGGTGGCGACACGGGTTTCTCCCATCTTGGAGCCAAGGATTTTCTGGTTCCATGCGGCCACCGTGCCCGGATCATATTCGGCCATGACGCCGGATGGCGGCATGCCGACGATGACGACCGTGCCGTTCTTCGTGATGTAGTCGAAGGCTCGGTCGAAGGCCGCTTTCGCACCCACAGTCACGAAGACGAAGTCGACGCCGCGCCCCTGTGTCAGCGCCTTGATCGCCTTGGCTGCGTCCTCTTTCTTCGGATTGACGACATGGGTGGCGCCGAAGCGCATGGCCGCTTCCAGCTTGTCGTCGGCGAGGTCGACGGC
>JAKDNM010000039.1 GCA_030456445.1 Hyphomicrobiales bacterium
GGGCGCCTTGCGGATCCTGGCATTGAACGACCCATTGGCCGCCGGGAACCTCCATCGGCCCCATCAGCACCTTGCCGCCCTTGTCGGAGACTCGTTTGGTCGCGGCGTCGGTGCCTTTCACATTGAAATAGAACTGCCAGACCGGGGTCGGTATCTGCGCCGGCTTGTTCATCATGCCGCCGACCTCGTCCTTGTCCATGGAAAAAAGGGCATAGATGCCCATCTCGCCCATGTCGAATTCACGCGTCTTCTTCCAGCCGAACTGGCCGGAATAGAAATCGACGGCCTTCTTCCAGTCGCTCGTATAGAGTTCATGCCAGCCGATATGGCCCGGTGTGCCGGCCGGGACCGGCGGTTGATCCGGCCCGCTTGGCTGCAGGAGCTGGAAGATGGCGCCTTGCGGATCGGAAACGACGGCGAAGCGGCCGACGTCGGGGATGTCTTCCGGGCCGCGATCCACCTTGCCGCCCGCCTTCTTCAGCGAAGCGGCGGTGGCATCGACATCGGGTGTATGCACATAGCCGACCCAGGCCGGATGGCCGCCGCCTTTCTTGTAGCCTTCCGGCATGTCCATGATGCCGCCGACGCCGCGTTCGCCGGCGCTCAGCACCGTATAGGGAATGCCGCCGTCGCCGCCGAAAGGCGCGGCGCTCCAGCCGACGACATCGGAATAGAAATCCGCCGCCGCCTTCGGGTCGGTGGTCATCAGCTCATACCAGAAGAAGGGTTTTGACTTTTCTGCCATCGTCATCTCCTCTCTTTCGCCCCCAGTTTTCTAGGCCCGCCCGTCATAGGCGGCCTGAAGCGTGGCTATGTCGAGCTTGACCATCTTCATCATGGCTTGCATGACGCGTGCGGCCTTTTCGTGATCGGGATCAGCCAGGAATTTCAGCATGACGCTCGGGACGATCTGCCAGGAAAGGCCGTAGCGGTCCTTCACCCAGCCACACGCCACGGGCTCGCCGCCATCCGAAAGCTTATCCCACAGCCTGTCCACCTCCGCCTGATCCTTGCAATCGACTGACAGCGAAACGGCATGCGTGAAGTCAAAACGCGAGCCGCCGTTCAGCGCCTGATAGGTTTGGCCCGCGAGCGTGAAACCCACGAGGAGCACGCTCCCTTCCGCGCCGCCGGGACTGTCGATGACGTTCTTCTGGACATAGTCTATGCGGGAATCCGGCAAGAGCGAGACATAGAACCTTGCGGCTTCCTCGGCCTGGCCATTGAACCAAAGGCACGGTGAAATCCTGGACATCGGGCGTTCCTTTTTGTTGGGTTGCCGAAGGACGAACAGAGAGGCCCGATACCGACAAAGGTTTGCGAAAATTTTCGGGGTGGTTCTCGTCTCATGGATCAAAATTTGACCGATTGATAAAAAAATAAAACGTGCTAGCCTTCCTGGAAACGATGATGGGGAACCCGCAAGATGGCGGAAGGTCTTTTCAAGGAAGGGATCGCGGCGGGCCGATTGTCGCCCGAGGCATACGCCGAGAATTTCGGCGACCTGCACCCGCCGCTCGATCGTCACGAGGCGCTGGTCGAGAGCGACCGCTGTTACTTCTGCTACGACGCGCCCTGCATGCATGCCTGCCCGACCACGATCGATATCCCGATGTTCATTCGGCAGATCGGCAACGACAATCCGCTTGGCGCGGCCAAGACCATCTTCGACCAGAACATCTTGGGCGGCATGTGCGCGCGTGTCTGCCCGACCGAGACGCTTTGCGAGGAAGCCTGCGTGCGCGAGGCCGCCGAGGGCAAGCCCGTGCAGATCGGCCGGTTGCAGCGCTATGCCACCGATTCGGCCATGGCGAAGGACCGGCAGTTCTACGAGCGTGCGGCGGCGACCGGCAGGAAGATCGCCGTCGTCGGGGCAGGGCCTGCGGGGCTTGCCTGCGCGCATCGGCTCGCCATGCACGGACATGACGTGACCATCTTCGAGGCACGCGAGAAGTCGGGCGGTCTCAACGAATACGGCATCGCGGCCTACAAGACGGTCGACGGCTTCGCCCAGGCGGAGGTCGATTATGTCACCGCGATCGGCGGCATCCGGATCGAGAACGGCAAGGCGCTCGGCCGTGATTTCGCGCTCGCCGACCTCACCGGGGAATATGACGCGGTGTTCCTTGGAGCAGGGCTTGCGGGTGTCAACGCTCTGCGGGCCGAAGGCGAGGACGCGGACGGCGCCGCCAATGCCGTCGATTTCATCGAGACGCTGCGGCAGGCGGAAGATCTTGCGGCGCAGCCGGTCGGCCGCCGGGTGGTCGTCATCGGTGGCGGTATGACGGCGATCGATGCGGCCGTGCAGTCGAAGCTGCTCGGCGCCGAGGAGGTGACCATCTGCTATCGGCGCGGCCAGGAGCACATGAACGCGTCGGAATACGAGCAGGATCTTGCCGCCGCCAACGGCGTCAACATCCGCCACTGGCTGCAGCCGAAGCGGGTGCTTGCCGAGGATGGAAAGGTCGCGGCAATCGAGCTTGAGTACACCGCTCTCAAGGCCGGCAAGCTTGCCGGGACCGGCGAGACACTGCGGATCGAGGCCGACCAGGTCTTCAAGGCGATTGGACAAAGCTTCGACGCAGCACCGCTTAACGGCAGCGGCAACTCGATTGCGATGGAGAACGGCAAGATCAAGGTCGATGCCGAGAGTCGGACTTCGCTGGCCAAGGTGTGGGCTGGCGGCGATTGCGTGGCTGACGGGCGCGAGGACCTGACGGTCTCGGCGGTCGCGGCCGGTCGTGATGCCGCCGAGAGCATCCATCGGGCGATGAGCGCTCGAGCGAAATAGCGTATGATGCATCGAGCCAGACAGCCGATGAAGAGGCGCGATGATGGACGATGAACTTCAGGGCGGATGCTATTGCGGTGCGCTGCGCTATCGCGTCTCCGCCGCACCCGTGCTCAAGGCTGAATGCCATTGCCGTGCCTGCCAACACATTTCCGGCGGCGGCCCCAACTACTTCATGCTCATTCCCCCTGACGGGTTCGCCTACACCGAGGGAGAGCCGAAGCAGTTCAAACGGCCTGACCTGCCGAACGCAGTGACCCGCGATTTCTGCGCGCTCTGCGGCACGCATATCCTGTCGCGCCGGCCGGGACTGCCGCAACCCGTGCTCAAGATCGGCACGCTGGACGATCCGGAAGTCTATGGCGGGCCGAAGATGGCGATCTTCTGCGAGGAGAAGGCCAGCTTCCATGTCATTCCCGACGGCGTTCCGGCCTTCGATACCCTGCCGGAGAAACGCCAATGAATTTGCCTCTCGTCCCCTCCGTGCCGTTGCCGGCTGAGAAGGAGTAAAGCCATGGCAGACATCCGCAACGACTTCGTCGGCATCAAGTCTCCGAACCCGTTCTGGCTGGCCTCCGCGCCGCCGACCGACAAGGAATATAACGTGGTGCGCGCCTTCAAGGCGGGCTGGGGCGGCGTGGTGTGGAAGACGCTGGGCGAAGCGGGTCCGCCGATCGTCAACGTCAACGGTCCGCGTTATGGCGCCATCTGGGGCGTCGACCGGCGCCTGCTCGGCCTCAACAACATCGAACTCATCACCGACCGGCCGCTGGAAGTGAATTTGCGCGAGATGAAAAAGGTCAAGCGCGACTGGCCGGACCGCGCGCTGATCGCCTCGATCATGGTGCCCTGCGAGGAAGCGGCCTGGAAGGCGATCCTGCCCTTGGTGGAGGATACGGGTGCCGATGGCATCGAACTCAATTTCGGCTGCCCGCACGGCATGTCGGAGCGCGGCATGGGCGCGGCCGTCGGTCAGGTGCCCGAATACATTGAGATGGTGGCGCGCTGGTGCAAGCAGAACACGCGCATGCCGGTCATCGTCAAGCTGACGCCGAACATCACCGACATCCGCTATCCGGCGCGCGCGGCGAAGAAGGGCGGGGCGGACGCCGTGTCGCTCATCAATACGGTGTCGTCGATCACCTCGGTCGATCTCGATACCTTCTCGCCGGAGCCTTCCATCGACGGCAAGGGCTCGCATGGCGGCTATTGCGGACCGGCGGTGAAGCCGATCGCGCTCAACATGGTGGCCGATATCGCCCGCGACCCGGAAACACGGGACCTGCCGATCTCGGGCATCGGCGGGGTCACCAACTGGCGTGACGCGGCCGAATTCATGGCGCTCGGCGCCGGCAACGTGCAAGTCTGCACGGCGGCGATGACCTACGGCTTCAAGATCGTGCAGGAGATGATCGAGGGGCTGAAGAACTGGATGGACGAGAAGGGCCACGCCACGCTCAACGACGTGATCGGACGTGCGACGCCCAACGTCACCGACTGGCAGTTTCTTAACCTCAACTATGTCGCCAAGGCGCAGATCGACCAGGATCTGTGCATCAAATGCGGGCGCTGCCACATCGCCTGCGAGGATACATCGCACCAGGCGATCACCTCGATGGTGGACGGCATGAGGCATTTCGAGGTGATCGAGGCCGAATGCGTCGGCTGCAATCTCTGCGTCAATGTCTGCCCGGTGGAAGACTGCATCACCCTTGTGCCGCTGGCGGCGGGCGCCATGGACGAGCGCACGAAAAAGAAGGTGTCGCCAACCTACGCCAACTGGACGACGCATCCCAACAATCCGATGGCGAAGGCCAAGGTGGCCGAACCGGCGGAGTAATTGAAGGAAGAGGCCGTCGACTTTATCCTCTATGCGGCCTTGGGTTCCATCCGGCTCACCCTGATGTCCCGTTCGCGCGCGCGGGCGAGATCATAGTTCATCTGCATGCGAAGCCATGTGTCGGCCGAGCCGCCGAAAGCCTTTTCCAGCCGTACGGCCATTTCCGGACTTATACTGCTCTCACTTTTGATCACCTTGTAGAGCTGCTGGCGCGTCACTCCGAGCCCCCTTGCCGCGTCGGCTACGCTGAGCCCAAGTTCCTCGATATTGTCTTTCACCAAACTGCCGGGATGGGCCGGGTTTTTCATCGTCATTTCACTAGCCTCAATGATAGTCCATGAAGTCCACGTCCGAGGCATCGCCGTTTTCAAAATCAAACACGATGCGCCAGTTCGCGCGAACTGTTACTGCCCATAGTCCTCGAAGCCTGCCTTTGAGAGGGTGTAATCGAAAACTCGGCTGATCCATCTCCTCGATAGTGCTCGCTGCGTCCAGGAACGAAAGAACGGTCCGAATGCGTTCCAGCATATCCGGGGGTAGTTTGCTGGCGTCGTCGTCCTCGAAAAATCGCCTGAGCCCCTTGTGGCGAAAACTGCGGATCATCGTTGAATTGTAATCTGTTAATTTACAGGCGTCAACAAGAGTAAGCGGCTGGTGTGCCCTTCCGAATGCTTCAAATAAACACCGCTCGGATCGCGTGCGAAAAGTTTCCACAGGCAGGGATTCCTCGCACCAGGATATTGCAGATAAAAATCATCCATGATATAAAACATCCAGGAATAGGGAACCAAACCGATGAAGCTCGGCGACGGCGTGGAGGCGGCGATCCATTGCTGCGCGGTTCTGGCTTTGCTGGAGGGCGGGGCGACCATGCCGGGCGCGGCGTTGGCAGAGGCGCACGGGCTTTCGCCAAGCTACCTGCTCAAGCATCTGAACGCGCTGACGACGGCAAAAGTGCTGGAATCGCTGTCCGGCCCGCTCGGCGGTTACCGGCTGGCGCGCGGGCCGGAGCGCATCACGCTGCTCGACATCGTGCTTGCCGTGGAAGGGCCGGAGCCCGCCTACCGCTGCGCGGAAATCCGCCGGGGCGGCCCCGATCCGCTGCCGGCATCCGCCTATGTGAAGCCATGCGGCATCAATGTCGCGATGCTGAAGGCGGAGAAAGCCTATCGCGCCGCGCTCGCCGAGGTGAGGCTTTCCGATATCGTGGATGATTTTATCGAGGAAGCCGACCCGCGCTCGATCGCGCGAAGCTGCGCCTTCGTGGAGCGTCGTCAACGAATGCAGAAATCCGTTTCAAAGCAAGGATGAAAGGAAAGACAATGCAACAGCGGATGAAATACCAGAGCTACGCGCCGGACCTGATGAAGCAGGTCTATGCGCTGAACAAGGCGGTGGAGGAGAGCGGTCTGGAGATGAGCCTGCTTCATCTCGTCAAGCTCAGGGCGTCGCAGATCAACGGCTGTTCCTTCTGCGTGGACATGCACAGCAAGGAGGCGTTGCGCGACGGCGACACGCAGCAGCGTGTTTTCCTGGTCTCGGCCTGGAAGGAATCGCCTCTCTTCACCGACCGTGAGCGCGCCGCCTTCGCCTACACCGATGCGGTGACGAAGATTTCCGAACAGGGCGTTCCCGACGCGCTGTGGGAGGCCACGCGCAAGCATTTCTCCGAAGAGGAACTGACGAAGCTGACGATCGCGATCGGCATGATCAACATCTGGAACCGCATCTGCGTTTCCTTTCACGTGCTGCATCCGGTCGAGCACGCGAAGGCGGCCTGAGCCGCCTTTCCAGGCGCTAGACGTCCTTGGTATCGAAAACCAGAAGTTCCACGCCGCCGTCCGCGAAATTTCCGAGGTCGGCGGCGGTTTTCTGTCCTTCCGGCGAGGCGAACGCCGCCTGGATATCGGCGACGGAATCGAAATAGAGCGTGGCGGCAAGACGATAGGCGGATGGCCCCTCGGGCGTGTTCACGCCGCCGTCGCTGACGTCGTATTTCTTTAAGCCCGGCAGTGTTTTGGCCAGCGGCACATGCGTTGAGAAATAGTACCGGTCGAAGGCCGAGGCGTCCTTCGGATGCCTGTAAAGCGCAATCAGCTTGGCCATTTTCTCTCTCCCTTTGATGGTGCCGGCGAAGCGTGGCGCGGCGCCCTGCATCGCGCAACTGCCTAATAGTCGATGTCTTGCCGCACCGGCGCGGCAAGACTATGGTGCGGCGTTTCTAAACGGGCCGAGGCCCACAGGAGAGCTTTTTCGATGTTTAGAGGTTCCTTTACCGCGCTCGTCACGCCGTTCCGGCAGGATGGGAGCCTCGACGAGAAAGCGTTCGCCGGTCTGGTCGAATGGCAGATCGGGGAGGGAACGCAGGGCCTGGTGCCCGTCGGCACCACCGGTGAATCGCCGACGCTTAGCCATGCGGAGCATCGCCGGGTCGTGGAGATTTGCGTCGAGACCTCGAAGGGCAGGGTGCCGGTCATCGCCGGCGCCGGCTCCAACAACACGAACGAGGCGATCGAGCTTGTGCAATATGCCGAGAAGATCGGCGCCGATGCGGTGCTCGTGGTGACGCCCTATTACAACAAGCCCAACCAGCGCGGGCTCTATGCTCATTTCGCGGCGGTCGCCAAGGCGACGGAGCTGCCGATCTTCATCTACAATATCCCGCAGCGCTCCATCATCGACATGACGCCGGAGACGATGGGCAGGCTCGCGCATGATTTCGCCAACATCGTGGGCGTCAAGGATGCGACCGCCAAGGTCGATCGCGTTTCCGACCAGCGCATTACCTGCGGCGACGATTTCATCCAGCTTTCGGGCGAGGATGCCTCGGCGCTCGGTTTCAATGCCCATGGCGGTGTCGGCTGCATCTCGGTCACCTCCAATGTCGCGCCGCGCCTGTGCGCCGAGTTCCAGGAAGCATCGCTTTCGGGCGATCGCGACCGCGCCATCGAGTTGCAGGATCGGCTGATGCCGCTGCATCGCGCACTCTTCATCGAGCCTAATCCGGGCGGCCCGAAATACGCTCTCTCTCGCCTCGGCCGCCTGGAAAACGTCGTTCGCTCGCCAATGGTGACCATCGAGACGGAAACCGCGGGTCGTATCGACGCGGCGATGAAACATGCCGGCTTGATCAACTGATCTTCCCGCATTACTTCCCGGGGCATGGCCAAGGAAACCAATTCCAATAGCAAGACCGTCGCGGAAAACCGCAAGGCGCGCTTCTCCTACGAGGTGCTCGACACCTACGAGGCGGGCCTTGCTTTGACCGGCACGGAGGTGAAGTCGCTGCGCGAAGGCAAGGCGAACATCCAGGAATCCTATGCCTCGGTAGAAGGCGGCGAGATCTGGCTGATCAATTCCTATTTGCCGGAATATCTGCAGGGCAACCGCTTCAACCATGAGCCGCGCCGGCGCCGCAAGCTGTTGCTCAACAAACGCGAGATGGCGCGGCTGGCGCAGGGGGTGGAGCGCGAGGGCATGACCATGGTGCCGCTCAAGATCTACTTCAACGAGCGCGGCCGGGCCAAGCTGCTCCTGGCGATCGCGCGCGGCAAGAAATTGCACGACAAGCGCGAGACCGAGAAGGCACGCGACTGGGGACGCGAAAAGGCGCGGTTGCTCAAGGAGAGAGGATAGGCTCTCTCGTTCCCTGTCTGAATCTAGTTTCAGATTTCCAGAAATTCCGATATCTTGCTGAAAATGCTGACAAACATGGCCTCGGTCAGCACGCCCGTGTTGGTGTTGTAACGCGAGCAGTGGTAGCTCGGGAAAATAGACAGGTTTCCGACTTCATAGCGCTCGCCATGCCGGAACGGGAATGCCGCCACCCGTTGGCCGAGCGCGCGCACGGTGGATTGGTGGGCAATGGTGCCGAGTGTGAGGATCGCTTGCAGATTTTCGAAGCGCTCTATCGTGGCCGAAAGGAACTGCCGGCAGGTGGAGATTTCCGCGCCGACCGGCTTGTTTTGCGGCGGCACGCAGCGCACGGCGTTGGTGATCGCGGAGCCGATCAACTCCAGCCCGTCATCCGGCCGTGCCTTATAGATGCCGCGTGCGAAGCTATGGGCGATCATGGTGCGGTAAAGCAGGTCGCCGGCATAGTCGCCGGTGAAGGGCCGGCCGGTCCGGTTGGCGCCGCGCAGGCCCGGCGCCAGGCCGATAATCAGGAGCCGCACCGAGGCATCGCCCACTGGCGGCGTAAATGTAGGCACGGGTGCATTGTGCCATGTCGGTTCGCGCTCGCGCCATTCGGCGATGAAGCCGTGCAGGCGAGGGCAGAGCGAACAGTCGCGTGTCGGTTCGGCGGCTGCCACGGGCGTCGCCGTCAATAGGAATCGTCCTCCTCGTCGTCGGCGGGATCGGCACGCCTTGCCGGCCGTTCGGAGGGATCGCGACCGATATCCGCCTTGAGCGAGACAAGGTCGACGAAATGGTCGGCCTGCCGGCGCAGGTCGTCGGAGATCATCGGTGGCTGCGAGGCCATGGTGGATATGATGCTGACCTTGCGGCCCTTGCGCTGCAGAGCCTCGACCAGCGTGCGGAAATCGCCGTCGCCGGAGAAGATGACATAGTGATCGACCACATCCGCCAGTTCGAGCGCATCGACCGCCAGTTCGATATCCATATTGCCCTTGATCTTGCGGCGGCCGGTGGAATCCGTGAACTCCTTTGCCGGCTTGGTCACGACCTTGTAGCCATTGTAGTCGAGCCAATCGATCAGCGGGCGGATCGAGGAATATTCCTGATCCTCCACCAGCGCCGTGTAGTAATAGGCGCGCAGCAGATAGCCGCGCTTCTGGAAGCTGGCGAGGAGCTTGCGATAGTCGATATCGAAGCCGAGCGCCCGCGAGGTAGCATAAAGATTGGCGCCGTCGATGAAGAGTGCGATCTTCTCACGCGGGTCGAACATGACAAATTTCCTTCTCGCAATAGCATTCTGGCAATCGGGATGTGAAATAACTCCCATGTATCACGCGCGAGAGACACCCGTTCGGGAAATAGCGTCGGCAGCCTGGCATTCCAAGTGCGGTGTGATTGCGGCGGCGGAAAAAAGCCGCGTCGGGCCGGTAGCTTGTGCCGCTTCTGCTGCGAGGGCGCTGTTGCTCCTTGAATTTCATTGCCGATCAGGCTATCTGACCGCCAATTCCCGGAACATCGATTGAACGAAAGGGGCAATGATGGCCCGCGTTACCGTTGAAGACTGCATCGACAAGGTCGACAACCGCTTTGAACTGGTCCTGCTCGCCGGTCACCGTGCGCGCCTGCTTTCGCAGGGCGCGCCGCTCACCATCGACCGCGACAACGACAAGAACCCGGTCGTTGCGCTGCGCGAGATCGCAGACGAGATGCTGTCGCCGGGCGACCTCAAGGAAGATCTGATCCACTCGCTGCAAAAGCACGTCGAGATCGACGAGCCGGAGAGCGATGCGGCCGAGATCGCCGACCAGCCGGAGGCCGCCACCGGCGAAGCCCAGAACGAGGAAGAGGGTGTCGCTTTCGACCGTATGTCGGAAGAGGAACTCCTTGCCGGCATCGAAGGTCTCGTGCCGCCGGAAAAGAGCGACGATTTCTGATATTTACATCAGGCTGGCGCTCTTTCGCGCTAGCCTTTTGACAGCTATCTTCAACATGCGCCGTGTCCCGTGATACGGCGCATGATTTGTTTTGTGGTGCGGGAAAACGCCGATGATGCGGCAATATGAGCTTGTGGAGCGGGTCCAGCGCTACAAGCCCGACGTCAATGAAGCACTCCTCAACAAGGCCTATGTCTACGCCATGCAAAAGCATGGCCACCAGAGGCGCGCATCCGGCGACCCCTATTTCTCTCACCCGCTCGAAGTGGCCGCGATCCTGACCGACATGCACATGGACGAGGCGACCATCGCGGTAGCGCTCCTCCACGACACGATCGAGGACACGACCGCGACCAGGCAGGAGATCGACGAGCTTTTCGGGCCGGACATGGGACGGCTGGTCGAAGGGCTTACCAAGTTGAAGAAGCTCGATCTCGTCTCCAAGAAAGCCGAGCAGGCGGAGAATCTGCGCAAGCTGCTGCTCGCCATCGCCTCGGACGTTCGCGTCCTTCTCGTCAAGCTCGCCGACCGCCTCCACAACATGCGCACGCTCGACCACGTGCTGCCGGAGAAGCGGCTCAGGATCGCCGAAGAGACGATGGACATCTACGCGCCGCTTGCCGGTCGCATGGGTATGCAGGGCATGCGCGAGGAACTGGAGGAACTGGCCTTCCGCCACATCAATCCTGATGCCTACCGTACGGTGACCGAGCGCGTGGCCGAGATATTCGAGCGCAATCGCACCATCTTGACGGACATCGAGAATGCGCTTCTGGCGCTGTTTGCGAAGTACCAGATAAAGGCGACGGTGAAGAACCGGCAGAAGAAGCCCTGGTCGGTGTTCCGCAAGATGGAGACCAAGGCGCTTTCCTTCGAGCAACTCTCCGACATTTTCGGTTTCCGCGTCATCGTCGACACGGTCGAGGAATGCTATCACGCGCTCGGCGCCATCCATACGACATGGTCGATGGTTCCGGGCCGCTTCAAGGATTACATCTCGACGCCGAAGCAGAACGACTACCGGTCCATCCACACGACCATCGTCGGACCGTCCCGGCAGCGCGTCGAGTTGCAGATCCGTACGCATGAGATGAACCGCATCGCCGAATACGGCGTGGCGGCGCATTCGGTCTACAAGGATGCCGGCAACGGTCCCAATGGAGCCGGGCACGCGATCTCGAAGGATACCAACGCCTATGCCTGGCTGCGCCAGACGATCGAGGCGCTTTCGGAGGGCGACAATCCGGAGGATTTTCTCGAAAATACGCGGCTGGAGCTTTTCCAGGACCAGGTGTTCTGCTTTACGCCGAAAGGGAGGTTGATCGCGCTGCCGCGCGGCGCCACGCCCATTGATTTCGCCTACGCCGTCCATACGGATGTTGGCGACACCTGCGTCGGCGCCAAGGTCAACGGACGGGTCATGCCGCTCGTCACCGAATTGAAGAATGGCGACGAGGTCGAGATCATCCGCTCAAAGGCGCAGGTGCCGCCGGCCGCGTGGGAATCCATCGTCGTCACCGGCAAGGCCCGCTCCGCCATCCGCCGCGCCACGCGTTCCGCCATCCGCAAGCAATATTCGGGCCTTGGCATGCGCATCCTCGAACGCGCTTTCGAGCGCGCCGGCAAGCCGTTTTCCAAGGACGGCCTGAAACCGGTTTTGCCTCGTCTGGCGCGCAAGGACATCGAGGATGTGCTTGCCGCTGTGGGACGCGGCGAACTGCCGTCGACCGACGTGCTCAAGGCCGTCTTTCCCGATTACAAGGAAGCGCGGGCTGCAGGTATCGCGCCAAGTGCGCGTCAGGAAGGCTGGTTCAACCTGCGCAACGCCGCCGGCATGCTGTTCCATATCCCTGGCCGCTCGTCCTCGCGGCGAAAGAAGAGCGACAAATCGGGTGGCAAGGAGGCGGAGACGAACGGCGCGCTGCCGATCCGGGGCGTGCGCGGCGATCTGCCGGTGCGCTTCGCGCCGGAGGGCGCGGTTCCGGGCGACCGTATCGTCGGTATTCTGCAACCCGGATCCGGTATCACCATCTACCCTATCCAGTCGCCGTCGCTGACCGCTTTCGACGATCAGCCGGAGCGCTGGATCGACGTGCGCTGGGATATCGGCGAGGAACATTGGGAACGCTTCCCGGCGCGCGTTTCGGTGACGGCGATCAACGCGCCGGGATCGCTTGCCGAAATCTCCAAGATCATCGCCGACAACGACGCCAACATCCACACGCTGTCGATGGCGCGTACCGCGCCCGACTTCACCGAGATGCTCTTCGATCTGGAGGTATGGGACCTGAAGCACCTGAACCGGCTGCTCTCGCAACTCAAGGAGGACAAGGCCGTCAGCGAGGTCCGGCGGGTGAACGGGTGAAGGCCGCCCGGCCGGCCGCGTTCAGCCCCGCGTAGCCTTCAGCCCACGCGAAATATCGGCCTTCAGATCCTCGACATCCTCCAACCCGATTTGAAGCCGGATGACAGGACCTTCATATTTCTTCTTCACGGTGCGGTCGCCGAGGAAGACGGCTACGGCGAGGCTTTCATAGCCGCCCCACGAATAGCCGAGGCCGAATATATCGAGCGCATCCAGGAAGGCATGCGCCTGTTTTTCGCCGCCGCCATCGAGCACGACCGAAAAGATGCCGCTTGCACCGGAAAAATCACGTTTCCACAACGCGTGGCCGGGATGGCTTTCGAGGCCGGGATGGAGAACGCGCGCGACGCCTTCCTGGGTTTCCAGCCAGCGCGCGATGTCGAGCGTGCTCTTCTGATGATGGGCGAGCCGAACCCCCATCGTGCGCAGCCCGCGCAGCACCTGATAGACATCGTCCGGCCCGGCGCAGACGCCCATGGTCGTGAAGGTTTCGCGAAGCTGCGGCCAGCATGCCTCGTTGGCCGAGACGGTGCCGAGCAACACGTCGGAATGCCCGCCCGGATATTTCGTCGCCGCATGGATGGAGATATCGACGCCGTGGTCGAGGGGGCGGAAATAGAGCGGCGTGGCCCAGGTATTGTCCATCATGACGATGGCGCCGGCGGCATGCGCCGCCTTCGCGATCGCCGGAATATCCTGCATCTCGAAAGTGTTGGAGGCCGGTGATTCGGTGAAGACCACCTTCGTGTTGGGCTTGATGAGCGCGGCAATGCCGGCACCGATCTCCGGATCGTAGTAATCGACCTCGACGCCCAGCCGCTTCAGCATCGTATCGGCGAAATTGCGGGTCGGGTGATAGACCGAATCGGTGATCAGCAAATGGTCGCCCGCCGACAGGAAGGCGAGCAGCGGCAGCGTAACGGCGACCAGCCCCGAAGGCACTGCGACGGTCCCGGCGGAGCCTTCGAGATGATCGATCGCGCTGCACAGCGCATCGCTGGTCGGCGTTCCGCGCGTCCCGTACGTGTATTTCTGGTTGCGCGAGGCCATCGTCGCGGTATCGGGGAACAAGACGGTCGACGCGCGCACGACCGGTGGATTGACGAAGCCGTAAAATTCATGCGGGTCGTTGCCGATATGGGCAAGCTGCGTGTTGGTGCCCATCTTGTTGTCGATCCGTCTCGCCATGTGCGTCCTGCCCTGCTAGAGCAATTCCAGGAAAAGTGGGAACCGATTTTCCGTCCGGAATTGCGTGAAAACAATATGATAGAGCAGTTCCGCGATTCGGAGAAAAGCGGAACCGCTCTAGCAAATGCAAGAAAGGCATAGTCGCCGTACGGGACGGGTGCAACCGGTACGGATTGAGACAGATGGATGCTCCGGTGAAAGACAAAACGCTGCCGTCTGCCGGAAGACTGGCTCGCGTCGCGCGGACCTTCAGGTTCGCATGGCTTTCCCTGGCAAGGCCGCGGCAGCTGATCGGGCCTCCGGCATGGACGCGGGCGATGACTGGGATGGCGCTGGCCGCGGCCGTGGCGGTGCTGATCGCACATTTCTTCGATGACAGCGCCACCCTTTTTGTCCGAGCGAGCTATTCCCCGTTCCTCGCGGCGATGGCGGAAATTACCGATGTCGGTAAATCGCAATGGTATCTGGTGACGGCCGCGCTCATGTTCATCGGTATCGCCGGCCTCGACTGGGAAACGCGAAACGGCTCCGGCCGTTCCCGGCTTGCCTTTCTGTTTGCGCAGGCCGGCTATGTATTCCTGGGCGTCGGGTTTGCGAGGATCATCGTCAGCATAGTCAAGGTCCTGGTCGGCCGGGCAAGGCCCATCCTGTTTGACGAGGGCGGCTCTCTCCATTTCCAGCCCTTCACCGCCACCGATGTTTTCAACAGTTTTCCTTCCGGTCATTCCGCCACCATGGGCGCGGTCGCGATGGCGCTTATGCTCTGGTTCCCGAGGGCGCGCATTCCGATCTTTCTCATCTGTGCCTTCGCGGCGGCAACGCGTGTCGCCGCGCGCGCGCATTATCCGTCGGATGTCGTCGCGGGTTACGCCGTGGGTTTGCTCTCGGCCCTGTTTGTCGCGCGCTGGCTGGCGCGCCGCCGTGTCGCGTTCCGATTCCGAAACAACGAATCGCTGCCCGTTCCGCGGTTCCGGGTTTGGGGACGGAAAAACTCTCGCAATGGCTGACGCGGCTGTCCGCGCTCGGGCTGGTTCCCGTCTGGCAGGGTCGTCCGCTTTATTCCGCCTATGGACAATCTGTTCTTGCTCAACGAGGAGAAAGCCCCCGAAGAACGGAACCGGGGAACGGAAATTGCGTCATCGTCCGGTTTTCGCGCAATAGTATGCCAATAAAGCGCCAATTTAAACGATGCCGCCGGTTTGCGTCACATCTTTGCCGTCTTTCGTACTTGACCGCCGCCCAATAATCGCCTTCGATAGTATCCGCGAATGGGAGAGCAGACCCGGTAGGGAAGGCTGTCATGGTGCAGGCCATGTTCGGACCGCTGCTTTCGCGAGGGAAAAAAACACCGGGCTGCGGCACCGGAATAACGATAAAGGGTGAGTAAACATGCGAAAAGCTCTTCTTACAGGCGTTCTGAGCGCGACGGCACTGGCCTACATGGCAGCGGCGGCCAATGCGTCGACACTGGACGACGTGAAGAAAAAAGGCTTCGTGCAGTGCGGCGTGAACACAGGGCTTGCCGGCTTCGCGTCGCCTGACAGCAAGGGCAATTGGGTCGGCTTCGACGTCGATATCTGCCGCGCCGTCGCGGCGGCTATCTTCGGCGACGGCAGCAAGGTGAAGTTCACTCCGACCACCGCCAAGGAGCGTTTCACCGCGCTTCAATCGGGCGAGATCGATCTGCTTTCGCGCAACACGACCTGGACCGAAACGCGCGACACCGAGCTTGGCTTCAACTTCGCCGGCGTCAACTACTATGACGGCCAGGGCTTCATGATCAACGCCAAGAAGCTCTCCGGGGTTACCTCGGCGCTGCAGCTTTCCGGCGCCTCGGTGTGCGTGCAGACCGGCACCACGACCGAGCTCAACCTGGCCGACTATTTCAAGGCCAACCACATGGAATACAATCCCGTGGTCTTCGAGAAGCTCGAGGAGACGAACGCCGCCTATGATTCGGGCCGCTGCGATGTCTACACAACCGACCAGTCAGGCCTTTATGCCATCCGCCTGTCGCTCAAGAACCCGGACGACCATGTCGTGCTGCCGGAGATCATCTCCAAGGAGCCCCTCGGTCCGGCCGTGCGTCAGGGCGACGACCAATGGTTCGACCTCGTCAAGTGGACGCTCAACGCGATGATCATCGCCGAAGAGGACGGCATCACCCAGGCCAACGTCGAAGAGATGAAGAACTCCGACAAGCCCGAGATCAAGCGCGTGCTCGGCCAGGAGAAAGGCTCCAAATACGGCGCCGATCTGGGCGTGAGCGAAGATTGGGTCGTCAACATTGTCAAGGCCGTCGGCAATTACGGCGAGTCCTTCGAGCGCAACCTTGGTCAGGGCAGCCCGCTCAAGATCAAGCGTGGCCTTAACCAGCTCTGGAGCAAGGGCGGCATCCTGTACGCGCCGCCGATCCGCTGACGCATAACATTGGTTCCGGGAGGCGGATTGTCCGCCTCCCGCCCTCCTGCTGAGGAGCAACCATGGCGTCGCAGGACACATTGCGCACGGTCGATACCGGCAAGGTGTCGCCGCTGAACGACCCCAAGATACGGGGAATATTCTTCCAGGCCCTGCTTTTTGTCTTCCTTGTCGGCTTCATCTACTGGATCATCGGCAACACGATCGACAATTTGCAGCGGGCCCACATCGCTTCCGGATTCGGGTTCCTCGAGCGCAGGGCCGGCTTCGACGTCAGCGACTCGCTGATCTCGTTCTCGTCCGACTCCACGATCGGGCGGGCGCTCGTCGTCGGCTTCCTCAATACGCTGCTCGTTTCGGTGTTCGGCATCATCACCGCATCGATCCTGGGTTTTTTGGTCGGTATCGGGCGGCTCTCCACCAATTGGCTGATCCGCAAGATCTGCATGATTTATGTGGAAATCTTCCGCAACATCCCGCCGCTTCTCGTCATCTTCTTCTGGTATATCGGCGTGCTGTCGGTGCTGCCGCAGCCCAGAGAGAGCATCCGCATGCCGCTCGGCATGTTCCTGAACAGCCGTGGCTTCTACTTCCCGAAATTCGACTGGGGCGAGCATGCCTGGCTGATCGGGCTCGCGTTCCTGATCGCGATCGCGCTTGCCGTCTTCGTCAAGGTGAAGGCCACACAGCGGCAGATGACGACCGGGCAGCAGTTCCCGGTGTTGTGGACATCGCTCGCGCTGATCGTCGGCCTGCCGGCGCTGGCTTTCCTGCTTGCCGGCATGCCGCTTACCTTCGAGGTGCCGAAGCTCTCGACCTTCAACCTGACCGGCGGCGTCCAGATCAAGCCGGAGTTTCTTTCCCTCTACCTGGCGCTCTCCTTCTATACGGCTGCCTTCATCGCGGAGATCGTCCGCGCCGGCATCATGGGCGTGCCGCACGGCCAGTCGGAGGCTTCCCACGCTCTCGGCCTCCGTCCGGGGACGACGCTTCGCCTCGTCGTTGTTCCGCAGGCGATGCGCATCATCATACCGCCGCTGACCAGCCAGTATCTGAACCTCATGAAGAACTCCTCGCTGGCGGTCGCGATCGGCTATGCCGACCTCGTCGCTATCGGCGGCACCGTGCTCAACCAGACGGGCCAGGCGATCGAGATCGTCGCCATCTGGATGGCGGTCTACTTGGGCTTGAGCCTGCTGGTCTCTCTCTTCATGAACTGGTTCAATGCCAAGATGGCATTGGTGGAGAGGTAGTCCCATGCAGGAACATGACCTCTCCTTCGTCCGCGTCGAGATGATCAACGCCGAGGCGCCGCCGCGCTCCGCGCAAGGTCTCGGGCACTGGCTGCACACCAACATGTTCGCGTCCGTCACTGATTCCGTGCTGACCATCGTCGGCATCGCGATATTGGTGCTTGTCCTGCCGCCGCTGGTCGATTGGCTGTTTTTGTCGGCGCAATGGACCGGAACCGACCGCAGCTTCTGCGCTACCACCGTACAGGGCGGCGTGCGGCCGGACGGGTGGTCGGGCGCCTGCTGGGCCTTCGTCGCCGACAAGTTCCAGCAATTCATTTACGGGCGGTACCCTGCCGCGGAGCGCTGGCGCGTCGATCTCGTGGCGGTCATGTTCATAGCCCTGCTCACGCCGCTCCTGATACCGAGCGTGCCGCGCAAGGCCCTGAACGCGCTTTTGCTCTTCATCGTGTTCCCGGTCGTCGCCTTCGTCCTGCTTCTCGGCGGCTGGTTCGGTCTCACCCATGTCGAGACGCCGCTTTGGGGCGGCCTGATGGTGACGCTGATCCTTTCCTTCGTCGGTATTTCCGTCTCGCTTCCCTGCGGCGTCATCCTTGCGCTCGGCAGACGCTCGCGGCTGCCCGTGATCAAGGCTGTCTGCGTGGCCTTCATCGAGTTGGTCCGCGGCGTGCCGCTAGTGACGGTGCTGTTCATGGCCAGCGTCATGCTGCCGCTCTTCCTGCCGCCGGGCACCTATTTCGACAAATTGCTCCGCGCCATCGTCGGCGTGGCGATCTTCGCCTCCGCCTATATGGCCGAAGTCATACGCGGCGGCCTGCAGGCGATCCCGAAAGGTCAATTCGAGGGTGCCGATTCGCTCGGCCTGACCTACGCGCAGAAGATGCGGCTGATCATCCTGCCGCAGGCGGTCAAGCTCGTCATTCCGGGCATCGTCAGCGAGTTCATCGGGCTCTTCAAGGATACCACGCTCGTCTACGTCATCGGCATGTTCGACCTTCTGGGCTCGGTCCAGCAGAATTTCTCCGACGCAAGCTGGGCTACGGCCCAGACGCCGATGACCGGACTCGTCTTCGCCGGTTTCATCTATTTTGTTTTCTGCGCCGGCATGTCGCGGTATTCCATGTTTATGGAACGTCGGCTCGACACCGGCCACAAACGATAAGGGGAAATTCCATGGCCACCGAAAACGCCGTCAAGGCTGAGGACATCGAGGTCCACAAGGACCATATGAAGGTGTCCGACACCGACATCGCCATCGACATCATCGCCATGCACAAATGGTATGGCGAGTTCCATGTGCTGAAGGACATCAACCTGCAGGTCATGAACGGCGAGCGCATCGTCGTGTGCGGGCCTTCGGGCTCGGGCAAGTCGACCATGATCCGCTGCATCAACCGGCTGGAAGAGCACCAGAAGGGCAAGATCGTCGTCGACGGCATCGAACTCACCAACGATCTGAAGAAGATCGATGAGGTGCGGCGCGAAGTCGGCATGGTGTTCCAGCATTTCAACCTGTTCCCGCACCTCACGATCCTGGAGAACTGTACGCTGGCGCCGATCTGGGTACGCAAGGTTCCGAAGAAACAGGCCGAGGAAGCGGCCATGCACTTCCTGAACCGCGTAAAAATCCCCGAGCAGGCCAATAAATATCCGGGCCAATTATCCGGCGGTCAGCAGCAGCGCGTGGCCATCGCGCGCTCGCTTTGCATGCATCCGCGCATCATGCTCTTCGACGAACCGACCTCGGCGCTCGATCCCGAGATGATCAAGGAAGTGCTGGAGACCATGGTCGGTCTCGCGGAGGAAGGAATGACCATGATCTGCGTCACGCACGAGATGGGCTTCGCTCGTCAGGTGGCGAACCGCGTGATCTTCATGGATGCCGGCCAGATCGTCGAGCAGAATACGCCAGCCGAGTTCTTCGATCACCCGCAGCACGAGCGCACCAAGCTGTTCCTGAGCCAGATATTGCACTGAAGAAGAGAGCGTTGGCCTCACCGGTTTCATGCCGGCGAGGTTCGACTTCTATCCGGCCTTCTTTTCCTGCTGCAGGACGTATTCGCGCAGGGCATCGTTGATGCGTGTCTGATAGCCGCGACCGCCTTTTGAGCGGCGCTTGAACCATGCCACCAGATCAGAATCAAGACGAAGCGTAAGCTGCTTCTTTGTCGGTCGGAAATAGGGATTACGAACGGCGTTCTGCCAGAATTTTTCATCCAGGGGAGGAATGTCGCTGTAGTCGATGTCGCTATCCGGTCGGGCGGCAAGCGCCTCCAATTCCGCCTTTTGCTCAGGCGTAAGGAGGGGTGGATTAGCCGGATCGATAGAATATCTAACGATTTCCCCACTCATAACGTTGTTTTAGTTACATCCGCCGTCGCGTCAAGTCGGCCTCATCCCCCGTCTTCCATCCGTAGAGCCAGTCGAAATCGGCGGCGAGGCGATCGGGCGAGCGCGCCGCCAGCACCAGATTTCGCGCCAGCGCCACTGGGCCGGAGACGTGCCAGGTGAAATGGTTGAAGACGCCGCGCCGGACAACGCGGCGGATGCGTGGCCGTCGGATCGCTTCATAGCGCGCCAACGCCGCCGGCAGTTCGTTCGGCGCCCCGGCCACCAGCGCGGCCAACGCCGATGCGTCCTCTATGGCCATCGCCGCGCCCTGAGCCGCAAATGGCGTCATGGCATGTGCGGCATCGCCGACCAGCGCGAGGCCGCGCGGATCGGTCCAGGGTCCGTTGGGGTCGACTGTGTGGATAGGCCACGCGGTCCAGGGTTTCGCGGCTTCCGCCAGATCAGCAAGCGGTCGGGCGAAGCCTCGCATCGCATGTGCCAGAGGCGTTGTGTCGGTGGTATTCGTCCACGACCCCGCGCCGGCTTCACCCTTTGTGAGGGCGACGAGGTTGAGCGCCGTGCCGCCGCGGAGCGGGTAGACGACCATATGCAGCGCCGGGTTCAGGAAGGCCGTGACACGGTTCGTCGGGGCGAGGGAGACCAAGCCGCGTCCAGCCGGGCTTGCCGTCTCGACCAGCGTGCGCCATGCCATCGTTCCGGTCGGCCGGCTGTCGCGGCTGCCCTTCACGAAATGCCGCAAGCCCGACCATACGCCGTCCGCCGCGATCAGCAGTGCACCCGTCACCTTTTCTTGCCGACCGTCGGGTTCGACCATGGCCGCTACGGCGTCGTTTTCAAATGAGATGCCGGCGACGGTCGAGCCGGAATGGAGCCGGATGCCGGGGTGTTCGGACGCGCGGGCGAGGAGCGCGGTATGCAGGTCGGCGCGATGGGCGACAAGATAGGGCGCCTTCCAGCGCGTTTCCGCCGCCTTGCCGAGCGGCACGCGGGCGAGTTCCTTGAGGCTTTTCCCATCCTTGAGGACGACCGCTTCCGGTGCGGCGGCAGTGACGGCCAGCCTGCCGAGCACGCCGAGGGTGCCGAGAATCCGCGTTGCGTTCGGCGAAAGCTGAATGCCGGCGCCGACCGCCTCGAAACGCTCCACACGCTCGAAAATCTCGACACGGAAGCCACGCTCCGCGAAAGCGAGCGCGGCGGTCAGCCCGCCGATGCCCGCGCCCGCAACGAGGATCGTGCGGGGAGGGCGGCCTTCCATCGTGTTTCCGCTGGCGTTCAGGCCGCCTTATCGATGTAGAGGCATCCCGCCGGCCGCGTCTCGTCGGCTTTCAGTGTCGGGTCATGGCGGTAAAGCGTCGAGCAATAGGGGCAGACCTTCTGGTCGTCGTCGCCCATGTCGATATAGACATGCGGATGGTCCTGCGGCGGGTTGGCGCCGACGCACATGAACTCCCTGACCCCGATGTCGATCGCCGCATGCCCGGCATCGTTCTGGAAGTGGGGGGTCGAATGTCCGGCCATCATCGTCTCCGCTGGAAGTCCTCTCGGGCGGTATCACGCCCGAGACCCGCGTTTGTAGCATATAAATGTGCGATGCAAGATATGTGATACAAGTTTGTCGTAAAACCGTGACAGGAGGATGGGTCGCGGCGATTGGCCGTCACGATCGAACGGGGGCGCAATGAACGAGTTGAAACCGGTCAAGACCGAATTCGAGAGCGAGCCGACGCCTGAAGGGCGGGCGGTCGCCGACAATCCCGATCGTTTCGTCAACCGGGAGTTCTCCTGGCTGCAATTCAATCGCCGCGTTCTGGAAGAATCGCAAAACCCCAACCATCCGCTGCTGGAGCGTGTGCGCTTCCTGTCGATCTCGGCGGATAATCTGGACGAGTTCTTCATGGTGCGCGTCGCGGGTCTCGCCGGTCAGGTGCGCCAGAGCATCGTAACCCGCAGCGCAGACGGCCGTACGCCGGAGGAACAACTCGACCGTATCCTGCTTGAAGTCGGCCGGCTTCAGCACGAGCAACAGGCAAGCCTGTCGGGCCTGCGCAATCTGATGAAAAAGGAGCATATCGAGATCGTCGGCGCCGATGTCCTCGGCCGGGAGGGTTTCGAGTGGCTTGAAGCACATTTCCTCGAAGCGATCTTCCCGGTGATGACGCCGCTTTCGATCGATCCGGCGCATCCGTTCCCCTTCATCCCCAATCTCGGCTTTTCCATCGCGCTCACGCTTCGCCACCTGCGCGACGGCGAGGAGATGACGGCGCTTCTGCGCCTGCCGGTGGCGCTGAAGCGCTTCATCCGCCTGCCGGATCAGGGGGCGACGGTGCGCTTCATCACGCTTGAGGAAGTGGTGGCGCTTTTCATCGACAAGCTGTTCCCCGGCTATGAGGTGAAGGGGTCTGGTACTTTCCGCATCATCCGCGATTCCGACATCGAGGTAGAGGAGGAGGCGGAAGACCTTGTGCGCCTGTTCGAGACCGCTTTGAAGCGCCGCCGGCGTGGCTCCGTTATCCGCATCGAGTTCGACAGCGCCATGCCGGAAGCGCTGCGCGACTTCGTCGCCCGCGAACTCGGCGTGTCGTCGGGCCGCATCAGCGTTCTTCCCGGACCGCTCGCCATCAACCAGATTTCAGAGATCGTGGCGCTGCCGCGCGACGATCTGAAGTTCTTGCCCTACAATCCGCGCTTTCCCGAGCGCATCCGCGAGCATGCCGGCGACTGCTTCGCCGCCATCCGCGAGAAGGATCTGATCGTCCACCATCCCTATGAATCCTTCGACGTGGTGGTCCAGTTCCTGCGCCAGGCGGCGCTCGACGCGGATGTCGTAGCGATCAAGCAGACGCTCTACCGGACCTCCAACGACAGCCCCATCGTGCGCGCCCTGATCGACGCAGCCGAGGCCGGCAAGTCGGTCACAGCGCTGGTGGAACTCAAGGCGCGCTTCGACGAGGAGGCCAATATTCGCTGGGCGCGCGACCTTGAACGCGCCGGCGTGCAGGTGGTCTTCGGCTTCATCGAACTGAAGACCCACGCCAAGATGTCGCTGATCGTACGCCGCGAGGATACGAGGCTGCGCAACTACGTCCATCTGGGCACCGGCAACTACCACCCGATCACCGCGCGCATCTATACGGACCTTTCCTATTTCACCTGCGATCCCCGGATCGCGCATGACGTGGCGCAGATATTCAACTTCATCACCGGCTATGCGGAGCCAGCCAAGGAGATGGCGCTGGCAATTTCGCCCTTCATGCTTAGGAGCCGCATCCTCGGGCATATCGAGGACGAAATCAGCCATGCGCGCGCGGGCCGCCCGGCGCATATATGGATGAAAATGAATGCGCTGGTCGATCCGATCGTGATCGACGCGCTTTACGAGGCAAGCGGCGCGGGCGTGGAGATCGATCTCGTCGTGCGCGGCATCTGCTGCCTGCGCCCGCAGGTGAAGGGCCTGTCGGAGAATATCCGCGTCAAGTCGATCGTCGGCCGCTTCCTCGAGCACAGCCGCATCTATTGCTTCGGCAACGGGCGCGGCCTGCCGTCGGACGACGCCATCGTCTATATGTCGTCGGCCGACATGATGCCGCGCAATCTCGACCGCCGGGTCGAGGCGCTCGTGCCGATTACCAATCATACGGTGCACGAGCAGGTGCTCGATCAGATCATGCTTGGCAACATTATAGACAACCAGCAGAGTTTCGAAGTAATGGCGGACGGTACCTCGCGCCGCATGGTTCCCGAAGAGGGAGAGGAACCGTTCAATGCACAGGAATATTTCATGACCAATCCGAGCCTGTCGGGACGGGGTGACGCGCTGAAGAGCCATGCGCCGAAACGCATCACCCAGTACAAGCGCGCCCGGCACGAGCGGGTCAAAAAAGCGCGGGCCGCACCGGGCGCATGATCTCCGGCTCGCAGGGGCGGCTGCAGGACCGCCGTCCTATCGCCGTCATCGACATCGGTTCGAACTCGATTCGTCTCGTCGTCTATGAGGGAGTGGCGCGCGCGCCGACCGTGCTTTTCAATGAAAAAATGCTGGCGGGTCTCGGCCGCGGCATCGTCTCGACCGGAAAACTCGACCCGGAAGCCGTGAAGCGCGCGGCCGAAGAGTTTAGGCGCTTTCGCGCGCTCTCCGAGCAGGCCGGCGCGCAAACGCTTCATGTCATCGCCACCGCTGCCGCACGCGAGGCGGAAAACGGCCCGGATTTCATCCGCCGGTCGGAGGAAATCCTCGGCACGGAGATACAGGTGCTTACCGGCCGCGAGGAGGCGCATTATTCGGCGCTCGGCGTGATCTCGGCCTTTCATTCGGTGGACGGCATCGCCGGCGACCTTGGCGGAGGCAGTCTCGAACTGGTCGATGTGAGGGGCGAGACGATCGGCGACGGCATCACCCTGCCGCTCGGCGGGCTGAGGCTGCAGGACATCACGAAAAATTCGCCGTCAGCCGCACACGCGATCGTGCGCGAGGAGATCGCGCGGGCCGGCTTGCTGGGCAAGGGCAGGGGCCGGACCTTCTATTGCATCGGAGGCACGTGGCGAAACCTCGCCCGGCTGCACATGATCGTAACGAACTATCCGCTGGGCGTCATGCACAATTACGAGATGAACCCACAGGCGATCGGTGATTTCCTGAAACAGGTCGCCCGAAACGACATGGGTAAGATGAAGGGCATCGACCGGATCCCGAAGACCCGCCGCGCGCTCCTCCCCTACGGCGCCGTCGTGCTGCAGGAGATCATTCGTGTCATGCAGCCGGGCAACATCGTCGTTTCCGCGCTCGGCGTACGCGAAGGCTATCTTTATTCGCAGCTTTCGCCCGAGGAGCAGAAAACGGACCCGCTGCTGTCGGCGGCGGAGGAAATGGCCGTGCTGCGCGCCCGGTCGGTGACGCATGCGCGCGAACTTGCCGACTGGACGGGCGAAGCCTTCGCCGCCTTCGGCATCGGGGAGACCGAGGACGAGGCACGCTATCGCCGCGCGGCGTGCCTGCTCGCCGATACGGGCTGGCGGGCGCACCCGGAGTATCGCGGCACGCAGTCGCTCAACATCATCGCGCACGGTTCCTTCATCGGCGTCGACCATCCCGGCCGCGCCTTCCTGGCGCTCACCAATCTTTACCGTCATGAGGGCATCCACGAGGACATGGCGGCGCCCGAGATCAAGGCGCTGGCGGGGCCGCATTACCTGGAGCGCGCGCGGCTGCTCGGCGCGCTGTTGCGCGTCGTCTATCTCCTGACGGCATCCATGCCGGGCGTCATGCCGAAACTGAAATGGGTGGAGCGGGGCAAGGGTGGACTGGCGCTTGTCGTCCCGCCGGAGAATGCAGCCCTGATCGGCGAACGCCCCGCCGGCCGCCTCGATCAGCTATCGAAGCTGCTCGGCCGGTCGATGGAGTTTGTGGTAGGCGTGTGAGACAAAGCGCTGGAGCAGCCGGGCGTTCTGTCGGACGCTGCTCCAGCTTGGTTTCCCCGGCCGCATTTGTGCGACGCCAGACGATTCCGTCTGGCTGCAAAAGGCTCTACGCACCGGAACTCGCTTCGAATACGACGATCTTCCTGTCCTCGAATTTGAGCCCCAGTTCGCCGCCCACGAGTTTCAGCGCCTTGTCGCCGAAGACAGCCCGCCGCCAGCCGCGCAACGCCCCAACATCGGCCTTCTCGCCGTCGGCGGCGATGCGGTCGAGATCGTCGCTGGACGCAAGCACCTTCGGCGCGACGCCTTCTTTTTCGGCAGTCATCTTGAGAAGGACCTTGAGGAGTTCGGCGGCAGCGCCCGAGCCCTCCGGCGATTGCTGCGGCTTCGGCGGTTTCGGCAGTTCCTCGCGCGGAACGGCAAGTGCCGCGTTCACGGCTTCCAGCAGGCTTGCCGCCGTGGCCGAGCGCTCCCAGCCCTTCGGCGTCATCCTCAACCTGGCGAGCGCGGCCTGGTCGCGCGGCTGCTGCTGCGCGATCTCATAAACGGCATCGTCCTTGATGACCCGCTGGCGCGGGACGTCGCGTTCGCGCGCTTCACGCTCGCGCCATGCCGCCACGTGCTGGACGACCGCCAGTTCCTGGGGCTTCCGCCACCGCATCTTCAGTCTCTTCCAGGCGTCTTCGGGGTGCGGGTCGTAAGTCTCGCGCGAGGTGAGGACGTCCATCTCTTCCTTCAGCCAGTGCCCCCGGTTCTCGCGTTCCAGTTCGTCCCTCAGATGACGATAGACCTCGATCAAGTAGGTGACGTCGGCCAGCGCGTAGTCGAGTTGTTGTTCCGACAGCGGGCGCCGGCGCCAGTCGGTGAAGCGCGAGGACTTGTCAAGCCGCGTGCCGGTGATCTTCTGGACGATCTGGTCGTAGGAGACGCTGTCGCCGAAGCCGCACACCATCGCGGCGACCTGCGTGTCGAAGATCGGAAGCGGGATCAGCCCGCCGAGATGGAAAACGATCTCGACATCCTGGCGCGCGGCGTGGAAGACCTTTGTGACCTTCTGGTCGGCCATCAACTTGAAGAACGGTTTCAGGTCCATCCCCGGCGCCATCGGGTCGACGAGGGCGGTTACTCCGGGTGCCGCCATCTGGACGAGACACAGGATTGGCCAGAATGTCGTTTCGCGGATGAATTCGGTATCGACAGTGACAAAATCGGACTTGGAAAGCTCGGCGACCGCCGCCTCAAGCTCTCCGGTCGTGGAAATCAGGTGCATTAAAATCCTTCAACGGTTGCTCCGCAGTCAGCCCCACGCTTTCGATAGACCCATAGTTGCGGGAATCCAACTCCTTACGCTTATTTTGGCCGGCCTTGTTCGTCGTAGGGTAGGGCCTTCGATAACGCCGCGGGTCAGAGGAGAGGGCTCAGGATGGCCAACGTGTTGTTGGCCAGCCTCAGATACCAGGGCCAATGCCTGACTTCCTCCTTCTCGACCCGACTTGATGCGGCGAGGAACTCTTCCTGCCGTGTGCGCAGCGCGGCGGTGACCTGGCGGTCATAGATCAGCATGTTGTTCTCATAGTTCAGATCGAAGCTGCGCCGGTCCATGTTCGCGGACCCGATAAAGGTGATCTCGCCGTCCATGGTGATGGTCTTGGCGTGCAGCAGGCCCTTTTCATATTCATGGATTTTTACGCCCGATTGCAGCAGTTCGGGATAATAGCTCCTGCTCGCTCGCGCGATGGCGAAGTCGTCGTTCCTGCGCGGCAGGATCAAGGTGACGTCGACACCGCGATTGGCCGCGGCGCACAGTGCTTCCTGAAGGCCCTGATTGGGCGCGTAATAGGGGGTCGTGATGAAAAGGTCGTTGCGCGCGGCGAAAATCAGGCTCTCGAACATCTGCGGCATGGCCGAATAGCGGCCGGTCGGTCCGGTAGCGACGATTTGTGCCGGGAAGCCTGGTGCATATGCTTCGACCGGCCTTTCGAGAACGTGCCTTATGTCCTCGCCATCGAATGTCATCCAGTCGATGGCGAAAACGATCTGGTTCTGGTGAACCACCGGCCCCTCCACCCGCAGCAGAACGTCTACCCAGGGCGCGAATTTCGCCTTGGGGAGGAATTCCGGATCGGCGCAGTTCTGGCTCCCGCAATAGGTGATCCGGTTGTCGACGATCGCGATCTTGCGATGGTTCCTGAGATCGACGCGCCCGAAGAAAATGTGCAGGACGGGGTTTCCGACCTGTAGCGCCCGCGCGGTCTTTACGCCGGCCGCCGCCATTTCCCGCCACAGCGGCGAGCGGATCAACTCCCGCGATCCGATGTCATCGACCATCGCCCGGCAGGTGACTCCTCGTAGCGCCGCCCGTTTCATCGCTTCGGCTACCTTGCGCCCGTTATTGTCCGGTAGCCAGATATAGAAGAGCAGGTGAACATGGTCCGTGGCGGCGTCGATGTCTTCGACCATGCGCTCGATGCCGCGGCTGGAATCGGGCATGAGTTCCGCGCGATTGCCGGCAATGGGCGGAAAACCGTTCACCGACCCGCCGGCCCGGAACAGCTGCATCCATCGATCCGGGATGGCCGCGGGGGAGGGGGCCGGGCTCGCGGAGCGGGCCTGCGCCTCGATCTCGCGCTGCACCGCCCGCATCCGCTCGAAGTGGCGGCGCCCGATATTCGTCTCGCCGAAAAGCAGATATGCGCCGATCCCGGCGAGCGGGATCGCCAGGATGACGACGACCCAGGCAATGCGCGAGCCCGGATCCCTGTGCGCCCGCAGCAGGACGCGCACGATCAGGCCGACCTGCACCGCGAAATGGATAATTGCCGAAACAGCGAGGATCATTTTACGATGCCGGTGCAAACAAAGCGCCGTGCCGTCGCGGCAACGGAATATCCGGGTTGCGATTGTGTCGCGGGCAGCAAGGTGATCGACAGGGCTCCCCGATGGTCCGTTCCCGCCTTGCCGGTCACTATGACCCGATCATTCCGGAATTGGTAGTGCCGACCGCGGTTGCTGCGGCTCAGGCCGACAGTTCGCGAATTGTTTTTGTCAGCCTGCACCGCGCCCGCTTCAGTTTGAAGCGGTTGGCGAAATGCGACATTTCATGGATGGGAACGGTGTTCTTGTCGCCGAAGCCGTCGATGCAGACAAAGCGCCGCGTGCTATCCTGGTAAACGATATTGTGGGCATGCGCCGCGCCTATGACGATGCCTTTATCGGGCGCTCCGCTGCGCATCGCCACCTTGACAAAAGATGGTCCCCATGCGCTTTTCCGCGCGAATTTCGAGGCGCCTTGCGCCCGTTTCCGCACGATTTCATGGAAAGTCCCGTCATGCACCTTTACCGCAGCCACACCTGCGCCGCCCTGAGGAAAGCGAACGTCGGCGAGAGCGTTCGCCTGTCTGGCTGGGTGCATCGCGTGCGCGACCATGGCGGGCTGCTTTTTATCGACCTGCGCGACCATTACGGGTTGACCCAGATCGTCGCCGATCCGGATTCGCCAGCCTTCAAGATAGCCGAGACGGTGCGCGGCGAGTGGGTGATCCGCGTCGACGGCGAGGTCAAGGCGCGTGCGGCGGAGGCCGTCAACCCGAACCTGCCGACCGGCGAGATCGAGATTTTCGCCCGCGAGATCGAAGTGCTTTCGGCGGCGAAGGAACTGCCGCTGCCGGTGTTCGGCGAACCGGATTATCCGGAAGATATCCGCCTCAAATACCGCTTCCTCGATTTGCGCCGCGACACGCTGCACAGGAACATCGTCGCACGCACGAAGATCATCGCCGAGGTGCGCAAGCGCATGGGCGAGGCGGGCTTCGCGGAATACTCGACGCCGATCCTGACCGCCTCCTCGCCGGAAGGCGCGCGCGACTTCCTCGTGCCGTCGCGCATCCATCCGGGCAGTTTCTACGCGCTGCCGCAGGCGCCGCAGATCTACAAGCAGTTGATCATGGTGTCGGGCTTCGACCGCTACTTCCAGATCGCGCCCTGCTTCCGCGACGAGGACCCGCGCGCCGACCGCTTGCCCGGCGAATTCTACCAACTCGACGTCGAGATGAGCTTCGTCGAGCAGGACGACGTGTTCGCCGCCATGGAGCCAGTGATCCGCGGCGTCTTCGAGGCCTTCGCCGAGGGCAAGCCGGTCACTCAGGAATTTCGCCGCATCCCCTACAGTGACGCAATGCGTAAATATGGTTCGGACAAGCCGGATTTACGCAATCCAATTGAGATGCAAGATGTCTCGGTTTGGTTCCGCAATTCCGGTTTCAAGGTCTTTGCTGGCATCCTAGCCAACGATGCGAAAGCCGAAGTGTGGGCCATTCCGGCGAAGACCGGCGGATCGCGCGCTTTCTGCGACCGCATGAACTCATGGGCGCAGGGCGAGGGCCAGCCGGGGCTGGGCTACATTTTTTGGCGCAAGGAAGGCGACAAGATCGAGGGCGCTGGGCCGCTGGCGAAGAACATCGGCGAGGAGCGTACGGAAGCGATCCGCCAGAAACTCGGTTTGGCGGAAGGAGACGCCGCCTTCTTCGTTGCTGGGATACCGAAGAAGTTCGTATCTTTCGCAGGTGCTGCACGCACGCGGGCGGGCGAAGAACTGAACCTCATCGACCGCGATCGTTTCGAGCTTGCCTGGATCGTCGATTTCCCTTTCTACGAATGGAACGAGGAGGAGAAGAGGGTCGATTTCGGCCACAATCCATTCTCGATGCCGCAGGGCGGCATGGAGGTTCTTGAGGACGCCGACCCGCTCGAGGTTCTCGCGTTCCAGTACGACATCGTCTGCAACGGCTTCGAGATCGCGTCCGGCGGCATCC
>JAKDNM010000158.1 GCA_030456445.1 Hyphomicrobiales bacterium
TCGGCGGCGAGGGCGCTCGAAAGCGTGCAGCCGGTGCCGTGCGTGTTTCGGGTGGCGACGCGCCCGGCCTCGAACCACTCCAGACCCTCCGCCGTCGCCAGCACGTCGGGGCTGCCTTCGCCTTCCAGATGCCCGCCCTTGACCAGCACGGCAGCCGGCCCGAGCGCGCGCAACCGCATTGCCTGCGCCGCCATCCCGGCGCGATCGGTCGCCACCGGCTCGCCCAGCAGCGCGGCGGCTTCCGGCAGGTTCGGCGTCAGCATCGCGGCAAGCGGCAACAGCCGCGTCGTCAGCACCTCCACCGCGTCAGGGGCGAGCAGCACCGAACCGCCCTTGGCGACCATCACCGGGTCGAGCACGACCGGGGCGGACTGGTGGCCCGAAAGCACGCCGGCGACAGCGCGCCCGATGCCGGCATTGGCGATCATGCCGATCTTCACTGCATCGACGCGTATATCCTCGAAGATCGCCTCGATCTGGTCCTCGACAAAGCCGGGCGACACCGCCTCGACGCCGGAAACGCCGCGCGTGTTCTGCGCCGTCAGCGCCGTGATGACCGCCATTCCATAAACGCCGCGCGCGGCGAATGTCTTCAGATCGGCCTGGATGCCGGCGCCGCCGGACGGATCGGAGCCGGCGATGGAAAGGACGTTGCGGATCATCGGCGTGCCTCAACCGCTTGCCGCATTCCGCGTCTTGCGGCGGCGATGGCCTCCGAGATTTCCTCCGCCGCGCGGCGCGGATCGGGCTTGCCGCATATGGCCGAAACGACGGCCAAGCCGTCCGCTCCGGCGCTCAGAACCGCGGCGGCGTGCTCGGCTTTCAGTCCGCTGATCGCCACCGTGGGCACGGGGGAGGCGGCGACCAGCCGGGCCAGCCCGTCGAACCCGACCGGCTGCTTGTGATCCGGCTTGGTGGGGGTGGCGAAGACCGGGCCGACCCCGGCATAATCGACGATCGCCGGATCGATCGCGGCAGCGAGCGCTTCCGTTTCGACCGAAACGCCGAGGATCATGTTCGGGCCGATACGGGCGCGGGCGGAGCGCGCGTCGCAATCCTCCTGGCCGACATGCAGCCCGTCGGCGTGAAGCGCCACCGCCGCCTCGACATCATCGTTGACGATGAGCGGCACGCCGGTGCCGGCAAGCACGGCCTTCAGCGCCCGGCCCGTCTCGATCATTTCGGCGGTCGAGGCATGCTTGTCGCGCAACTGCACCATGGTGACGCCGCCGGCAACCGCCGCGCGCGTCGTCTCGACCATCCCCATCGGCCCGCAGAGGTCGGGATCCAGCACCAGATAGAGCGAGAGGTCGAACGGCTTCCTCATGCCGGCACGGCCTCCGAAAGCCGCGCCTCGCAGTCGAGGGCGGCGGGATCGAGCGCGGCCAGCGCATCGAGGAATTTCCAGCCGAAGGAACCGGGCCCCTCCGAGACGCGGCCGGCGCGCTCGCCCGCGACGGCGAAGACCGACAGCGCGGCCACGGTTGCCGCGAAGGGATCGGCCGGCCGGATCGCGGCGAAGGCGCCGACGAGGCAGGTCAGCGAGCAGCCGAGCGCGGTAACGCGCGGCATCAGCGCCGAGCCGCCCTCGATGCGGGCAAAGCGCTTTCCGTCGGTGACGAAATCGACCGTCCCGGTCACCGCGACCGTGGCGCCGGTCTTGCGGGAAAGCGCCAGCGCCGAGGCTTCCGCGCTCGCGACGGTATCGCCGCTGTCGACGCCTTGCCCCGCGCTCGTTCCGCCGGCAAGCGCGATGATCTCTGAAGCGTTGCCGCGGATGATGGCCGGCCGCAGCGCCAGCAGGCCGGCGACCGTGTCGCGCCGGTAGGCGGTGGCGAAGTGTGCCACCGGGTCGAGCACCCACGGCTTGCCGGCCTCGTTCGCACCGTCCGCCGCCCGGCGCATGCCGGCTACCCAGTCCGGCGACAGCGTGCCGATATTGACGGTGAGTGCACCGGCGATCTGGGCAAATTCGCCGGCTTCCCGTTCGGCGTGCACCATCGCCGGCGACGCGCCCGCTGCCAGAAGCACGTTGGCCGCAATGTTCATCGCGACGTAATTGGTGATGCATTGCACGAGCGGGGATGCCTGCCGCATCTCATCGAGCAGGCTGCCCAAGGGAATATCTCGAATGGAATTTCCGTTTGTCATATTCGCCCCTTTCGGCGGGGCGGTCACGGGGCATTCGGTCGTTCAGGCCAGCCCCGAGTGACTTCCTCCGCCAGCATGATCTGGTTCAGGTTCGAAGGGTGCATCTCAGCCCGCCTCGCGACGGACGCCCCTGTCTCTCAGGCCGACCTTATGGCACGGCAAGGTGGCGATGTCATGGCCAAATCGGATGGATGTAAGCTATGCGCCGCGGGCGTCTCAGGCGTGTCCGTTCAGGATCGCCAGCGCCTCTTTCGGGTCGATACGGCCGTCATAGAGCGCACGGCCGGAGATCGCGCCTTCGAGCTTTTGCGCGTCCGGCATGGTCATGCGCCTTATGTCGTCGAGCGAGGCAAGTCCGCCCGAGGCGATGACGGGTATCGAGACCGCATCGGCCAGTTCGATGGTCGCATCCCAGTTGATGCCGGAAAGCACGCCGTCGCGGTCGATGTCGGTATAGACGATGGCGGCTACGCCGGCCCCCTCGAACTTTTTCGCCAGTTCGACGGCGCCGAGTTCGGAGGCTTCCGCCCAGCCCTCGACCGCCACCTTGCCGCCGCGCGCGTCGATGCCGACGGCGATCCGGCCGGGAAATTTCCGGCAGGCGTCGCGCACCAGTTCCGGATCGCGCACCGCGACCGTGCCGAGAATGACGCGAGCCAGCCCGCGATCGAGCCAGTCTTCTATCTGTGGGATTGTGCGGATGCCGCCGCCGAGTTGCACCGGGCTTTTCGTCGCCTTGAGGATCGCGCCGACAGCCTCGCCATTGACCGACTTGCCGGCGAAGGCGCCGTTCAGATCGACCACATGCAGCCACCGAAAACCCTGCTCCTCGAAGGCGCGGGCCTGCGCGGCCGGATCTTCATTGTAGACGGTCGCGGTCGCCATGTCGCCGAGCTTGAGGCGCACGCATTTTCCGTCCTTGAGATCGATGGCGGGAAAGAGGATCACGGTTCAGCTATCTCCGCTCGGCCAAGAAAGCCGGCTAAACACCTTCCACGATGGCGATCCGGCCTTTGGAGCAGATAAGGCGCAGCTTCAGCGCTTCCTGATATTCCGGCGAGTGGTAGCAGGCTTTTGCCGTTTCGTAGGAATCGAATTCGATAGCCACGACCTTGCCGCCCGTATGCTGCTCGGGATCCTCATGCTGCCCGCCGCGCACAAGGAATTTCGCGCCATATTTCTCGAAGGCGACGGCGTTCGCCGCAACATATTTCGCGTAGGCCTCAGGGTCGTCGATATCGACGAAAGCCAGCCAATAGCCCTTCTTGCTCATTCTTTCCTCCTACGGCTTCCATTTCAGGAAATTGGCGATGAAGGCCAGGCCGAGGGCCTGGCTCTTCTCGGGATGGAACTGCGTGCCGGCCATGTTGCCGCGCGCCACCGCCGCCATGACCGGCCCGCCATAGTCGGCGAGCGCCAGCACATCGCCCTCGTCCTTCGCGTCGAGATGGTAGGAATGCACGAAATAGGCGTGCAGTCCTTTCTCGCCTGTCGGGATGCCGGCGAAAAGCGGATGGTCGCGCATCAGGCGAAGCGTGTTCCAGCCGATCTGCGGCACTTTCAGCGCCGGGTCGGCAGGCTTGATCTCCTTGACATCTCCCGCGATCCAGCCGAGGCCCCTGGTCACCGTCTTTTCCAGCCCGCGCTCCGACATCAACTGCATGCCGACGCAGATGCCGAGGAAGGGCCGGGCCTTATGCGTCACCGCCTCCTCGAGCGCCTCGACCATGCCCGGCACGGCGTCGAGCCCGGCGCGGCAATCGGCATAGGCACCGACGCCCGGCAGCACGATGCGGTCGGCCCCGCGCACGCGCCCGGCATCCGCCGTAAGCTCGATTCTTGCGTCGATGCCGGCCTCCCGGCTTGCCCGCTCGAAGGCCTTGGTGGCCGAGCGCAGATTGCCCGAACCGTAATCGATGATGGCGACGCGCATGTCAGTGACGACCTGGATAATTGAAGAGCCCGAGCGCGGGCACGGCGCCGGTGGGGCGCCTGCTTGTCTCGGACGATGATGCGGCGGAGGCGCTGAAAGGCTGGGGCGGCGCCGGTTCCAGATCCGCATCCGCCAGATAACGGATTGCCGCCGCGTCGCGCCCGTCGGCCTCGACCACGCCCCATTCGCGCCAGCCGCGCCTTCTCAGCGCCGCCATCCACAGTGCCGGCGCCTCGAAGCCGAGACCGAGCGACAGCAGCAGCGAGACCGGCGCCACGATGCCCGGCATGCCCTCCACCCCTTCCAGCGCGATCAGCCCGACCATGGCGGCGAAGATCAGCCCGGCTTCCAGCCACAGCCGGTGCCAGAGGAACCAGAAGAAGGGCACGAGGAACGCCAGCCAGTGGAAGCCGTCGCGGACGAAGACAGCATCCTGCCGCCGCGTCGCGCCGGGCGGCTCGAAGATCACATAGCTCGCCATGGCCTATCCTTTGAGGGAACCCTTGGTGGAAGGGATGGCTTCCGCCTGCCTCGGATCGTGCTCGATCGCTGCGCGCAACGCCCGCGCCACCGCCTTGAAGCAGGTCTCGGCGATGTGGTGGTTGTTGGCGCCGTAATGGTTGAGCACATGCAGCGTGACGCCGGCATGCTGGGCAAGCGCGTTGAAGAACTCGCGCACAAGCTCCGTGTCGAACGTGCCGATCCTCGGTGAGGAAAACTCCACGTTCCAGACCAGATAGGGCCGCCCGGACACATCCACCGCCGCCTTGGTCAGCGTCTCGTCCATGGCGAGGTCGATCGAGGCGTAGCGGGCGATGCCGCGCCGCTCGCCGAGCGCCTTGGCGATTGCCTGGCCGAGCACGATGCCGGTGTCCTCAACCGTGTGGTGGTCGTCTATGTGCAGGTCGCCCTTCGCCTTGATCGTCATGTCGATCAGCGAATGGCGCGAAAGCTGCTCCAGCATATGGTCGAAGAAGCCGATCCCGGTAGCGATGTCGGAACGGCCCGCGCCGTCGAGGTCGACGGCGACGCTGATTTCGGTTTCCTTCGTCGCGCGGCTGGCTTTAGCCCTGCGCGCATCCTTGCCGGCAGCCATCACTTTTCCTTTGCTGTGCCCGGAAAACGGGAGCCTTCTACCAGCAAGGCGTTACCAATTCCAGCTTCCGGTTTCAGGCCGCGTCGCTCACCATCGCCTGCACCACGAGATTGGCCGACAGCCGTTTCGTCAGGACACGGTCGACATTCGGCATGTCGTTCGACTGAACCCAGGCCGGGCCGTCGGCGCGGCCATGTTCGACCCATCGCTGCAAAAGCCGGCGCTCGAGTTCCTCACGCGGCACGTCGAGGAAGATGGCGAAATCGAAGAGCGGCCGCAGCTTCACCCACGGCGTCTCGTCGAGAAGGAGATAGTTCCCCTCAACCAGAACGAACTTCGTGCCGGCGGGCACGACAGCGGCGGCAGCGCGGGAAAGCTCTATCGAACGGTCGAAAAGCGGGATGGCGATGTCTGCATCGCCGCGTTTCAGCCTCTGAAGCAGGCTTTCGAGGCCGGCGAAGTCGAAGGTTTCCGGCGCGCCCTTGCGCGCCCGCAGACCAAGACGGTCGAGGACGGCGTCGTCATAATGAAAACCGTCCATCGGCACGGCGGCGGCGCTGTGGCCTCCCGCGTCCAGCGCTTCGGCGAGTGCGGCGGCAAGTGTCGACTTGCCTGCGCCCGGCGCGCCGGCGATGGCGACGAGCACGCGCTTGCCGTGCGGCACATGCCTGAACAGGGTGGCGGCGATGCTGGCGACTTCGGACATGATCTCCTCCTCGCGCGAACGGCTTCCCGACCCTAAGTCAGGCAAGCCATTTTTGGTAGTCGGACACAAGCAGATAGAGCGGCTCCTCGTCCTCCTCCACTTCCGAGAAGCGGCTGACCGGCTCGGCGAAGACATTGTCGGTCAGATCGTCGTTGACCGTGGAGACCTCGCCGATCAGCACGTCCTTTTCCTCGGCCCAGAACGCGTGCCAGACGCCGGGCAGGAGCGTGACGCTCTCGCCGGGGCCAAGCCGCAGGATGCCGCCCGGTTCGAGCGTCCGCACGACACCGTCGGTCGCGACGGAAACCGGCGCGCGCCTGTCGATCGAACCGTCGGGCGCGGACATATAGAGCTTCAGCGCCAGCGTTCCGCCGCCGCGGTTGATGATGTCTTCCGCCTTGATGTCATGGCGGTGCATGGGCGAGAGCTGGTCGCGCCGGGAGATCATGATCTTCTCCGCGTAGAGCATGCCGCGGCCTTTTTTAAGGTCCGCCGCCTGCCCGTTGCGGACGGTGAAGAGGAAGAGACCCAGGCCAGCGAAATCGCCACGCCCATAGTCGGTGATGTCCCAGCCGAGCCGGCCTGCGACGATGCCGCCGCTCTCTCGGCTGCGCGATTTTATTTCCGCCGGCGGCCAGTAGGCGAAAGGCGGCAGAAGATAGCCGAAGGAGCGGATGAAATCGTCGGCCTCGCGGATGATCTGGTTGACGGTCGAGCGCTTCATCGTCTTCTCCATGCCGGGTTCGGCCAATATAGCGGCGGCGGCACCCGGCATAAAGCGGCGAACCGCAATCGCGGCTTGCGCGGCCTGCCCGACAGCCATACGAAAGGGCTCGCGAGAATGTCACGGACATCGAGGAGAAAGACCATGCCCACACCGCCCTTCCGAGCAGATCATGTCGGCAGCCTCCTGAGGCCGGCTTCGGTGAAGGCGGCGCGCAAGGCCTTCCTCGATGATAAGAGCATCGACGGGGAGGAACTGAAGGCGGTCGAGGACGAGGCCATCCGCGACGTTGTCAAGGTGCAGGAGAATGCCGGCCTGATGGCGGTGACCGACGGCGAATACCGCCGCTCTTTCTGGCACTACGACTTCATGGGCGGCCTGACGGGGCTGGAACTGGTCGAGCGCGACGCCGAAGAAGGCGTCGCTTTCCATGGCGTCAAGCTGCGCCCGATCTTCCCGACGATCGCGGAGAAGCTCGATTTTCCCGAAGATCACCCCATGCTCGACCATTTCCGCTATCTGAAATCGGTCACCGGCGTGGTGCCGAAGATTTCCATACCCGGACCGAGCGTCTGTCATTTCCGCACGGCGAAGGCCGATATCCATCCGAAGGAATATCAGGATGCCGAGGCGCTTTTCACCGACATAACCAAAACCTACGCCAAGGCGGTGAAGGCTTTCTACGACGCGGGCTGCCGCTATCTGCAGATGGACGACATCTATTTCGCCTATCTGTGCGATCCGAAGATCCGCGCCCAGAAGGCCGCCGAAGGGCTGGATGCGGACTATCTCATCGGGCGCTATGCGAAGATGATGCATGACGCGATCGCCGACCGGCCCGACGACATGCTGATCGCCATGCATATGTGCCGCGGCAATTTCCAGTCCACCTGGGTTGCCGAAGGCGGCTACGACCCGGCCGCCGACGCCATCTTCAACCAGACCGGCATCGACCTCTATTTCATGGAGTACGATACCGACCGCGCCGGCGGGCTGGCGCCGCTCAGGCTCCTGCCGAAGGGCAAGAAGCGCGTGATGCCGGGCTTCATCACCACCAAGACAGGCGATCTCGAGAATCTCGACGATCTGAAGCGCAAATTCGACGAGGCGGCGAAATTTGCCGATATCGGGCAGCTCGGCATCGCCCCGCAATGTGGCTTCGCCTCCACCGAGGAAGGCAACAAGATCACGGAAGACGACCAGAAGCGGAAGCTCGACCTCGTGGTGAAGACCGCGGAAGCGATCTGGGGCGGCATCGACAAATAAGCGGCCGTCCTCATCGGCGTGAACCAGACGCGCAGGTATGCGGCTTGCGCCTGTTCGCGGATAGCCGTTCCTGATGAATGCCGCCGGAGCGATTCCTCATTGAAGCGACCCCTCTCATCCGCTAAACAGCGGACACCGGCCCGGCGCTTCAAGCGCCGGCAAGAGCGCACCCGTAGCTCAGCTGGATAGAGCGCTGCCCTCCGAAGGCAGAGGTCACAGGTTCGAATCCTGTCGGGTGCGCCA
>JAKDNM010000159.1 GCA_030456445.1 Hyphomicrobiales bacterium
GCGAAATAGGCGCGGCCGGCATTCACCGTGTGGCCGGCCATGCGGATGAGGATCAGCGCATTGTCGCTCGTCACCGGCATCGCATGCGCGTAGGCGTGTTCGGCCGAACTGAGCGGCCGCGTCTTGCGCCAGAGCATGAAGGTGGCGAAGCGGACGACATTGCAGAGCCCGTCGAGCCTGCCATCGGCGTAGGTCAGACTGGAGAGAAGAACGACCTTGCCGTCGAAAAGGGCCGGGTTGGCGGCTGTTTCAGCCCGCCAATTCTCGTCGATGGCAGCCCCGTTGTCCCGTTCGAAGGGATGCGGGCCGGGATCCAGCCGGACCATGGCGGCGCTGACGGGCACGATGGCATCGCGGGGCAGGTCGAAGGGCATAGGCTTCCTTGCGCTCAGGCAATGTCGAGCGTCACGGCCACCGGGCAATGGTCCGACGCCTTCGGGCGGTCCCAGCCGGTGCGCGGGTAGCGTTCGACTTGCTGACCGGGCGGGAACGGGGTTCGCCAGGGCTGGCCGGCGCGGATGATGTCTGGCACCGCCGAGGCGTTCGCGCGCGAAAGCGCCGGCGACAGCAAGATATAGTCGAGCTGGCACAGATGCCGCTCCTCCGGCCCGCGCGTGTGATAGAGCGTCCAGCGGTCGAGGACGGGCCGGCGCGCCACGACATTCTCGCTGAAGCCGCCTTCGAGCAATATGTCCACCGAGGAGACGGCATCTTCCTCCGCCGGCGTGAACGTGTAACCGGCAATGTCGTCGCCACCGATGACGAGCCGCTCGCGATAATCGTTGAAGTCGCCGCAGACCGCCCAGTTTTTGGCCGCAACATGGTCGGCGCCGAAGCGGCGCTCGATGATCCGCCGCACCGCCTTCGCCTCGGCGATGCGAACAGGCATGGTCGCCTCGCGGCCCGGAACGCCGTTGCGGAAACCGCCCATCGACTTGAGATGGACGAGGTAGAGCGTCAGCGGCCGCCCGCCGACCCGTATATCGACCTCGAGGCAGTCCCGGCGAAAAATCCGGTCCTGCGGCTGGATGTTGAGTTCGGCCAAGCCCGGCAGATAAAGGTCCATCTCCTCGAAGGTCAGCGTGGCGTGGCTGGTCATCCGGACGAATTCGATCGGCTGGCCGTCGCGCGTTTCCGGCCGCATCAGGAGCGCCACGTCGATGCCGCGGCTGTCATTGCCGGGCGTGATCACCTTCTGGCGATAGCCGCTGCCGACCATCTTGAAGAGATAGCCGTATTCGAACGCCTTCAGCGCCTCCAGATTGTCGACTTCCTGCAGGCAGATTATGTCGGCGCGGGCGGCGGCGATCGCCAGCGCCGTCAACTGCCGCGTGTCGTCGGCGGTGGCGACGGCGCGCGCCTGTTCAAGCAGCTTGTATTCGGCTTCGTCTCTTATCTCGTAGAGCGCCAGGCTGCGGTCCTGATGCAGTTCGTTCCGGTAGCCGGAGAAATCGAACCGGTTCATCAGGTTTTCGATATTGAAGGTGGCGAGGCGCAAAGACATGAAGTCGAATTCCGGCTTTTATTATCGGATGGATGCGTTGCCCCCGGCTTATCCTCGCTCAGGGAGCCTGTTGCAACGGCCGAACATTCGCCCCCGAGGCAACTTTTGGACACGATTCGCGTTCAAGAACAGCCTTACCCATATTCCCGCGCGACAGGCAACTTCCGCGCGCATGGCCGCTGAAGAGGCTCCGGAGCCGAGAATGTGGTTGGAAGGGCGCTTTTTGAAGGAGATGTGTCATGAAAAAACTCATGGCCCTGGCCTGCTCCGCAGCGCTGGCGGCGGGCATGCTGGCGACAACCGGCAACGAAGCCTCGGCGCGTGACTGGCATCGCCACGGCGGATGGCATCACGGAGGTGGTTGGCACCATCGCGGCGGCTGGGGGCCCGGCGCGGCGATCGGCGCCGGCATAATCGGCGGGGCGATCATCGGCGGCGCGCTGGCCCGCCCCTATTATGACGACCCGTATTACAGGCCCTACTATCGGCCCCGCGTAATCTACCGGAGCCGCCCAGTCTATCGGACAGGGATCCGCATGAACGATGCCCACATCCAGTGGTGCTACGATCGCTACCGCTCCTACCGGGCCTACGACAATACATTCCAGCCCTACCACGGGCCGAGGCAAGAGTGTTACTCGCCCTATGATTGATCAGCGGCGGCCGGCCCGTTGATGGGCCGGCCGCTTGCTGCATAGTCTCAGGCGAAGGAGACGCCGACCGAATCGGGTGAGCGCCAGCGGATGCGCGCTGGGCGTACCTGCTCGTCGCCTGCGATCTTCAGGTCGAAGGCGACGGGAATGGCCGATGTCTCGCCGAATGTCAGCTTCGCCCCGCTTTCGGACAGATTGCGCACGACACACTCGAACGCGCCATATCCCTTGTTGAAGCGTATGATCGCGCCTTTCAGCACGCGGCGTCTCGGCTGAGACCTGCGTTCGGCATGGTCCGCGCCGGGCGGGCTTTCGGAAACTTTCTTTCTGGCAGCCATCACGAAGCACTCCTCTTTGCCGGAGTAGCGATGCGATTTTCGTGCCAGCACGCGCGTCCCGGATTGAAACAGCCGGGGCTCAACCCGCCTCGGCCATCCCGCTTTCCCGCGCGGTCTCGATCAGCCGCACATCGGCATCCTCGCAGATGCGGCGGATCGCGGGAACGTCGCAGCGGTCCGTGATGAAGGTGTTCACCTGCGAGAGGTGGCCGATGCGAACAGGCGCGGTGCGCTCGAACTTGGTCGAATCCGAAACGAGGATCACATGGCGGGCATTGGCGATGATCGCCTGCGCAACCTTCACCTCGCGAAAATCGAAATCGAGAAGGGCGCCGTCATGGTCGATCGCCGAGGTGCCGATCACCGCATAATCGACCTTGAACTGCTTGATGAAGTCGACCGCCGCCTCGCCCACGATGCCGCCATCCGACCCGCGCACGACGCCGCCGGCGATCACCACCTCGATCGACGGGTAGATGCGCATCCGGTTGGCGACGTTGATGTTGTTGGTGATGACCATGAGGCCGCCATGATCGAGAAGCGCGTTGCCCACGGCCTCGGTCGTCGTCCCGATATTGACGAAAAGGGAGGAGTTGTCGGGGATGAGGCGCGCGGCGGCCTGCCCGATCGCCTCCTTCTCGGTGGCGGCGATCTTGCGCCGCGCCTCGTATTCCATGTTCTCGATGCCGGCCGGGAACAGTGCCCCGCCGTGGATGCGGGTAAGCAGGTGCTGCTCGCAAAGCTCATTCAGATCCTTGCGGATCGTCTGCGGGGTGACACCGAAATGGGACGCCAGCGCCTCGACCAGCACCCGGCCATGGTCCTTCGCCATCCGTACGATTTCGGTATGCCGAGGCGGCAGGTACATGACTGACGTCCTCCCCTTTCGTTTTCTGTTCTTTATACGGCAAAACGAAAGGCAGCGAAAGCAGATAGGACGGTAACGGCAAAGCGTGGGACAAAACGTTCGACCGGGAACATTTCGCGGGGAGCCGGCGGATTGCCTCCAGCAAAGGAAGCGTCAGGCTTCTACTGGCCGCCGCCGGCTTTTCCGTTCTTGTGGGCGCCCAGGATGCGCTGCTTAAGCACATTGGATGCCTTGAAGGTCATGACCTTGCGTGGAAGAATCGGCACTTCCTGCCCGGTCTTGGGATTGCGGCCGATGCGCTCGTTCTTCTCGCGCACCTGGAAGGTCGCGAAAGACGACAGCTTGACGGTCTCGCTACGGACGATCGCGTCGCATATCTCGTCGATGACCATCTCGACCAGTTGCGCGGATTCTGTCCGCGAAAGCCCGACCTTGCGATAGACAGCTTCAGCGAGGTCGGCTCGCGTCAAAGTCTTTGCCCCCATCCGACCACCTAACCGTGCTGAAACATGAACGCCGCAAAAAGAAAAACGGACGTTAAGAAATCGAGCCCGGAAGGTCAAGGACTTAGCTTGGAACTCTGCTTGGGCCGGCGGTCCACCGGACGTGGTCACACCGCTGCCGGCCGTCGATTCCGAAACGTTTCGCGTTCGCTCGTCACCAGCGCAGCAAAACCGCGCCCCAGGTGAAGCCGCCGCCCATCGCTTCGAGGAGAACGAGGTCGCCCTTCCTGATCCTGCCGTCGCTGACGGCGGCGCTCAGCGCCAGCGGCACAGAGGCGGCCGACGTGTTGCCGTGACGGTCGACGGTCACAACCACCTTCTCCCCGGCGATGCCAAGCTTTTTAGCCGAGGCGTCGATGATGCGCCGGTTCGCCTGGTGCGGCACGAACCAGTCGAGTTCCGCAGCGGTAATCCCGGCCCGCTGGAAAACGTCCTCGATCACGTCGGTGATCATGGTCACGGCATGCTTGAAGACTTCGCGTCCCTCCATGCGCAGATGGCCGACCGTGCCGGTGGTGGACGGCCCGCCATCGACATAGAGTTTTTCCTTGTGCGCTCCATCGGAACGCAGGCTTGCCGCCAGGACGCCCCGATCGGCGATCGTTCCCTGCCCTTCGGACGCTTCCAGGACGATTGCACCGGCGCCGTCTCCAAACAGGACGCAGGTACCGCGGTCGGTCCAGTCGAGGATACGGGAAAAAGTCTCCGACCCGATGACAAGCGCCCTCTTCGCCTGTCTGCCGCGCAGGTAAAGGTCCGTGGTGGTGACGGCGTAGACGAAACCGCTGCACACCGCCTGCATGTCGAAGGCGAAGCCATGCCGCATGCCGAGCCGTTCCTGAATCTCCACGGCGGTGGCGGGGAATGTGTTGTTCGGCGTAGACGTGGCCAGCACGATGAGGTCGATATCGGCCGGCGTGAGCCCGGCACTGTCCAGCGCCGCGCGCGCGGCAGCCTCTCCGAGCGATGCCGTCGTCTCGTCGGCGTCGGCGATGCGCCGTTCGCGGATGCCCGTGCGTTGCGCGATCCACTCGTCGGACGTGTCGACGATCGCCTCGAACTCGGAATTCTTCATGGAGCGGCGCGGCAGGGCGCAACCGACTCCACGAACGACGGATCTGATCATGTTGCAAGCATCCTAACCGGCATGACGTATCGTGCCGGTGGCCTCGTTCATCGGCGCGCCGGCCGCAATACCGGGCTGGCCGCCATGGAAAAGCCCAAAGTCGTGCCGGATGCGGCCGAGAAGGTCCCGCCGCGCCATGTCGTAGGCCAGTTCCACGGCGGCGGCAAAGCCTTCTGCGTCGGTGCCGCCGTGACTCTTCACCACAAGGCCGTTCAGCCCGAGGAACACGCCGCCATTGGTCTTGCGCACGTCCATCTTTTCACGCAGGCGGTCGAACGCGCCCTTGGCAAGCACGTATCCGATGCGCGCAAGCAGCGTTCGGCTCATCGCGGCGCGCAGGTATTCGGCGATCTGCCGCGCCGTGCCCTCCGCCGTTTTCAGCGCGATATTGCCCGAAAAACCCTCGGTTACCACCACGTCCACGGTGCCTTTGCCGATATCGTCACCTTCAACGAACCCCTGATACTGCATCGACTTCATGTCGGCTTCGCGCAGCAGGCGCCCGGCTTCCTTCACCTCTTCCTGACCCTTGATCTCCTCCACCCCTATATTCAGGAGACCGACGGTCGGCCGTTGTATATCGAAGATGGAGCGCGCCATCGCCGCGCCCAGTATGGCGAAATCGATCAACTGGCGCGCGTCGGCCCCGATCGTCGCGCCGACATCGAGCACGATGCTTTCGCTGCGCAGGTTCGGCCAGATCGCCGCGATCGCCGGCCGGTCGATCCCCGCCATGGTGCGCAGGCAGAATTTCGACATCGCCATCAAGGCGCCGGTATTGCCGGCGGACACGCAGACCTCGGCCCGCCCGTCCTTGACGGCTTCGATCGCCCGCCACATGGACGACTTCCCACGGCCGTGACGCAGCGCCTGGCTCGGCTTCTCGTCCGAGCCGACCGCCACCTCGCAATGCACGACTTCACTGACGGCCTTGAGCGACGGCATGGTCTCCAGGATAGGATCGATCACTTCCCGGCGCCCGAAAACGACAAACCGGATGTCGGGACGGCGCCCCACAACCTTCTTCAAGCCGGACAACACCACTTCGGGGCCGTGGTCGCCTCCCATGGCGTCGATGGAAATCCTGGTCACGCGGCTTTTCTCGTCTCTCCCGGCGGGAACCGGTATGGTGAAGTGTGGCGAAAATAGTCGTTTTGAGGCGGGGCACAACCAACTTTCGCGGACGCTGGCCGGTTTTCAGCCCTTTCGCTTCAAGACAGCCAGCTTTTCCGCCAATGTTCCCAAAGGCTGGCTGTCTTCCTCTACATCAGCCTTTGGGAAGGGCTCAATCCCTTCCTTTCGCGGATAAGGGTCGATCCCCAGCGCAAAGAACTGCTCGGCGAGCGCCCCCACATCGATCTGCGTACCGGAAAAGCTTTCCGGAGCATCGGGGCCTTCGGGATCGAGAATCACCTCGCCTGCCGAAAACCGGTCGTCCCGGCCGAGATTGGAACCCTCGGGAATGAAAACGGCCCAGACTTCTTCCTCGATACGGGCGTCGACCGGCTCCAGCGTGACAATGCATTCCTGCACGATGTCCCCTTCGACACAGCCCGAAACCGACACGCCGTCGCGCTTCCAGGGGGAAACCACCAGGACGGCATGGAATTTCCTCACGTCGAGCAGCCCATGCTCCCGCGCCAGCGAAGCCCGTTGTTCAAGGCTAGCATCGATCGTAACGGGCATGCCCTTCTTCGGAAGCCGCATGACGCTCGCTCTGAAGGATACAGGGCTTTTCGCCGCCGCGCTCATTGCGCCTGCTCCAGCGCTTCGGGCCGTTCGAAGCGGAAGGTGCCCGAAGAGAACGCGTCCGCGCCGGCTTTCGCGACATGTTCCCAGGCGCCGAGCGTATAATCGGCCATTCGCTCCGCTTCCGGCCACGCTTCCACATCCGGACGCACGTTGCGCCTCAAGGCGCTCGCCAGGGCGATACCGTCGTTCTGGTCCAGTGCCTGCCCGTAGGCCGCCGCCCTTCCGTAAAACATCCTGCCGAGTTTCTTCACCCGCCGCGGGATGCCGTGGTCGCCAATGCCGAGTTCCCGCAGCGAATGATCGACGTCCATGAAGAATTCGTCGGTCAGTTCCTGCGCGACCTCCTGCGCCGCGCCCTTTTCCGCGCGCAGGCGGTGGAGGATCAGGAACATATGCAGCGACAGCATCTCAAATCGGCCGAGCGGCGTGTCCGGCACATTATACACGGCATAAAAAAGAGGTTGCCGCGCCGCCGCCACGATCTCTCCGTAAAGGACGTCTGTAACGGCCCGGTTGGTTCGCCGGTTCGATCTGAAAAACCGTGAGAACATGCCCGGCTTTTTCCTTTCCGCACGATTGGCTGCCTTCGCTCGGTTGCATCGGAGCCAAAGCTGGTTTACCGGTTTCGCGCCCCGCCGCAAGGCGAAGCGGCGCATTGATAGCGGGGAGTTGTCGTTGCAGCAGACAAATTTCAAGAGAAAATGGCGGCGCGGTGCCCTGGTCGCGGCTTTTTCGCTTGCCCCGCTGGCGCTCGCCGGATGCACCAACAACGTGATGTCGACCTTCAACGGCCACGAGACGTTCACCAAGGGCTACGTCATCGACCAGCAGATGCTCGATCAGGTGCCGGTCGGTTCCAGCCGCGAGCAGGTCCTGCTTGCGCTCGGCACGCCTTCGACGACCGCGACCTTCGGCAATGAGGTCTATTACTACATCTCGCAGAAGCGGGCGCGCCGGGCGGAATTCCAGAACCTGCATATCGTCTCGCAGAATGTCCTCGCCATCTATTTCGGGGATGACGACCGCGTCGCCAGAATCGCCAATTACGGCCTGAAGGACGGCAAGCTGTTCGACTTCGTCTCGCGCACGACGCCGACGGGCGGCAGGGAGACGACGTTCATCGGACAGATGGTCCGGGGCCTCTCGGGCGTTCCGGATCTGACACAGAGCGGCATGCCGACCGCGAACCGCTAGAGCAATTCCAGGAAAAGTGGGAACCGGTTTTCCGTCCGGAATTGCGTGAAAACAATATGATAGAGCGGTTCCGCGATTCGGAGAAAAGTGGAAATGCTCTGGAGTATGATCCTGAAAAATGGGAACCGGTTTTCCGAAAAGATCATGCTCAAACAA